>JAGWVM010000120.1 GCA_018970895.1 Lysobacteraceae bacterium | reverse complement strand
ATCGACGTCCCCGGCCGGCAGGTAGAGATGCTGGTAGGTGAAGCGGACCCCGGGGGCGGCCCGCTGCAGCGCGTCGAGCGCGTCGGCCTCGCTGCGCCCGCGCGTGTCGCGCACCACCGCCAGCGCGAGGCCGAGCGAATCGTCGCCGGCGTCCGCGCGTGTGACCCGGAAGCCGCTGCGCTCCAGTGCAGCGACCTGCGAGTCGGTCAGGCCGCTGGCGAGGTATTCGCCGCGCAGCACCGGATTGCCGGCCGGATCCAGTGCCACGCGCCGGGCGGGATCGCGCAGCAGTGCCTGGATCTGCGCCGGCCGCGCTGCCGCCTGCGCCGCATGCAGCAAGTCGTCGATGCGCGGGGCGGTCACGCGGGCCTGGATCGTCGCCACCGGCGGCAACGTGGCGGGCACGTGTACCGGCAGCGAGGGCGGCACGTGCAGCGTGCCGGCGAGCTGCGCGCGCACCGACGGTGCGAGCAGCAGCGCGGCGAGGATGAGGCAGGCGACAGGGTGGCGGCGCGGTGGGCGCATGCGGGGAGCCGGACGGGCAGGACGGAAACGGCCCGGATGCTAGCATCGCGCCGATTTACGCTTCCGAACCGCCCGTTCGCGGCGGATGGAAGGATTGGCCCGGCCCGAACGTCATGCAGATGAAGAACACCGAATCCGGACCGCGGGTGCGCGAAGAACTGATCCAGCTGTTGCCCCGCCTTCGCCGCCTCGCGCGCGCGCTCACCGGGCACGTCGACGATGCCGACGACCTGGTGCAGCTGGTTGTCGAGCGGGCGCTGGCGCGGGCCTCGCAGTGGCGGCCGGACGGTGCGCTGGATCGCTGGGTGTTTGCCATCGCGCGCAACGCCTGGCGAGACGAGTTGCGTGCGCGCGGCCGGTCGCGGGAGGTGTTCGTGCCCGAGGATGACGGCGCGGCGGCGGTGGCGGACGGCGGTACGCCGCCGGCGCGGCGACTGGCCCTGGCCGAGGCGCTGGCCGCCTTGCCGGAAGACCACCGCGAAGTGGTGGCGCTGGTGCTGGTCGAGGGGCTGTCCTACGGCCAGGCGGCCGAGCTGCTCGGCGTGCCGGTGGGCACCGTCACCAGCCGACTTTCGCGCGCACGCATGGCCTTGCAGGACCACCTTGGAACCGACGCATGAACCCGATCGACGACGACACCTTGCATGCCTACGTGGACGGCCAGCTCGACCCGGCGCAGGCCGCCCGGGTCGACGCGGCGATGGCCACCGATCCCGTCCTGTCCGCCCGGGTGACGCGCGAGCGCGCACTGCTTGCCGCGCTGCGCGGGCAGTTCGATCCGGTGCTCGACGAGCGCGTGCCCGAGCGGTTGACGGCGTTGTTGCGCGAGCCGTCGGATGCGGGTGCAACGGCGGGCGCTGGCGGGTCGGCGACCGTCGTGTCGCTGCCGACGCCACGATCGGGCCGGGCGCGCCGGCGCTGGATCGTGCCGGCCGCGCTGGCCGCGTCGGTGGCGCTGGCCGCGATGCTGTTCCGGCATGCGCCGGTCCCGTCGCTGGTGCGCACGCAGGGCGGCCAGTCATTCGCTGCCGGCGACCTGCGCCGGGCGCTGGATACCGAGTTGGCCAGCGCGCCGGATCCGGATGCCGGCACGGCCATCGGCCTCACCTTTCGCACCGGCGACGGTGCCATCTGCCGCACCTTCGTCCATCGCGCCGGGCCCGCCCTGGCCGGGCTGGCCTGCCGCCGCGGCGACGCCTGGGCATTGCCGGTGCTCACTTCGCCGACGCGCGAACCGGCCGGACCGATCCGGCCGGCGGCCAGCGCCCTGCCGCCCGCCGTGCAGGCGGCCGTGGACGCGCGGATCCAGGGAGACGCCTTCGACGCGGACCAGGAACGGGCTGCCCGTGCCGCCGGCTGGCGCTGACGGTCCCCGGCCGGATGGACTACGCTGCGCCGTCGCCTACCGGAGGCTGCGCATGCATCTGGAATTGCCGAAAGCCCGACTGGATTCGCTGAAGGATTTCGCCAAGCACTACCTGATGATCGTGCTGTCGATCCTCACCGCGCTCGGTCTGGAAGCGTGGATCGAGCATGTCCATCACGCCGAGGCCGCCCAGGTGGCCGTCGCGCGCATGAACCACGAGCTGCACGACAACCTGGCGGGCATCGACGATGCCTTCGCACGCAACCAGACCACCCTGGGCAAGCTGCGGGAACTCGAGAGGCGCGTCCGGGCCGACATCGCTTCCGGACAGCCGGATGCGCAGATCAACGCCGACATCCACGCCCACCGCGACCTTTTCGTCGTGGGCATCAACTTTCCCACCCAGTCGACCGATGCCTGGGACGTGGCGGTGGCCAACCAGTCCGCCGGATGGATCGACGCGTCATCGCTGGAACGCTACTCCTCGGCCTACTCGGCCGACCGCGCACTGACTTCGTGGGTCCAGCACGATGCGATGCTGATGTTCAACGGTCCGCAGATGGTCGACGTGCTGAGCGATCTGCAACTTGGGAACCCGGTTGCTCCCCGGCCGTTTCTCTACGACGTGATCCAGTTGATCAGCAGTGTCGGCGCGGCCCAGGTCGAGATCGGCGCGGTGCGTGACGAACTGCGCAAGGACCTGGGCGTGCGAGCCGCCGCGACGGCCGGCTGAGCCGCTCAGCGACGCGTCGCGAACACCCCGTCCAGCGCCAGCTCGGCGCGGAAGCCCGCGCGTTCCAGCCGCCGCGCCACCTCGCGCGGGACGTCGCGCCCGCTGGTGAGCCGGTTGGGGCTGCCGGTATAGTGGAACAGCCGGCCGCCCCCGCGCAGCACGCGGGCAAGCTGGTCGTAGAAGCTCTGCGCGTACAGCTCGCCGGCGATGCCGAAGCGCGGCGGATCGTGCAGCAGGGCATCCACCGACGCATCGGCAACGGTGTCGATGGCCACGGTGGCATCGGCGTGGTCAAGCTGCAGCCGCCCGCCGCTGGACGGCGCGTCGGGATCGGGCGACCACGGGTTGATCGTCCGCAGCCACAGCACGTCGGCGTTCTTCTCGAACGACTGCATGCGCGCCACGCCGGCCTCCAGGCAGCAGGCGGCGAAGTAGCCGAGCCCGCCGCAGGTATCGAGCACGACCTTCCCGCGCGGTTCGACCAGCGCCACCTTGCGGCGTGCGTCGTCCAGCGGCGAGGCCTTGGCCGAGGGCAGCATCTTGATGCCGTCGATCTCGAAGGTCGGCACGTTCCACCCGGTCGGCACCAGCTTGATCAGCGCCCCGGAAAACCGCGACACCGGCGCGAAGTCTTCGCCGTCCCACCAGTAGATCGTGCGGTCGCGGAGCTTGCCGGGGTACGGGTAGTGACCGTTGCCCCAGCTCCAGCCGTCGGCTTGCAGGCGCGCCTCGCCGGTCGAACGGCCCAGATCGAGCGACCCGCGCCAGCTCGGCTCGCCCCGGCCGGCGGCTGCCGTCAGCGCGGCGCCCGAGTCGCGGGTCAGAAGGGGGCCGGTGTAGTGGGGCAAGGCGGGCTCCGGGGCGGTCCACGGCGGGGCCGGCATGGTAACCCACGGCCAGTCGCTTCCCGGGCCAAGTGCGATGCAGCATGCGCCGATTCCGACCCTCGTCGTACGCTCATGCGACCGAACCTCGTCCGGAAAGCCACGCACCGCATGACCACCGCCACCCTGCCGCGCGCCGTACGTTCCATCCGCAGTCCCGGCCTGCGCCGTGCCCTCATCGCCGGTGCGCTCCGGGTCATCGCCGGCCGCGACGTGCTCAACCGGATCAACGTATTTCCGGTTGCCGACGGTGATACCGGCAACAACCTCGCGTTCACCATGGGCAGCGTCCTCAGTGGTGCACTGAGCCGTCGCACGGCGGGGGTAGGCGAGCTGCTGCGCCGGGTCGGCGAGGAGGCGGTGGATGGCGGTCGCGGCAATTCCGGCGCGATCCTGGCGCAGTTCCTCACCGGCGTGGCCGGCGACCTGGGCGACCACATCGCGGTGGCGCCCGCCCGGCTGGCCCAGGCGGTGCGGGCCGGCGCGCGGGCGGCGCGCGAGGCGGTCGCCGAGCCGCGCGAGGGCACCATGCTCAGCGTGATCGCCGCATTCGCCGAGTCGCTTGAGGCGCGCGAGGACGTGCTCGACCTGCGTGCCTGGTTCGGTGCGGCGCTGGAGCGCACCCGTCGCGCGCTGGCGCACACCCCCGAGCAGCTGCCGGTGCTGCAGAAGGCCGGCGTGGTGGATGCCGGAGCGCAGGGCTTCGTGCACCTGCTGGAGGGCATCGGCGCCGTGCTCGGCGGCGAGAGCGTGTCGGTGGCGGCCGCGGCGGCCATGCCGGAACTCGATCCGCTGCTGGCCCACGGCGACGACGAGCTCGCCGACGCCGATCCGACCCATCGCTGGTGCAGCGAATGCCTGATCAGCGGCCACGACCTGCATCCGGTGGCGGTGCGCGAGGCGGTGCAGGCGCTGGGCGCGTCGTGTGTCGTGGTGGCCGGTTCGGCCACGCGCATGCGCCTGCACGCGCATGTGGTCGCGCCGCAGGCCCTGTTCGAGGTGGCGGCGCGGTTCGGCCAGGTCGAATCGACCAAGGCCGATGACATGCACGCGCAGGCGCGCTCGGCGGCCGCGGCCGGCGGCGTGGCCATCGTGACCGACAGCTCGGCCGACCTTCCCGATGGCCTGGCCGAAACGCTGCATCTGCACGTGGTGCCGCTGCGGCTCAACTTCGGCGACCAGGATTACCTCGACAAGGTCGGCATGACGCCGGCGCAGTTCTACGCGCGGCTGCGCGGGAGCGCGGTGCTGCCGCGCACCAGCCAGCCGGCCCCGGGCGACTTCCGGCGTCAGTTCGACTTCCTCCTCGCGCATCATCCGGCGGTGGTCTACATCGGCGTGGCGAGGGCCGTCTCGGGCACGATCCAGTCGGCGGAGACCGCGTCGCAGCGCGGCGACGCGGCGCGCACCTTCATCGTCGACAGCGCCAACGCCGCCGGGGGGCAGGCGCTGCTGGCCATCGCCGCGGCGGAAGCCGCGCGGGCCGGGGCGGACGTGCCGACGATCCTCGCCCGGCTGGAGGCGCTGCGTCCGCGCACGCTGACCTGGGCGATGACCCGCGATCTCACCATGCCCGTGCGCGGCGGCCGTCTGCCGGCGTGGAGCAAGACGGTGGTCGACCTGCTCGGTCTGGTGCCGATCGCGCGGGTCAAGCCCAGCGGCCGGCTCGGCGTGGTGGGCGGGCTGTTCGGTCGCGCGCGGCTGGTCGGGCGCTTTGCCGGCTACGTCGCGCGGCGCCTGCCGAGGGGCGCACGCTGGCGCGTGATCGTCGGTCACTGCGACGCGGCGGAGGAGGGCAGGCAACTGCTCGGCGCCCTGCGCGAGCGCGTGCCCTGCGCGGAGGCGTGGCTGGTGGAGACCGGTCCGGCGATCGGCGCGCACGCCGGGCCGGGCACGCTGGTGGTCAGCACACAGCCGGTCGAGGACTGAGCGATGCCGCACCTGGTCGCGTCGTCCGCCACGGGTCTCGCCGTCGCCCTGATTGTCCTGGCCTACCTGCTCGGCTCGCTCTCCGGCAGTCTGCTGCTGGGCCGCCTGCGCGGTGTCGACATCCGTACCCTGGGCAGCGGCAACGCCGGCGGCACCAATGCGCTGCGCACGCAGGGCTGGCGCTTCGCGCTGGGCACGGTGCTGATCGACATCGGCAAGGGTGCGCTGGCCACCTGGCTCGCTTGGCAGTGGATGCCCGACGCGGCGCGCGGCTGGGGCGAATACGCCGCGGCGCTGGCCGCGGTGGCTGGCCACGTGTGGCCACTTTTCCACGGTTTCCGGGGAGGCAAGGGCGCCGCCACGCTGGTCGGCGCGCTGGCCGTGGCCTGGCCGTCGGCGCTGCCGGTGATCCTCGGCGTGTGGCTGCTGTGCCTGCTGTCCACCGGTTACGTGGGCCTGTCCACCGTGCTGGCCGCGATCAGCCTGCCGCTGTTCGCGCTGGCAACCGGGGCGGGGGCGATCCGGATCGCGTTCGCGCTGGTGGTGGCGGTCCTGGTCACGTACACCCACCGCGGCAATCTCGCCCGGCTCCGCGCCGGCACCGAGTCGCGTTTCGAGCGGGTGCGCCTCCTGCGCCGACGGTCGGGCGATCACTGACGTGCACCGCCCTCCGCCGTCGGCGGCGGCGAGGGCGAGGCTGCCGCGGAGGCGCGTGGCGCGTGCCCGTCTCGGGAGTGGGCCTTGAGAACCGGCCGTTGCGGAGCAACCTTCCCCCGACTCATGCCCGCCGCCCTGGCGGGATAACCCGTTACCGTGGCCGCACGCCGCTCTTTCGCGGTGTCGGTCCGCTTTTGAATGGACGACGAGCTTCGTGACGACTGCCCCGGCGCCTGCCGCCCGACTGCCCCGCGGCACCCTGTTCGCCATGGCCCTGGCCTGCGGCACCGCGGTGGCCAACATCTATTACAACCAGCCGATGCTCGGCATGATCGCCGCGCGCTTCCCGCACGCGGGCGTGGCCGGGCTGGTGGCTACGCTGACCCAGGTCGGCTATGCGCTGGGGTTGTTCCTGCTGCTGCCGCTGGGCGACCTGTTCGAGCGCCGGCGCCTGATCGTGGTGCAGTTCGTCGCGGTCGCCGTCGCCTCGTTGGGCGCCGCGCTCGCCTCCAGTGCCTGGAGCCTCCTGGCCGCCTCGCTGGCGCTCGGTGCGGCAGCGACCGTCGCGCAGCAGATCGTGCCGTTCGTGGCGATCCTCGCCGAGCCGTCGCGGCGCGGCGCGGCGATCGGTTTCGTGATGAGCGGCCTGCTCACCGGCATCCTGTTCAGTCGCACGCTGGCCGGCTTCGTCGCCGAGCATTTCGGCTGGCAGGCGATGTTCTGGGTGGCGGTGCCGATCGCGCTGGGCAGCGCGCTGCTGATGCGACAGTGCCTGCCGGCGCACCGACCGGCCCGGTCGATGCGCTACGGCGTGCTGCTGGCGTCGCTGGGCAAGCTGTGGCGTGCCGAGCCGGTGCTGCGCCGGGCGGGTTTCACCCAGGCGATGCTGTTCGCTTGCTTCACCGCGTTCTGGACCATCCTCGCGCTGCGCCTGCAGCAGCCGGCGTTCCACCTGGGGCCCGACGTGGCGGGCCTGTTCGGCGTGGTCGGCGCGGTGGGCGTGGCGATGGCGCCACTGGCCGGGCGCATGGCCGATCGCCGCGGACCCTACGTGGTGATCGCGCTGGGTACTGCGGTGGCGGTGCTGGCGTGGGGCGTGTTCGGCGTGTGGGCGTCGGTCACCGGCATGGTGGTGGGCGTGGTGTTGCTGGATTTCGGCGTGCAGGTGGCGCTGGTGTCGCACCAGCACCTGATCTACGGCCTGCATCCGGAATACAAGAGCCGGCTCAACACGGTGTTCATGACCACCATGTTCCTCGGCGGCTCGTTCGGCTCGGTGGGCGCGAGCCTGGCCTGGCAGCGGGCTGGCTGGCCGGGTGTCAGCCTGTTCGGCGGCGCACTGGCCGTTGTGGCGATGGCGTCGCAGTGGCGCGCGCACCGGCTGCAGGCGGCGGCCGCCTGATTCCCGGGCGGGGCAGACGCCCCGCGATGGCCTAGTGCAGCACGGCCGGCACGTCGAGCCGGCGCATCGCCGACAGCGTGTGCACGAGCTCGCGATAGCTGGCGGCAAGCTGCTCGTACAGCGTCGCGTAGGCGCGACGGCTGGCGTCGGCCACGCCCTGGTAGGCAGCGCGGCCGATGTCGACGTAGTAGCCCACGCTCACCCGGCGGCGTTCGGCCAGCTGCGGGAACAGCCCGGCGACCAGCAGGCAGCGGTCGCCGACGTCGCGCAGGGCCTCGGTGCGCGCGCTGCCGACCTGCTCGAGCGCGTCGAGCCAGTCCAGGCCGTGGGTGTGGCTGAGCAGTTGCGCGTCGCGCTGGAAGCGCAGCAGGACGAAGACGAGATGGCTCTCGTGGGTCTCGTCCAGCGGGTGCCCGGCGTGCCGGGCGGCCTGCTGCACCAGTTCCTGCCAGACCTGTGCCGGCGTGCCGCGGTGGAATGCTTCGATCATGTCGCGTACCCCCTGTTGGTGCTCGACGATTCGAGCCTACCGCCAGATCGGGGGAATGGCGCGGCAGCCGGACGGGCCGACTGCTAGCAGACGTGGTCCACGTCACGCTGCGGGCCGAAGCCGGTCCCGCCCGGGCGGCGGGACCGGCCGGAAATCATTTTGCCGTCGCGTTGGCGGGAGCGGTCCAGAGCTTGGCCTCGACCGGGCCGCCGAGCATCTGCTGGCGCACCAGCGGGATCGGCGGGCCGCCGTAGCTGAGGAACTGGTCGTGGAAGGCCTTCAGCGCATCCGGTCCCGGGTGCCTGGCCATCCAGTCCTGGCGCAGCTGCATGATCATCAGCTTGCCCAGCGTGTAGTTGAGGTAGGCCGGGTCGTAGGTGCCGCGCGCGGCCTGCTGGCGGGCACTGCCCGGGTCCTGGAAGGCCTGCTCGCGGAACATCTTCTCCGACTCGGCCATGGTCATGCCGCCGGTGTGCAGGCCGATCGCCGAGAGGTAGCGCACGTCGCGCAGCAACGCGTTGGTGAGCTGGCCGATGTGCACTTCCGGCGTGGCGCCGTCGACGCCCTGGTCGTACATCATCTCCTCGGCGTAGTGCGCCCAGCCTTCGGCGTAGGCGTAGCCGACGAACAGCCGACCGAACATCCACTGCGCGCGGTTGGCGTGCAGGAACTGCAGGAAGTGGCCCGGCCACACCTCGTGCGAGGAGACGAACAGCAGCGCCGCCTTGCCCGGCACGTAGGCGGCCTGGTCGGCCTTGCTCCACTTCGGGTCGGGCGGGGCGATGTAGTAGACCGACGGCAGGTTCTTCTCGTACGGGCCGGGGATCTCGATGTAGGCGAAGTTCCAGCGGTTGAACGGCGGGGCTTCCTCCACCCTGGCCTGCTCGGTGCCGGGAATCGTCACCAGGTGCTTGTCGACGATGAACTGGCGCAGCCCGTCCAGCTGCTTGCGCGCGCCCTCCACCGCACCGCCGGTGGGCTTGTCCGCGGCCTCCTTGGCCACGCAGGCGGCCAGCGACTTGCCCGGCGCGAACTGGTCGCACGCGATCTTCAGCGAGGCAAGGTTGCGCTTGAGGTCCGACTCGCCAATCGCCTTGAGCTGGTCCAGCGGCAAGTCGACCCGCTCG
This sequence comes from Lysobacteraceae bacterium, assembly GCA_018970895.1. GTDB lineage: Bacteria > Pseudomonadota > Gammaproteobacteria > Xanthomonadales > Rhodanobacteraceae > Dyella_A. The sequence goes on along the minus strand of JAGWVM010000120.1, from coordinate 699 downwards.
GTCGCCTTGAGCATGGCGGCGAACGTGTCCGCGCCCAGCGCGAAGTTCTCGGTGGCATGCGGCTTCTGCGCCTTGAGCCAGTCGGCCAGCTCCTGCGCGGCCTTGATCGCCGCGGCATTGGCGGTCTTGAAGCGCGCCTGCAGGGCCGGGTCCTTCACGCTGGCGAAGATGCCCGGTACGTCGTGCTTGAAGAACGCGGCATAGCCGCCGAACGAATTGACGCCCAGGTCGACATAGCTTGCGGGCAGCGGCAACTTCAGGTTCGCCTTCACCTGCGCCAGCGCGGTCGGCAGCGCTTCCTCGTAGCGCACGAAGGCCGCCATGCGGTCGGCCAGCGGCGCATAGGGCCGCGTCACGTACATGCTCGGCGAGAGGTGGTCGGTGTAGAAGGCCGGGTTGGCATAGGGGAAGCCGGACTGCTCCAGCCAGAACAGCTGGCCGTCGATCACCGCCAGCACGTAGTCGCGATGGAAGCGGCCCTCGGCGTCGAGGCTGTCGTCGGTGAAGGCGGCGAAGGTGCTGCGCTCGTCGTGCAGCCAGGTCGCCATCGCCTTCAGGCCGTCGGCGCTGTAGTCGGGGAGCTTGCCGTCGTACTCGTGCTTGCCGGCATTGGCGGCAAACACCGGGTCATGCTCGAACATGCCCTGGATGAAGCCGTCCACCGCCGTGGACAGTTCGGCGTCGCGGTGGACGACCGGC
>JAGWVM010000254.1 GCA_018970895.1 Lysobacteraceae bacterium | reverse complement strand
ACCGCGTGGGTGATGATCAGGTTGTGCTGCAGCTCGTCCAGCAGCGTGCCTTCCGGCTGGTGCGGGTGGCCGCCCGGCAGTTCGTCACGCAGGCGATGGGCGCCCAGCAGCTTGTCGGCATTGGAGCCGAAGCCGGTGGTGACGCCGTAGGTCGGCTCGCCGCAGCTCACCTTCTCGGCGAGGAAGTCCGCCGCACGCTGCACGCGGGCGAGCTGGCTGGAATCCAGCCGCACCGGGATACCACCGCGGGCGACCGCGACCAGCTGTTTGCGGGTCAGGCTGGAACCGTCCAGGGTGATGAAGTCGTGCGAAGTCACTCGATTCTCCGTGCGGGTGACACGCGCTCATGTCGCGGGGTCACTGGATGGGGGTTCGGCCGCGATCGGCACTGGATGTGAAAGGCCGCCGCGCGAGCCACTTCGTGTGGTCGCAGCGACGGCGCATGCTCGGGGTTGCGGAGATGGCGGGCAAGCTGCGCCGCGCCATCGCAGGCAGGGTCAGCCCATCACGGCAGCCTGCTCCAGCTCCACCCGCAGCGTCTTGATCAATTCCCCGCGCACCACCTCGAACTGGTCCTCGCGGCGCAGGTCCTTCACCGTCACCACCCCCTTGGCCAGCTCGTCCTCGCCCAGTACCAGCACGAAGCGGATGCCGGCGCGGTCGGCGTACTTGAACTGCTTGCCGAGCTTGCCGGCTTCCAGCACCACCTCGGTGGCGATGCCGGCGCTGCGCAGCTCGTTGGCCAGCGCCAGGTAGGCCGGCAGCCGGGCTTCGTCCATCTGGGTCACCAGCACGTCGACCGTGCTCTGCGCGGTATTGACCAGCCCGGCGTCGCGCAGCTGCCAGTACAGGCGGGTCAGCCCGATCGAGATGCCCACGCCCGGCAGGTGCGACTTGGTGTACTGGCCGGCCAGGTTCTCGTAGCGGCCGCCGGAGCAGATCGAGCCGATCTGCGGGTGGTCGTTGAGCGTGGTCTCGTAGACGGTGCCGGTGTAGTAGTCCAGGCCGCGCGCGATCGACAGGTTCAGCGCGTAGTGCGTCTCCGGCACGCCGAAGGCGTGGATCAGGCCCAGCACCTCCTTGAGTTCCGCACGCCCCTGCTCCATCACCTCCGGGCCGGCGCCCAGTGCATCGAGCTTGTCGTGGGCGTCCTGCAGCGAGGTGGAGCGCACCTGCACGAAGGCGAGGATCTGCCCGGCCACCTCGGCACTCAGGCCGAAGCCTTCGCCGGTGAGGGTGTCGCGCACGTAGCCCTCGCCGCGCTTGTCCAGCTTGTCCACCTCGCGCAGCACCAGCATCTGCTGCTCGGCGTCGACGATACCCAGCTTCTCGAAGTAGCCGCGCATCAGCTTGCGATTGTTGAGCTGGATGGTGAACGGGCCGATGTCCAGCTCGCGGAACACGCTGTAGATCACTGCCGGCAGCTCGGCGTCATAGCGGATCGACAGGCTGTCCTTGCCGATCACGTCGATGTCGCACTGGTAGAACTCGCGGAAACGGCCACGCTGCGCGCGCTCGCCGCGATACACGCGCTGCATCTGGTAGCGGCGGAACGGGAAGCTCAGCTCGCGCTCGTGCTCGGCCACGTAACGCGCCAGCGGCACGGTGAGGTCGAAGCGCAGAGCCAGCTCGGGCATGCCCTCGGCGGACTTGTCCGACTGCAGCGCGCCGGTGGACTGCACGAAGTACACCTGGCGCTCGGTCTCGCCGCCGGTCTTGGTCAGCAGCACATCGGAATATTCGATCACCGGCGTTTCCACCGGCAGGAAGCCGAAGCGCTCGTAGTTGCGTCGGATCGTGTCGAGCATGCGCTGGAACGCGATCTGGTCGAGCGGCAACAGCTCGAGCACGCCGGGCATGGTGCGGGCCGGGGTAAGCGCCATGGAAT
>JAGWVM010000253.1 GCA_018970895.1 Lysobacteraceae bacterium | reverse complement strand
GATGGGCACCCCGGCGTCGGCCTGCTTGAGGATCGAGACGATCTGCGTCTCGGTGAACTTCGACTTCTTCATGGAACCTCCTGGCTCGGGAACGATGCCAGAAAGTTCTACTTTCGAGATGTCTGCCTAACGGGGGAGCTTACGAGGTGGCGCGATGTCACGCAGCTCCGGGAGAGCAATAAAAAGGCGGCGGGCCGAAGCCCGCCGCCAGTGACACCGGTAGAACATGTTCGGCTGATCAAACGCCGGGTTAGAACTTCACGCTGACGTTGGTGAAGAAGTAGCGACCGAGCTCGTCATAGCCGCCCGGAGTGTTGGCATTGGAGACCAACGTGCTGCCCACCAGCGGCGGCTGGCGATCGGTCACGTTGTTCACGCCCACCGTCAGATCGACGCGCTGGCCGATCTTGAAGGTGCCGGACAGATCCAGCCAGTTGTAGGCCCCGATCTGGTGGCTGTTGCGCAGCAGGTGATCGGTGGTCAGCGGGGTGCCGTCCGTGTTGACGTAATGCACGGAACCGAAGTGGCGCCAGCGTACGTTGACACTCCACCAGTCGCGGCTGTAGCCCAGGTTCACGATATGGCGCCAACGCGGGTTGTCACAGGCCAACCCGGGCGAGATCTTGCCCGCACAATTGTACTTGGCCGCGGAATTCACGCCCGGGAGCGGATCGACGTTGTAGGCCAACAGGTCGGTACCCACCAGGTTTGCGAATGCATGACCACCGAACATCGACCACTTGTAGCTGATGTTCAGGTCGATACCCCGGGTCTCGAGGTTGCCGAAGTTGTCGGTCAGGTTGATGACCTTGCCGGTCTGACCCAGCCAGAGGTCGCCGGTGGCGGGGTTACGCTGCACCTTGCTACACAGGAACGGAGAGCCGGTCTTGGCACAGAAGTCCACGATCGTGGACGCGCCAATCGCGCTGATCGTGTTCTTGATCTTGATGTCGTAGAAGTCCAGCGAGCCCTCGAGGCCTTCCATCGGAGTCACGGCAACACCAAAGGTATAGGTATCGGCCTTCTCCGGCTTCAGGTTCTGGTTGCCGCCGGTGTACTGGTTGTACTGGCCCGCCGGGCTGTCCGGCACATGACCGTACTGGGCCGCAGTCACGCCGGTATTCAGACACTGCGCCGCCGTATCGGCGGGAGTGGGCCCCGCGCAGGGGTCCGCGCCGCTGTACAAGGCGATCTGGTTGGTCGAGAACAGCTCGGAGACGTTCGGCGCACGCACGGCACGGTTGAAACCACCGCGAAGGCGAACGACGTCATCGAAGTTGCTGTTGAAGCCGATCTTGAAGGTATTGGCGCCACCCGACAGCTTGTACTTGGAGTAGCGATAACCCAGGTCGAGGCCGAGGGACTTCAGCATGCCCGAGGTCTCGACGAGCGGAATGCCGGCTTCGCCGTACAGCTCGTGCACCGAGATCTGGCCGCTGAGCGGCAACGACGGACCGCCCGCGCCGGCGAAATTGCCCGCCTGCGAGTTGCTGTCAGCGGTAAAGTTGAAGTTCTCCTTGCGCCACTCGGCACCGGCGGCCACGGTGATGGGATCGCCCTCGGCCCACGGCATGCTCACGCCGAGATCGCCGCTCAGGTAGGCGTTGACGTCCATCAGGCGCGTACGGGTCTGCGTCAGGCTGGTGCCCTGCAGGTTCTTCGCGGCGGCGGCCGTAACGCCGTTGGGCACCCACACGTTGTAGGGAATGCATCCGGCGTACGAACCGGCCGGGCAACCCATCAGAGCGGGGGCAATTCTGTCGGAAAGCAAGTCGCCGGTGCCGACGATGGTGTCGGCGGTCTCGCCCAGCACGCCGGCCACGTTGTACGACCAGTTGAGATTGATATCGCCCTTCGCGCCGAACACCGTGCGGTACGAGTCGGTGGTATCGGCGGTAATGC
>JAGWVM010000119.1 GCA_018970895.1 Lysobacteraceae bacterium | reverse complement strand
CGAGTTGAAGTCGCAGTACGGACATTTCTTCACGCACCACGGCATGTGCACGTAAAGCGACAGCGGTGGTGCGGTCAGGGCCATCTCAGGCGGCGAGGTCGGCCAGCCGTGCGTGCAGCTGCGCCAGCGCCTGCCCGCGGTGGCTGATGCGATTCTTCAGCGCCTTGTCCAGCTCGGCGGCGCCGAGCGTGTGCCCGTCGGGCAGGAACAGCGGGTCGTAGCCGAAGCCTCCGTCGCCGCGCGGCGCGTGCAGTACACGGCCGTGCCAGCGGCCCTCGGCGACCAGCGGGGCCGGATCGTCGGCATGGCGCAGCAGCACCAGCACGCAGATGAAGAATGCCCGGCGTTCGGCGTCGGGGCGACCCTCCAGCTCGCGCAGCAGCCGGGCGTTGTTTGCCGCGTTGTCGCCGTGGGTGCCGGCGTAGCGCGCCGAGTACAGGCCCGGCGCGCCGCCGAGCGCATCCACGCACAGCCCCGAGTCGTCGGCCAGTGCGGGCAGGCCGGTGACGCGCGCGGCGTGGCGCGCCTTGAGCAGGGCGTTTTCGACGAAGGTGAGGCCGGTCTCCTCGATGTCCTCCACCCCCAGCTCGCCCTGCGCGACGACATCCAGACCGCTGTCAGCGAGCAGGTGTTTGAACTCGGCGAGCTTGCCGCGGTTGCCACTGGCCAGGACGATGCGACCCATCGCTCAGCCTTCCGACAGGGCGGCGCGCTGGGCGGCGACCAGCTCGGCCACGCCCTTCTCGGCCAGCGCCAGCAGCGCGTCCATCTCGTCGCGGCGGAACGCATGGCCCTCGGCCGTGCCCTGCACCTCGATGAAGCCGCCGCCGTCGTTCATCACCACGTTCATGTCGGTGTCGCAGTTCGAATCCTCGGCGTAGTCGAGGTCGAGTACCGGCATGCCCTGGTAGATGCCCACCGACACCGCCGCCACCGCGCCGATGATCGGGTTGCGCTTGAGGTGCTCGCGCGCCATCAGGTGGTTCACCGCGTCGACCAGCGCCACGTAGGCGCCGGTGATCGCCGCGGTGCGGGTGCCGCCGTCGGCCTGGATCACGTCGCAGTCCAGCGTGACCACGCGCTCGCCCAGCGCCTGTCGGTTGACGCAGGCGCGCAGGCTGCGGCCGATCAGCCGCTGGATCTCCATGGTGCGCCCGCCCTGGCCGCCCTTGGCCGCTTCGCGTTGCATGCGCGTGTGGGTGGCGCGAGGCAGCATGCCGTATTCGGCGGTGACCCAGCCTTCGCCCTTGCCGCGCAGCCACGGCGGCACGCGATCCTCGATGCTGGCGGTGCACAGCACGCGGGTATCGCCGAAGCCCACCAGCACCGAGCCTTCGGCATGGCGGGTAAAACGGCGTTCGATGGTGATCGGGCGCAGCTGGTCGCTGGCGCGGCCACTCGGGCGGCTGATGGTTTGCATGGGTCGGAGAGCCTGGTTGGGCATGGCAGGGCCGGAAAGTTTACCATTGCGCTCTTTTCCGGCACCTCCGCAAGGCCTTCCATGATCCGCAGCATGACTGCCTACGCCTCCGCCGAGCTCGCCGGCCCCACCGGCACGCTGAGCTGCGAGCTGCGCACGGTCAACCATCGCTACCTGGAGATCAGCCCGCGCCTGCCGGACGAGCTGCGTGGCTTCGAGCCCGCGCTGCGCGAGCGCATCGCCGCCCGCCTGTCGCGCGGCAAGCTTGACCTCACCGTGCGCCTGCGCGGCGAGGAGCGCAGCGACGCGCTGCAGCTCAACGAAGGCATGCTGGCGCGGCTGACCGAGCTGGCTCGCGAACTGCAGCCGCGCTTCCCGACCATGCAGGTGGATTTCAGCGAGCTGCTGCGCTTTCCCGGTCTGCTGGACCGCGCCGAGGTCGACAGCGAGGCGCTGCAGGCCGCGCTGTTTGCCGTGCTCGACCGCGCGCTGGACGCGCTGGCCGCCACCCGCGAGCGCGAAGGCGCCAAGACCGCGGACATGCTGCGCGAGCGGCTGGACGCGATCGAACGCGTGGTCGCCGACGTCCGCGGCTGGATGCCGGAAATCCGCACTGCGCTGCGCGTCCGGCTGGAATCGCGACTGGCCGATCTCAAGCAACCGGCCGACCCGGGCCGGCTGGAGCAGGAGCTGGTGCTGCAGATCACCCGCGCCGACGTCGACGAAGAGCTGGACCGGCTCACCACTCATATCGCCGAGGCGCGCCGCGTGCTCGGCCTCGCCGAGCCGGTGGGGCGGCGGCTGGACTTCCTGATGCAGGAGTTCAACCGCGAGGCGAACACGCTGGGCTCCAAGTCGGTGGATGCGCGCAGCACCAATGCGGCGGTGGAGCTGAAGGTGCTGATCGAACAGATGCGCGAACAGGTGCAGAACATCGAATGATCACGCCGGCGGCAGGAACCCTGTTCGTGGTGGCCGCGCCCTCCGGGGCGGGCAAGTCCACGCTGGTCAACGCGCTGCTGGAGCGTGAGCCGGGGATCTCGCTGTCGATCTCCCATACCACGCGGCCGCCGCGGCCGGGCGAGCAGTACGGTCGCCACTACTACTTCGTCGAGCGTGCCGAGTTCGAGCGCGAGGTGGGCGAGGGCATCTTCCTCGAGCATGCCGAGGTGCACGGCAACCTCTACGGCACCTCGCGCACCACCGTGGATGGCCTGCTCGCGCAGTCGCGGGATGTGCTGCTGGAGATCGACTGGCAGGGCGCGCGGCAGATCCGTGCCAGCAAGCCGGACTGCGTCAGCGTGTTCATCCTGCCGCCGTCGCGGGCCGAGCTGGAGCGCCGCCTGCGCGGGCGCGGTTCGGACGCGCCGGAGGTGATCGAGCGCCGTCTGCGCAACTCGCGCGGGGAGATCGCCCACGCACACGAGTTCGACTACATCGTGGTCAACGACCGCTTCGAGGACGCGCTGGATGACCTGCAGGCGATCGTGCGGGCGGTGCGGCTGCGCAGCCGCTTGCAGTGGGACCGGCATGCGGCGCTGATCGAGGCCCTGCTGGCGCCCTGATCCGGTCGCCGCCGGCGCACGTACCTGCCCGTACCAGGCACGAACTTGCGCCATGAATGGCGGCCTGCCGCACGCGCTCGCGCGATGGCGCGGCCGCTTCGCTTCGGCTACCTTGTCCTCCTTTCGTCTCGCGCATTCCCGATGACCGATACCGCACGCCCGTCCACCGATGTCGAGCCCCTGGTGCGCGTCCGCGGCCTCACCACGGTGCTCAACGGCAAGATCATCTTCGACGCGCTGGACATGGACATCCCGCGTGGTCGCGTCACCGCCATCATGGGCCCGAGCGGTACCGGCAAAACCACCCTGCTCAAGCACATCACCGGCCAGATGGCCGGCGACGCGGGCGAGGTGTGGGTCGACGGTCGCGAAGTGGGTGCGCTCTCGCGCAGCCAGCTGTTCAAGCTGCGCGAGCAGATCGGTTACCTGTTCCAGAACTCGGCGCTGCTGACCGATTTCGACGTGTTCGAGAACGTTGCCTTCCCGCTGCGCCAGCACACCGACCTGCCGGAAGAGCTGATCCGCAACCTGGTGCTGCTGAAGCTGCAGTCGGTGGGTCTGCGCGGCGCGGCGGGGCTGATGCCCAGCGAGCTTTCCGGTGGCATGGCCCGGCGCGTGGCGCTGGCCCGGGCGATCGTGTTCGACCCGATGCTGATCCTCTACGACGAACCGTTTGTCGGCCTGGACCCGATCGCGCTGAACCAGGTGCTCAAGCTGATCCGCACGCTCAACGACACGCTGGGCATCACCAGCGTGCTGGTGGCGCACGAGCTGGACGCGATCAAGCAGGTGGCCGACCACGTCTACCTGATCGCCAACGGCAAGGTGGTGGCGCAGGGCGATCCCAAGACGATCGCCGACGACGGCTCGCCGTGGACACGGCAGTTCTTCGGTGGCGAGGCCGATGGCCCGGTGCCGTTCCAGTATCCGGCCGGCGACTACGCCCAGTCGCTGGGTTTCCCGCGGAGCCAGGCATGAGCGCGCAGACCCAACGCAACATGGTGGCCGAGGCGCTGGCGCAGATCGGCCACTGCGGCCTGTTCCTGCTGACCATCCTCAGGGCGGTGCCGCGCAGCTTCCGCTACGGGCGCGAGACGGTGCGCCAGCTGTGGTTCGTCGGCGCAATGAGCCTGACCATCATCATGACCTGCGGCCTGTTCGTCGGCATGGTGCTGGGGCTGCAGCTTTACTACGTGCTGTCGATCTTCGGCGGTACCGCGGCCAGCGGCACGGTGGTGGCGATCGCGATCTACCGCGAACTGGGCCCGGTGGTCACCGCACTGCTGTTTGCCGGGCGCGCCGGCACCTCGATCACCGCCGAAATCGGCCTGATGCGCGCCACCGACCAGATCGCCGCGATGGAGATGATGGCGGTCGATCCGATCGCCTACGTCGTGGCGCCGCGCTTCCTCGCCGGCCTGATCGCCATGCCGCTGCTGTGCAGCGTGTTCTGCGCGCTGGGTATCTTCGGTGGTCATCTGGTCGGGGTGACCTGGCTGGGCATCGACAACGGCACTTTCTGGTCGAACATGACCTCCAACGTCGACGTCTGGAAGGACGTGGTCAATGGCATCGTCTACAAGAGCGTGGCGTTCGGCGCCGTGGTCTCGCTGATCGCCGTGTTCCAGGGCTACACCACCCCGCCGACCAGCGAGGGCGTGGCCTACGCCACGACCCGCACCGTGGTCGCCTCGTCCATCACCATCCTGGCGCTGGACTTCGTGCTCACCGCCTTCCTGATGTGATTCCCGTGATTTCTTCCGTCTCTCCTGCTTCGAGGATCGTGCCGTGACCCAGCGAAAATCCTATGCCGTCGGCACCGGCCTGTTCATCGTGCTCGGCTTTGCCGCACTGGCCTACCTGGCCACGCAGACCACCTCGGTGGCCAACGTGAGCCAGGGTCCCAGTTACGACGTGACCACCCAGTTCGCCAATGTCGGCCAGCTCAAGGACCGTGCGCCGGTGAAGGTGGCGGGCGTGCGGGTCGGCCAGGTCGAATCGATCGCGCTGGAGCCGGGCAAGGAGGTGGCGGACGTCACCTTGTCGATCGACAGGAAATACGGCCAGATCCCGGTCGATTCGGTCGCCACGATCTACACCAGCGGCCTGCTCGGCGACCAGTACGTCGGCCTGCAGTACGGCAACGCCAAGCAGTACGTGAAGGATGGCGGCCGGCTCGCCCTGAGCAAGTCCACCGAGCCGCTGGAGGCGATGCTGGGCAAGTTCTTCGGCGCGGGCGCCGCCGCCGACGACCTGGGCGGCACCTACGCGGTGAAGGCGCGCTTCAGCAACGTCGGCACGCTGTCGCCGGGCGCCCCGGTGAAGATGGCCGGCGTGGCGATCGGCAGCGTCAAGTCGGTGCAGGCCGATCCGGTCAAGCTGGATGCGCTGGTGACCCTGTCGATCGACAAGAAGTACGACCAGATCCCCGACGATTCCTCGGCGGCAGTATTCACCAGCGGTTTGATCGGCAGCCAGTACGTTGCGATCCAGCCCGGCGGCTCCCCGGACATGCTCAAGGACGGTGACGAGATGATCCTGACCCAGTCCGCCATGCAGCTGGAGGACCTGATCGGCAAGTTCCTGGTCAACGGCTCGCCGGGCGACAAGAGCAGCGGCAAGTCGTCCGACGCCAAGTGATGGTTTCCCGAATTTCGTCCCCCTGGAGTCTCCCCATGTTGCGTCCCATCGCCCTTGCCCTGGCACTGACGTTCGGCGCCGCGCTCGCTACCCCGGCGCTGGCGCAGGATCCCGCTCCTGCGGCGTCCGCGCAGCAGACCCCGGAGCAGGTCGTGCAGACCATCGCGCACGATCTCGACACCACGATCGCCGGGCACAGCAAAGAGCTCAAGAACAACAAGGAAAAGCTCATCGGCATCATTGATGACATCTTCCTGCCGCATTTCGACATCGACTACGCCTCGATCCTGGTGCTCGGCCAGCACGCGCGTGAAGCGACCCCGGAGCAGCGCGAGCGCTTCGCCAAGGCGTTCTACAACTCGATCACCAGCCGCTACGCCGAGGGCCTGCTGAACTACACCAAGGGTGCGGTGGTGGTGCTGCCTTACAACGGCGACCTCAACCCCAAGCGCACCGTGGTGCGCACCCAGGTGGTGCTCGAGGACGGCAAGAAGGTCGCCGTCGACTACGCCTTCCGCAGGACCCGCAGCGGCGAGTGGAAGGCCTATGACGTGATCATCGAGGGCATCTCCTACGTCACCAACTATCGCAACCAGGTGGATGCGGAGATTCGCAAGGTCGGCATCGACAAGCTGATCACCAACCTGGAGACGCGCGGCGAAGACGCGCTCAAGACCATGGAGCAGGACAGCAAGGCCAAGGCGCCGTGACCGAGGCTGGATGCCGCTTCGAGGAACGCGATGGCGGCACGCTTGCGATCCGCGGCGTGCTGACCTTCGATACCGCCAAGGCTGCCTGGCAGTTTCTTCGCGAGCGGCTCGGCCGCGGCGGGATCTCGGTGATCGATCTGTCCGCGGTCGAGCGTGGCGACAGTGCCGGCCTCGCCTGCTTGCTGGCAGTGCTGGCCGAGGCGGGTCGCCACGGACCGTCGCCCCGTGTCCGGGGGCTGCCTGCCGGGCTGCGGAGGCTGGCCCAGGTCTGCGAGGTGGAACCGATGCTGGCGTCCGGCTGAGCGGCGCGGGGCATCCATCCCGCATGGCAGAAACCAGAAAGGCCCCGTTTCCGGGGCCTTTTTCATCGGCGTGCCTCGGTGGTCAGCCCCCGGAGGGCGGATTGTCCTGCTTGGCCTGCTTGGGGTGCTTGTCTTCCCACTGGTGCTGCTCCTGCAACAGTTGGTCCGGGTCGAAACCCTGCTGGTCCAGACCCTGCATCCGGTCGATCACGTCGGTCGGCGGATTGCCGTCGTAGAGCTTGTACAGACGCCTCTGGCGGTAGGCGTCGCGGATGAACACGTAGGGGTCGTAGGCCGACTTCAGGAAGCTCTCCGCGTCGAACGCCCGCGAGCGCAGATTGACCAGGTAGACCAGCTGCGGGATGTATTGCTGGCCGTAGGGATAGCTGTGGTTGCGCGCGTAGATCGTCAGCGGATCGAAGAAATAGCCGTCCACCGGTACCTGCCAGACGTCGCGCACCGTCGAGGGGCCGAGGAACGGCAGCATCAGGTAGTCGCCCTCGGGTACTCCCCAGCGCGCCAGGGTGATGCCGAAGTCGGTCTCCTGCAGCGGCAGGCCCAGCGAGCTGGCCGGGTCGAACAGGCCGCCGATGCCCAGCGTCAGGTTGACCAGGAAGCGCCCGGTGCTCTGCAGCGCCTGCTTCGGCCGGGCCTGGAGGAGGTCATTGGCCACCGTGACGGGCTGCCGGAGGTTGGTGAAAAAGTCGCTGACCGAACGGCGCACGGGCGGATTGGTGATCTTGCGATAGCCCACCGCGACCGGGCGGATCACCGCCTGATCCACGGTATCGTTGAATGCATAGACCTTGCGGTTGACCTTTTCGAGCGGATCGTCGGTGCGCGGCTTGGCGATGGCGCAGCCGGCAAGCAGAGCCACCAGGCCGAGTGCGGCGGTCCGGCTCAGCCATGACGGGGTGTGGTGAAAGGGCATCGGTGTGGAGTCCGTTGCGGTGCCGGGGGTGGGAAATTAAGTGTACCGTCGGATTTTATAATATGCACGCGTTTCGCCGCGCTTTCGTCCTGAACCGGCGGCAGACCAACCAACCATGATACGGGTTGCCACATTGCCAGCAAAGCCTACGCTGGCTACACTGAACGACCTTCCAAAGTTGCTTCACCGCCTGAGGATTTCGCATGGCACGCATTACCGTGGAAGACTGCCTTGAGGTGGTCGACAACCGTTTCGAGCTGGTGTTGATGGCGACCAAGCGCGCCCGCCAGCTGTCCAAGGGCGCCGAGCCGGCCGTCAATCCGGACCACGACAAGCCGACCGTGCTGGCGCTGCGCGAGATCGCCGATCGCCGCATCGACCAGGCCACGATCGACGAGATCGACCGCGCCGAGCGCGAGCGCGCCGAGCGCGAGGCCCTGGAGTGGGCCGCCGCCGAAGTCGACGACGACCTTTCCAAGGGCGGGGATGACTGAGCATGACCGGCAGCGGTACCGGACGTCGCACGAAGCCGGTGGCGCGAGCCGCCGGCTCTCGTCCGGGTGACCGTCGCCACCCGGCCGCCCTGCGCGGGGTGTGCCTCTGAGCGGGCAGCGCATCCCCGCACCCGTCGCCGCGACGGATCCTTCGCAGGACGCGGCGTTGCCGGACTATGTCCGGGCCCTGAAAGACCGGCTCGCCTACCTCCCCGATGACCAGGTCGCGCGCGTCGAGCGCGCGTTCCGCGTGGGCGCCCACGCCCACGCAGGACAGGCCCGCAAGAGCGGCGAGCCCTATATCACCCACCCGGTCGCGGTGGCCGGCATCCTCGCCGAACTCGGACTGGATGCCGAAACCATCATCGCCGCGATCCTGCACGACACGCTGGAGGACACCCAGCTCGGTCGCGACGCACTGGCCGGCGAGTTCGGCGAGACCGTTGCGGAACTGGTCGACGGCGTCACCAAGCTGGACAAGATGAAATTCGGCAGCCGCCAGGAGGCCGATGCGGAGAGCTTCCGCAAGATGCTCCTGGCGATGGCCCGCGACCTCCGGGTGATCCTGATCAAGCTGGCCGACCGGCTGCACAACATGCGCACGCTGGGGGCCAAGGACACCTCCTCGCGTCGGCGCATTTCGCGCGAGACGCTGGAGATCTACGCGCCCATCGCGCAGCGGCTGGGCATGAACAAGTTCAAGGCCGAGCTGCAGGACCTGGGCTTTCGCGGCCTCTATCCGGACCGCTATCGCGTCATCAGCGAGCGCATCCGGGCGGCGCTGGGCAATCGCCGGGAGGTCATGGGCAAGATCGAGGCGGCGCTGACCCAGCGTCTGGCCTCCGAGCAGATCGAAGCGCGGGTGGTCGGCCGGATCAAGTCGCCGTGGAGCATCTATTCGAAGATGCGCAGCGAGCACAAGACCTTTGCCCAGCTGATGGACGTCTACGGCTTCCGCGTGGTGGTCGATACGGCGATGCGCTGCTACATGGCGCTGGGTGCGGTGCACACGCTCTACAAGCCGGTGGACCGGCGATTCAAGGATTTCATCGCGATCCCCAAGGCCAACGGTTACCAGTCGCTGCATACCGTGCTGCTGGGGCCATTCGGAGCGCCGATCGAGGTGCAGATCCGGACCGTCGAGATGGACTCCGTCGCCGAGCGCGGGGTGGCTGCGCACTGGGCCTACAAGACCGAATCCGGGCCGGCCAACAGCGCCCAGGTGCGGGCGCGCGAGTGGTTGTCCGCGCTGGCCGACAGCCAGGCCAACACGCCCTCGCCCAGCGAGTTCATCGAGAACGTCAAGATCGACCTGTTCCCGGACGAGGTGTACCTGTTCACCCCGCGCGGCGACATCCTCTCGCTGCCGCGCAATGCCACCGCGCTGGATTTCGCCTACGCCGTGCACACCGACGTGGGCCATCACGCGGTGGCCGCGCGCGTGGACAAGAAGCTGGTGCCACTGCGTATCCGGCTGGAATCCGGTCAGCTGGTGGAGATCATCACCGCGCCGTCGGCGGTGCCGAATCCGGCCTGGCTGGAGTCGGTGGTGACCGGCAAGGCGCGCACGGCGATCCGCCAGTTCCTCAAACACCTGCAGCACGAGGATGCCGTCGATTTCGGTCATCGCATGCTCGACCGTGCGCTGGACGCGCTCGGCTCCAGCCTCGACGGCATCGCGCCGGCCGTGCTCGACCGCTTCCTCGCCGAGGCCAAGCTGCATCGGCTGGAGGAGCTGCTGGCCGACATCGCGCTGGGCAACCGCATGCCTGACGTGGTCGCCGCGCAGCTGGTGGCGGCGCGGGGCAAGAAAGCGTCCCGCGCCGTGGCGACGGCGGCACCGAGCAGCGAGAAGATCCGTATCACCGGCGCCGAGCGCGG
>JAGWVM010000252.1 GCA_018970895.1 Lysobacteraceae bacterium | reverse complement strand
ACCATCGCCAGCACGCTGAAGATGTAGGCCTGGATGGCGCCGGTGAGCAGGTCCAGCGCCATGAACGGGATCGGCACGATCAGCCCCGCCAGCGACAGCGCGATGCCGACCACGAACACGCCGCTCATCACGTTGCCGAACAGGCGCACCATCAGCGAGAAGGTGCGGGTGATCTGCTCGACCAGGTTCAGCGGCACCATCAGCCAGCCCGGCTCGGCGAAGGTGGCCAGGTAGCCGCGCACGCCGCGGCTGCGCAGGCCGAACACGAGGGTGGCGAGGAACACGATGCCGGCCAGTGCGGCATCGGTCTCCAGATGGGCGGTGGGCGGTTCGATACCGGGCACCAGCCCCGACCAGTTCGCGGTCAGCACGAACAGGAAGATGCTGCCGATCAACGCTCGGTAGGGTGCCGGGTCCACCTGCATGGTGTCGCGGATCTGCCCGTCGATGGTTTCCACCAGCAGTTCCAGCACCGCCTGCGTCCGCGAGGGACGCAGCGAAAGGCGTCGCGTGGCCAGCCATGAACCGAGTGCCAGCGCCGCCACGATCCCCCAGCTCACGGCCACCGCCGAGCTGATCGGGACCGGGCCGAGATGGAACAGGACGTCGGTGCGCAGCGGCGAGCCGATCATGGCCGGGGCTCCCCGGCCGGTGACGGCGCGTGGGTCGCCGCGCGGTCGCGCAGCAGCATGTGGCGCGCCACCAGAAAGCCGGCGAAGCCCGCCAGCAGCGCGACCAGGCCGAAGTGGAACAGGGCCGCCAGCAGCAGTGCGCTGAGCAGCACGCGCAGGCCTTGCGACGCCAGCGCCAGTCCGGTGCGACCGGCGGTGAGCAGGCGCACGGTGTAGCGCAGTCCGACGAAGTGGAGCAGGCCGACCGCGCCACCGGCGAGCAGCCCGATGCCGATGGCCGGGGCCAACGGAAGCGCTGTGAGGGAAGGGCTCATGGCAGGTGCCTCATTGACGGTGCATCCAGCGCCAGGCGAACCACAGGCCCAGCCCGGCGCCGACGGTGAGCAGGGCGGCGGCGAACGTGACGCCGGTACGCAGCCAGCGGTCCAGCCAGTGCCCGGCCAGCACGCCGAGCAGGATCGGGGTGACGATGGTCCAGCCCAGCACGCCGATCTGCGCCAGGCGGATGCTGGCCGGGGTGGCCGGATCGTCGCGGTGGGCCTCGTCACGCTGGCGCGCGCGCCGGGCGGCCGTGGTGACCGGGTCGCGGCTCTCTTCCGTGCGCGGGTCGGGCGCCGGCGTCGTCATGGTGCGACGTTCCTCGGGCCGGGGCGCAAGTAGCGCATCAGGGCGCGCACGGCGCGGGCGTGCAACTGCATCTGTTCGACCCGTGCGCGGCGGTCGGCGTCGGCCTGGTCGGCGCGTTCGCTGCGAACGGTGGCCTCCAGTGTGCCGAGCTGGTCGCCACGCACGGCGCCGCGACAGGCCACGTGGAGCTGCGCTCCCTCGCTCATCCGCAACACGCCGCCGCGCAGCGCGCAGTAGCCGTGCTCGCCGCCGGCACGCTGCCAGCGCAGCACGGTGGGCACCAGCACGGTGATCAGGTCGGCGTGGCCGGGCAGGATGCCGAAGCTGCCGCTGGCGTCCTCGCCGCGCACCGCGGTCACGTCGTCCAGGTCGAGCACGACCTGCTGCGGCGTGGCGAGCACCAGGTGCAGGTGGCCGGTCATGCCGCGGCCTTCGTGGCGGCGGCTTCCCTGGCCTGGGCCTCGGCCAGCGTGCCGACCATGTACAGCGAACTCTCGCGCCAGCCGTCGCAGTCGCCGCGCAAGATCGCCTCGCAGCCGTCCAGCGTGTCGGCCAGTGCCACGCTGCGGCCGGGCATGCCGGTGAAGGCCTCGGTGACGGCGAACGGCTGGGTCAGGAAACGCTGCAGGCGGCGCGCCCGCTCGACC
>JAGWVM010000251.1 GCA_018970895.1 Lysobacteraceae bacterium | reverse complement strand
GCCGACACCACGACCTCGTTGGCGCTGGTCTTGACCGGCCCGGCCCCGCTGCCGCGCAGCCGATAGCGGTAGCGGGGCGGCGAGCCGGACACCGCACCCAACCGGGCAAAGCGGAAGACCAGCGGCTTGCGCCGCCCACCCATCGAGATCGCCTCGCCCGGCATCAGCCGATGTTCGCCGATCGCCACGCGGGTGAGCACCACCCGATGCGGGTGGTTGCCGAACAGCGCCCGCGGATCGCGGATGTGGCTCGCACCCAGCGCCGAACCAACCCAGATGGAGCCGTCGGCATCCTCGTAAAACGCGTTCTGGTCGGTTTCGTCCCACAGCAGGCCGGCGTCCTGCGAGACGTGTACCCAGCGCTGCCCGTCGAACACATCGATGCCGGCGCTGCCACCGACCCACAGCCAGCCGCGCCGGTCCAGGCGCACGAAGTACGCCAGCGTGTTGTCCAGCCAGCGGTCGACGATGCGCCGCAGCCGCACCGTGTCGCCGACCACCTCGCCGCGGAACAGGCCCGGCTCGTTCGCGCCCAGCCACAGCGAGCCGTCGGCCGCGGCGGCCACCGCGATATAGCCTCCGGGCGCGATGTCGCCGCGGGCGTCGAGCAGCGTCCAGCGACCGTCTGCCAGCCGCAGCAGGCCGGCATTGCAGGCAAACCAGAGCGTGCCCGACGGCGCCTCGGCGACGTCCGAGCACTGCGTGGCCGGGGCACCGGCCGCCGGCAGCGGCGTCGACTCGCCGGGCGCCAGCACGAAGATGCCTTTCACGGTGGCGATCCACAGCCGACCGCCACGGTCGAAACGGATCGCCTTGACGAAATACGGCAGCGTCGCGACCCGCCGCGTGCCCCGGCCGTCGCTGCGGAACAGGCGGCCGTCGTAGGAAGCCACCCACATCGCGCCATCCGGCCCGGTCTGCATGCCCAGGTTCTGCCGCGCCGGAGGCCGGGCGGCCAGCGGCCACGGCGCCAGTCGCGTGGCACCTGGTACCAGCACGTTGCCACCCAGTTCGTTGGCGAACCACATCCGCCCCTGCGCGTCGCGCGCGATCGACCAGGTGGGTGCGGTGTCCATGCCCTGCGCGCGCGACCAGCCCTCGATCAGGCCGTACCCGCTCCACAGCGCCACGCCCCGGCCGTAGGTCCCGAGCCAGAGGTCGCCGTCGCGATCGAACATCAGCGCGGTGATCCCCAGGTCGGGCAGGCCGTTGGCCCCGCCATACACCTGCCAGCGCCGACCGTCCCAGCGGGCCAGCCCGTGATCCGTCCGGGTCAGGATGTGACCCTGCGGGTCCTCGGTGACCCCGATGTCGTCGGTGAGGATGTCGGTGGATTCGCCCGGCACGTCGCGCGACTCGAAGCGGCCGGAGCCCGGCGGACGGGCCCGCAGCACGTGATTGCCGCGCAGCCACAGGGTGCCGCCGCGGTCGCGGAAGATGCCGGACCAGACGTCGGCCGGCAGGCCTTCCGCCACGCCGTGCACGAGCACCCGGTCGCCGCGGACCTCGCACACCTGCCGACCGCAGCCGAGCCAGAGCACGCCGTCGATCGCCTGCACCGCGGTGACGTCCTGCAGACCCGGCCAGGTCCGGCGCTGGTCGGCATTGAAGCGTTCGGTCACGCGCCAGCCGTCATGGCCATCGGCCACGACCTGCAGCAGGTGCCCACCACGCACCAGCAGGACGCCACCCGCCGGCAACTCGACCAGCCGACGGCCCGCATCGGGCACCAGCGGGTGTCCGCCGGGCTCGACGGCACGGAAAGCCTGGCCGTCCCCCACGCGCAGGCCGGACTGGGTGGCGACCCACAGGCGCCCGTCCGGCCCTTCGGCGAGCGCGTTGACGAACTCGCCAGCGGCGAAACCCTCGGCCTTGCCCATGCGCTCGAAGGCACTGCCGTTGAAGCGGTAC
>JAGWVM010000118.1 GCA_018970895.1 Lysobacteraceae bacterium | reverse complement strand
AGCCGGCAAGCGTCTCAGATAGTCCAGGGATGCGGCACCGGTACCGAAGTCATCGATGGCGATCTGGCAACCGAGTTCGTGCAACCCGTTGAGGTTCTCCACCAGGTTGGGCACCTCCTTGATCGAGATGCTTTCGGTGACCTCCAGCTCCAGCAGCGCGGGGTCCAGCCCGGTTTCCTTCAGCACGCGCGATACCACCTACAGCAGATCCGGCTCCATCAGCTGCACCGCGGAGAGGTTCACGCCGAGCCGCAGCCGCAGCCCGTGCGCAAGCTCCCACGCATGCGCCTGGGCACAGGCCGTGCGCAGCACCCATTCGCCGATCGACACGATCAGGCCGGACTCCTCCGCCAGCGGGATGAACACGCCGGGACTGATCCCGCCCAGCTCGGGATGCTCCCAGCGCACCAGCGCCTCCATCCCCACGATGTCTTCGGTACCGGCGTCCACCTGCGGCTGGTAGAAAACGCGAAGCTCGCCATTGCGTTCGGCGTGCCGCAGGCGCGATACCAGGGCCACGTCCTGCTGCCGGGCCTGGTCCTGGCTCATCTCGTAGATCTGGAAATTGTTCCGCCCGAGATGCTTCGCCGCGTACATCGCCTCGTCCGCGTGCCTCAGCAGGGTGTCCGCATCGGCGGCATCGTCGGGGAAGAAACTGACGCCGATCGACGCGGTCACCCGCAGTTCCTCGCCGCCCTCCAGATGCAGGGGCGTCTCCATGACTTGCACGATCTTTTCGGCCACGCGCAGCACATCGTCGCTCTTGATGATGTGACGCAACACGATCGTGAATTCGTCACCGGCATAGCGAGCGACGGTATCCGACGCACGGATCGAACTGCACAGGCGCTGGGTGACCACGCTGAGCACCTGGTCGCCAGCCGCATGACCATGGCTGTCGTTGATCGCCTTGAAGTTGTCCAGGTCGAGGAACAGCACGGCGAAGCATTCCCCCGTGCGATGCGCCTCGCGCAGGATGGTCTCCAGGCGATCATTGAACAGCAGGCGGTTGGGCAAGCCGGTGAGCGCGTCCAGCAGGCCCTCGGCGCGCCCCTGCTCGCGCGTGCGGCGCAGCTCGATGGCCTGGGCGAAGCGTGCCGCCGCGCATTGCAGGACGGGCTCGACCAGTTCTGCCCGTCCCAGGGGCTTGCGGCGGCCGAGCAGAAGCGCACCGATCACGCTGCGACGCTCGTCGAGCAGCGGCAGGCCGGCGAAGCCGTCCAGCTGGAGCGCCTGCAGCAACGGATCGAATTCGCCCAGCCGGCGTCCATCCTCGGCATGGAACATGGTCTTGCCGCCGAGTACCCGACGCAGCGACACCTGTTCGACCGGCGAGGGCCAGGGCTGATCCTCGCCCGTCCAATGCTGCAACAGCTGGACCGGTATCGCGCTGTCCTCGGGACGGGCCGACCAGAGGGCCAGATAATCCAGCGACAGCTCGTCGATCAGCAGCCGCGCGGTCGAGGCCTGCAGATCAACACTGCCACCGGACTGGAAGATGCGCGAAAGCAAGGCCAGCGCCGCTTCACCTCGGGCCTCCGCCCGATCGCTGCGAAACGCGATGGCCACCGCATCGCGCCCGCGATGACGGATGCGGCGCGCGTTGGCCTGTCCGGTATCGGCGCCGTAGCGGGTCCTGCGCTGGCACGGGTGCCAGCGTCGGTCGACCTGCTCGAGCACCTGCTCCAGCTCGATGCCCTCGAACCCGAGCAGCTGCACCAGCGGCTTGCCGAGCACGTCGGTCACCCCGAGCTGACTGTGCTGCAGGAGCGCCGCGTTGAGATCGAGGACCCGGTCGCCGGCCGGATCGGTGATCAGCCACTCGCCCTCTCCGTCTTCGTCGTCGAAGGCGAAGCGGTAGGCGAGGGTCTCTTCCGGCGAGGCCGCGTGGGTGTGGGCCGGCGTGGAGGCCGCCGTGGACCGACCCGCCACGACCCGCTGCCACCGAAGAACCAGTTCGCGCTCGATGTGGGCGCTGTCCAGCCAGTCGGCGACAACGTCCGGCAGCAGCGACGGGCCGATCCGGCAATCGGGTGCAAGCACCGCCACCACCGGCGCGTCGCGGCAGCTCTCCATCGAGCGCAGCTGCTCGCAGCAGGCGCGCGAGGCACGTCCGTCGCCTTCGAACGCGAGTACGACCAGTGCGACGGGGCCGCGGCCGGCCAGCAGGATGCCCGCGTGGGCCGCGTCGCGGGCACTGAGAATGCGATCGTGCTCTTCGCGGTCCAGCACGTCGAACAGGCGGCGGCGCAGATCCCGATGCGATGCCACTACCAGCAGGTCATGGGATGCGGCCATCGTCAAATGACCCAGCGGCCGTCGCGAAGGCGCGGACGCACCGGAAGTCCGGACAATGCGCCGATCCTCGCGATCGCATCGCCCAGGTGCTCCACCAGGGCTGCCGGTGGATCGAGCAGCACCACGCGCCGCACGTGTCCGCTGGGCGCACGCGCGAGCTGGCGCAGCAGCGTCGCGTCCATGGCCGAAAGCGGCAGTTCGATGCCGGCGATCAGGTACACGCCGAAATGCATGCTCTGCTGCATATAGCGCAGGGCCTGGCCCAGCCGCTGGCAGCCGGGAACCCGGGAGTGCGCCTCGCGCAGGCTGCCCAGTCCGGCGTCGGGCTGCCACAGGTATACGGCCTGGCCGGTGTGGCGCGCGATGGCACGGAAGTCCTGCAGCAGCGACGCGGTGTCTCCCCCCTCGAGCGCGATCAGCCCCCCCGCCGCCGAAAGGATGCGTTCAAACAGTTCGACGCCCGCCTTGGGCGGGCTGGAGGCCATCATCGATTGCATACAGTCCGGTACGTTTGCGCACCGCCGGGGAATTGGCAATAGGCGGCGTGACGGGGTTCGCAGGATGCTTCGCGACCGCACCGCAAGGCGGCCCGGACGACCTCGCAATCGACCGTCCGGGAGGGTATGGTTTGCGTCCCTTTCCCTCGGCACCCGACCCCATGTTCGAAGGACTGCGCTTCAACCACTGGAAGCCCGTCGTGGACGACGGCGGCATCGTCACGCTGACGCTGGACCGCGAAGGCAGCAGCGTCAACGCCATTTCGCGCGCCGTGCTCGACGAGCTGGAGAAGATCGTCGAACGCCTGGCCATCGAGCGGCCGGCCGGCGTGATCGTCCATTCGGCGAAGGCGGCCGGGTTTGCCGTGGGTGCCGATATCCGGGAGTTCGTGGGTTACGCCGCCAGTGGCACGGTTCGCGAGAACATCGAGCACGGCCAGCGGGTGTTCGAGGCACTGGCGCGCCTGCCCTGCCCGACCGTGGCGGCGATCCACGGCGCCTGCATGGGCGGCGGTACCGAACTGGTGCTGGCCTGCCGCCAGCGCATCGCCGCCGACGACGACAGCACCCGGATCGGGCTGCCTGAGGTGATGCTGGGCATTCATCCCGGATGGGGCGGCTCGGCGCGGCTGCCGCGGCTGATCGGTGCCACCGATGCGCTCACCGTGATGCTCACGGGCAAGCCGCTTTCGGCCCGGCGTGCGCTGGCACTCGGCATGGTCGACCGGATGGCACCGGCGGCCGAACTGCTGGCCGAGGCGCGCGCCCTGCTCAGGCGCCCGCATCCACGCCCGTGGGCGCAGCGCGCGAAAGCCTGGGCAACCCATCTCTGGCCGGTACGCCAGGTGCTGGCTCCGATGGTGGTCCGGCAGACCGCCGCCAAGGTCAGGCGCGAACACTACCCTGCGCCGTTCGCGCTCATCGAGGTGTGGCGCCGCGGCGGCAGCTCGATCCGGCAGCGACTGCAGATCGAGGCCCGGTCCGTGGCCAGGCTGGCCGACACGCCGACTGCCCACAACCTGATCCGCATCTTTTTCCTGCAGGAGCGCCTCAAGCACCAGGGCTCGGGCATCGATCATGCGGTCGGCCACGTGCACGTCGTAGGTGCCGGGGTCATGGGCGGCGACATCGCCGCCTGGTGCGCCCTGAAGGGTTTCCAGGTCACCCTGCAGGACCGGGAGATGAAGTTCGTGCAGCCCGCGCTCGACCGGACGCGCAAGCTGTTCGAGAAGAAGCTCAAGACCACGGACAAGGTGGAGGCCGCGCTCAAGCGGTTGCGCGCCGACGTCGCGGGGACGGGCGTGGACGATGCCGACCTGGCGATCGAGGCGATCTACGAAAACGCCGAGGCCAAGCGCGCGCTCTATGCCGTGATCGAGCCGAGGTTGCAGGCGGACGGGATCCTCGCCAGCAATACCTCGAGCATCCCGCTGGACGAGCTTGATGCGTCGCTTGCCCGCCCGGCACAGTTCCTCGGCCTGCATTTCTTCAATCCGGTGGCGCAGATGCCGCTGGTCGAAGTGGTGAGGCACCGCGGCCTGGATCCGCGCGTGGAAAAGCGCGCCATGGCCTTCTGCAAGGCCCTGGGCAAGCTGCCGGTCGCGGTCAGCGGGACACCGGGCTTCCTCGTCAATCGCATCCTGATGCCCTATCTGCTGGAGTCGCTCCGGCTCTACAGCGAGGGGGTACCCGGCCCGATCCTGGACCGCGAAGCGAAGCGGTTCGGCATGCCGATGGGACCGATCGAGCTGGCCGACACGGTGGGCCTGGACGTCTGCGCATCGGTTGGCAGGGAACTGGCCCCTTTCCTGGGACTGGAACTGCCCCCGGGCATCGAGGACCGCCTCGAGGCCGGCAAGCGCGGAAAGAAGGACGGTGCGGGCCTTTATGTCTGGGAGAACGGCCGGCCGACGAAACCCGAGGTCGACCCCGATTACACCCCGGCATCCGATCTGCAGGACCGGATGATCCTGCCGATGGTCAACGAGGCGGTGGCGTGCCTGGCCGATGGCGTCGTCGACGACGCCGATCTGCTCGATGCGGGCGTGATCTTCGGCACCGGCTTCGCCCCGTTCCGCGGTGGTCCGATCGCCTACGCGCGCAGCGAGGGTGCCGAAGTCCTCAGGGGGCGACTGGAGAGGCTTGCGCGGGTCCATGGCATCCGCTTCACGCCCAAGGCCGGATGGGATCTGCCCGCGCTGCGCGAAACGCCCAGCCTCGGCGGCTGATCGTTCCGGGCGTCGTTCCGGGCGTCCCGTGCTTCGCGGGGTCTACCAGACCAGGCCGTCCGGCACATCGTCGTCGGAGGCGTCGTTCGCCTCGGGATCGACGAGCAGGGCCACGGCATCGGGATCGACGGCCATCACCTGATCGGCCACCGCGCGGTGCACCAGCACGTAACGTCCACCGGTCTGGACCACTCCCAGGTCGCCCGCATTGAGCGCCAGCAACTGATCGGCATCGACATAGACGCGCCGGATCTTGCCGCCGTACTCGAAGTGCCTTGGCTGGTCGGCATCTGGCCTGTTCAAAGCCTGGCCTTCGAGCAACTTCAGTACCTGGTCCCTGCGCTCACGCCTGATGCGCGCTTTTTCGGCAGCCTCCTGCTCCGCCCTGCGGCGCTCTGCAGCCTCGGTCTGAGCACGCAATGCGTAGGCCTTGGCCAGATCGATGTCACCGCCGTCAGCCCGCCGGCCCGCATCACGTCGTGCCGGCTTCGATGGTTTGGCCATCACCGGCGGCGGTACCGCGCGGCGCTCGTCCCTCACCTGTTTCACGATGCCGCTCTTCAGCAGCTGGTCGCGCAAGGAATCACCCATGCCTGGATACGTCCGAGTGTGGTTGATCAGTAATGCGGCGGCGGCTCGTCACGGGAATCGCTGCCGGCCCCGATGCGCACGGATGCCAGCTCGGTGCGCAGGTCGCGCACGATACGCTCCAGCGCGGCGATCCTCAGCGCCTGCTCGGCGTCTGCAGCTCCCAGTGCGTGGACCGTATCGTCGATGAAGGTCAGCCTGACCTCCAGTTCGGTCAATCGCTGCTCGAGGTCCGGGCGGTCGCTGGCCATGGATCAGCGCTTGCCCAGGCTGCGACCGCGCCCGATCCCGTAATAGGCGATACCGGCGTCCTCGACCGCTGCCGGGTCGTAGAGATTGCGGCCGTCGAAAATCACCGGCGTGCGCAGGGTGCCCCTGATGCGATCGAAGTCCGGACTGCGGAATGCCTTCCACTCCGTGACGATCGCCAGGGCGTCCGCCCCCTCGAGGGCGTCATAGGGATGCTCGCAGAGGATCAGGTCGTCTCGTTCACCGTAGATCCGCCGGGTCTCATCCGCGGCCTCCGGATCGAAGGCCTGCACGCGTGCGCCCGCGTCCCACAGACGCTCCATCAGCCGCCGGCTGGAGGCCTCGCGCATGTCGTCGGTATTGGGCTTGAAAGCCAGGCCCCACAGCGCCACGGTCTTGCCGGCCAGCTGGCCACCGAAGTGGCGACCAAGCAGCTCGAACAGTTTTTCTTTCTGCTGGTGGTTGACCTGCTCTACCGCCGCGAGCAGGTGGGCTTCGTAGCCTTGCGCACGCGCTGTCCGCTCCAGCGCCTGCACGTCCTTCGGGAAGCAGGAGCCGCCATAGCCCGCGCCGGGATAGATGAAGTGATAGCCGATGCGCGGATCCGAACCGATGCCCTGGCGCACCAGCTCCACGTCGGCACCCACGCGCTCGGCGATGTTGGCGATCTCGTTCATGAAGCTGATCTTGGTCGCCAGCATGGCGTTGGCCGCGTACTTGGTCAGCTCTGCCGAGCGCACGTCCATCAGCACCGTGCGATCGTGATTGCGGTTGAACGGCGCGTAGAGCTTGCGCATGGCGGCAATGGCCCGCTCGCTGTCGCTGCCGATGACGATGCGGTCGGGGCGCAGGCAGTCCTCCACCGCGTCGCCTTCCTTCAGGAATTCGGGATTGGACACGACATCGAACGGAACCTCCATGCCCCGCCTGTCCAGCTCCGCGGCCACCGCCTCGCGAACCCGGTCGGCCGTCCCCACCGGCACGGTCGACTTGTTGACGATCACCGCATACCGCGAGAGCTGGCTGCCGATGGTGCGTGCCACGGCAATCACGTACTGGAGATCGGCGCTGCCGTCCTCGTCCGGAGGCGTTCCCACGGCGATGAAGATGATGTCGCCATGGGCGATCGCCGGCGCCGCGTCGGTGGTGAAGTCCAGGCGTCCCTCGGCATGGTTGCCCAGCACCATCGGCTCCAGGCCGGGCTCGAAGATCGGAATCTCACCGCGCCGCAGGCGCTCCACCTTGGCCGCATCGACATCCACGCACACCACGTGGTTGCCCATTTCGGCCAGGCACGCCCCCGTGACCAGACCCACATAGCCCGTGCCGAAGATGGTGACTTTCATCGCTCCGCGAGTCCTTGGTAACAAACCGCGATTGTAGCAGCCGGGTGTGGTTCGGACTCCCCAAAGAGAGAGGGCGCGAATCGCTTCGCGCCCTCCTTGCGGGTCCTGCGGGACCGATCCGGTCGGATCAGTTGCCGGGAGCCTGCCCTTGGCCGGCCGGGGTCGGACCGGTCTTCTCGAGCGTGACGTCGAAGATCAGCGTCTCGTTCGGCGGAAAACCGTTGCCCGGCTGCGCGCCGTAGGCGAGGTTGGAGGGGATGAACAACTTGTAGTGCGCCCCGGTCTGCATGAGCATCAGGCCCTCGCGGAAGCCCGGGATAACGCCGGCCAGCGGAATCGGTACCGAGGTACCACCCTTCGGCTCCGGATGGTCGGCCGAGGCGTCGAACTTCTCGCCGTTGACGAAGGTGCCGGTATAGCTGATCTGCACCGTGTCGTTCGGACCCGGACGGGGGCCGCTGCCGGCCGAGATCACTTCGTACTGGAGGCCCGACGCGGTGGTCTTGACGCCCGGCTTGGCCTTGTTCTTGGCCAGGAACGCCTTGCCTTCGGACTCGTTCTGCGCGGCGACCTTTTCGTACTGGGCCTTGGCCTTCGCCTGCAGGTTGGCGATGAAGGCCTGCTTGACCTGCTTGTACTCGTCCTCGCTCATGGTCGGCTTCTGCCCCGACAGCGCGGACTGCACGGCGCGAGCCACCGTCGCCGGATCGACTTCATCGCGCACCAGCGGCGGCAGCGAGCTGGCCAGGTCCCAACCGACCACGTAGCTGGCCTTGGTCTTGTCGACCTTGCCGGCTGCGGAGGACTTGGCTGCCTGCGCGTGTGCGCCGGCGGTCATGCCCAGCGCCACGGCCAGGGCGGCCGCCGTGAGCGTGGGACGCAGAAAATGCTTCATTCGAAACTCCCTCATGTGGAATGTGCCGGCGGGGCCGGACGGCCCCCGGACCGGAGGCTGGCCGTTCATTGTGCGGCTGCCGCCAGCGCTTGGCAACGACACCCGGCGTGCGACCTTCACGCCACCGAAAGGTTCCCCTGACCGGCCCCGCGACCGGCACGGAAGCACCGTCCTAGGGCTTGGCGATGGTATCCCGCAACGCCGCCTGCAGCCTGGCGTGGACCGTCACCAGCCCCCGCCACATGACGATCGCCAGTACAACGCCTGCCGCGGCAAGCGACAGGGCAATACCCCGGGGCGGCAGGATGGTCGATCCCAGCGCCCCCACCAGCACGGACAGGGCGAACAACGTGGCCAGGGGAATCAGCCGCGCGAGTACCCCGCGGATCGCACGCGTGTAGCCTCCGGCGTGCCGCTCGCGGATGCCCAGCTCGGCCAGAAGCATGCCGAGCGCCTCGGCCTTGCGATACACCGCGATCAGCATGGGCAGCGAGAGGAACAGGGCCACGGCCCAGATCAGCGTGTGCCGGGCATCGCGGGACAGACCCAGCTGCGAGAACCATGCCCAGTTGTGGGCGTTGATGTAGGCACCGACCACGAACAGGGTGATCACCAGCATCACGTTCACCGCGATGTGCACCAGCAGGCGCCGGAGCATGGCCGCCAGCGCGGCGTTCTCGTCGACCGGACGCAGGTTCTCCAGCCAGCCGCTGTAACTGGATGCCAGCAACCGCAGTGGAGGGGGCGCGATCCGGCGCAGTCGCTCGGCCAGGTCGTCGGCCGAGCGCACCAGATACGGCGACAGCGCCATGCACAGTACCGAGACGGCGACGGCCACCGGGTAAATGAAATCGCTGACCGCCCCCAGGGACAACCCCAGCGTCGCGATGACAAACGAGAATTCGCCGATCTGCGCCATGCTCACGCCGGTGCGCACGGCCGTGCGCGGATCGTGACCGATCAGGAAAACGCCCAGACTGCACACCAGCGTCTTGCCCACCATGACCACGGACGCGATCAGCAGGGCCGGCAACGCATACTGGAGCAGCATCGACGGATCGATCTTCAGGCCGATTGCCACGAAGAACAGCGCCGCGAACATGTCACGCAGCGGCTCGATCAGTCGCATCACGCTCCCCGCGCTGCGTGCCTCGGCAACCACCGCCCCCATCAGAAACGCGCCGAGCGCCACCGAGAACCCCATCCAGGCCGCGAACAGGCTGGCGCCAAAGCACAAGCCGAGCGTGCTCACCAGCAGCACTTCGGCGCGGCCGAAGCCCGCCACGTAGTCGACCAGCCGGGGCACCAGCAGGAGGCCCACGATCATGCCGGCGACCACGAACAGGCCGAGGTGACCGATCAGCGTGAACGCGGTCGAGGCCTCCACCGAGCCCCCGATGGCGACCGCGGTGAGCATCGTCAGCAGCACGATGGTCAGCATGTCTTCGGCAACCAGGAGGCCGATCACCAGCCGCGCGAAGGGTCGATCGCGCAGCCCGCCCTCGGCCAGGGTCCGCGTCGCGACCATGGTGGAGGACAGCGCCATGATGCCGCCGAGGAACAGCGCATCGGTGCCGCGCCATCCGAAGGCCTCGCCGAGGCCGTAGCCCACCCACAGCATGATGCCGACTTCGGCCACCGCGACCACGAGTATGCCCAGCCCCACTTCGCGCAGCTTGCGGATGCTGAACTCCAGGCCGAGGGTGAACATCAGCAGCACCACGCCCAGGTTGGAGATGTCGTCGATCGCGCGGGGATCGGCTATGAGCACGCCCGGCGTGTGCGGACCGATCAGTACACCGGCGAGTATGTAGCCGAGCAGCACGGGCTGCCGCAGACGATGGAAAAGGATGGTCGTGGCACCTGCCACGATCATCACGATCGCGAGGTCGCGGATGAAACCGATCTCGTGCATGCCAAGTCCCGAAATACGCGGAGCCAGCTTAATGCGTCACCCGTCGATACGGGTGCAGGCCGAGTGAGGCAA
>JAGWVM010000117.1 GCA_018970895.1 Lysobacteraceae bacterium | reverse complement strand
GTTTTGTCCAGGATCTTCATCGCCTCGGCGTTTTTCTTCTTCCAAGCGCGCAGCTCGGCATCGCTCATGGGCGTGCTCGCATAGACCACCGGTCGCGGAGGGGGGGCTTGTGCAGGTACGTGCAGCGCCGGGGCGGGGGTGGGTGCATAGGCCGGATGCCGGTCCGGCGGGAGCGCAGGGCGGCCTGTCTCGAGCGGTATCGGTGACCTCGGCGGCACACTTTCCGGGGCGCTGCCGCCACCGGCCGAGACGGCGCCGATCAGCAGCAGGCCGGCGACCATGCTCCCGATCAGCGCGAGCGGCGTGTCGAGCAGCCGTGGCGGGCGCGTCCGGGTCGATCGCAGGCGGCGCACGGTAGCAACGAGCTCGCCGCCGTGGATCAGCTCGATCGGCTTGCCCTGCGCAAAGCGCTGCGCGTCGCTGGTGTAGTTGCCCAGCGCGACGATCTTCACCGCCGCGGCACCGTGGTGCACCAGCAGGCCGTACATCTCGCGGACCACGCTGACGCCGACCTGCCGGTTCGTCCACTGCTTGCACTGGACCAGCGTGGTCTGTCCGTCGCGGCGCAGGATCAGGTCGATGCCACCGTCGGCGCCGCCGAGCCCGGTTTCCTCGATGCGGTAGCCCTGGCGGCGGAAGGCTTCGCCGGCCAGCTGCTCGAACTGGCGCCAATGCATCGCGCGCAGGCTGTCGAGGCCGGTCTGGCTGTCGAGCAGCCGGCGACGACGGGCGCGCCCGACGAACGACAGCACCGCACAGGTCCAGCAGATGGTCAGCAGCGCCCAACCCAGCGGCGCGTAGGCGCCGCCGCTCGCCACTGCGCCAAGTCCGGTCAGATACGGGTTGCCGGTGGTGCCGAGATAGGCGCCGATGCCGTAGCGCACGGCCAGGTATGCAACCAGGCCGAGCACGATGCCCGCCGGCCATGGCAACGTCGCCACCCGTTCCAGGCCGCCTTCCCTGCGCCTTGCCATGTCCTTCTCCCGAGCCGTCCGCTGCGTCGGGAACGATAGTGAAATCCGGCGCGGGTTTGAACCGGGACCGTCAGGGCGTGTGTTCGGCCCGCGCCCTGGCCTGCTCGAAGAAATCGTGCACGCCCGAGGCGCTCATCCGGCGCGCGTTGGACAGTTCGCCGGCGCGCGTGGCGTAGAGGGTCTTGCCGTCGGGCGACAGCAGCACTGCAGCGGGGATGCCCTTGCCGATCGGGTCGCCGTACTGGTGGTCGATGTCGAGGTTGCGGTTGAAGTTGCCGACGTTGACCTTCACCACGTTGAAGCTTTCGGCCATCAGCGCGGCGTTGGCCGGCTGGGCCAGCGAGCGGGCGAGCGAGCGGCAGTCCTCGCACCAGTTGGCGCCGAAGAACACCAGCACCGGGAGGTGGTTGCGCTTTGCGCGGTCGAGCGCGTGCCGCACGTCGGCGTGCGCGTCCGCGCGGGCGGGATAGGGCAGCTCCCTGGCGGCAAGCGGGAGGCTGGCGAGCAGCAGGGCGAGCAGCAGCAGTCGTTTCATCGGGACACCGGATAGGCAAGCGAGCGTCGGCCGCGACGGCCGGCGGGAGCCCCTCAGGGTCGGGGGTCGACGGCCCCGGGCCAAATGATCCGTGGCGATGTGCATATGCCCGGCCGGAACATCGCCCGGCGTGCGGATCGTTCGCGGCGGCGCCTGGACTGCAGGACGCCAGGCACTGCGCCGCCGGGGCCTTGGCCGGCGCGGGCGAACCATGCAAGATCGCCACGCCGGCCAGGGCAGGCCTTCCATCCCACTTCACACGGACCACCCGCGACGGTGGCCGGCTGCCGCGCAGGGGGCGGCACGATCCATGATGACTCTCGATGAATGGACGATGTTCGGCACCTGGGCCGCGCCGCTGGTGTCGGCGCTGGGTTTCGTGCTGATCCGCAACCAGCTCAAGGGCGACCGCGAGGCGCTGGAGACCCAGACCAGCTGGGAGATCTACAACGTCGGCGGCAGCATCCTGCAGACCTTCATCAGCCATCCCGAGTGCCGGCCGTACTTCTACGACGGCGTGGCGATGCCGGTCGACGAGCCGCTGCGCAGCAAGGTGCTGGCGGTCAACGAGCTGATCTGCGACCACATGGAAAACATCATCCTGCACCGCGACGCGATCGATGCGGAGACCTACCAGGTGTGGGTGCTGTACATGCAGGGCCTGTACAACCGAAGCCCGACCATGCGCGCGTTCCTCGATCCGGACAGCGAGGGTTACCGCTATTCGCCCCAGCTGCTGGACCTGCTCGTCGAGGGCATGCGCCAGCAGGTGGGCCAGCACGACTGGCTGGCGCGGCAGCGCGGCGCCGCGGCCAAGCTCACCCCGGCGGGAAACGCATGATGGTGATCGGCCGGTCCACGTAGCGGGCCTGCTCCGTGGTCTGCCAGCCCAGTCGCCGGTAAAGATCCACCTGGTCGAAGGTGTACAGGTACAGCGGTGTGCCCAGCGCGGTGGCATACGCCATCACGTGCTTCACCAGCGCGCCGCCGATGCCCTTGCGGCGCCACGCGGGAAGCACCAGCACGTTGGCAAGCCAGGGCCCCAGTTCCGGTCGGGTCGGCAGGTCGTGCGGCACGATGCTGGCGATGCCGGCCAGCTCGCCACCGACGCGGGCGCCGAAGAACTTGGGCACGGACACCGAGACGACCTGCGAGCGGGCGATGTCCTGCCGGTTCTGCGCCCAGGTCGCCTCCGACTCGAAGCGTGCCCACTCCTGATAGATCCACTCCGCGGCCAGCTCCGACTCGCGACCTTCGCGCAGCGGGGAAATATCGGGATCGGTGACGGCGGACACGGGCGACTCCACGAGGCGTAGGTAGTCGTCATGGTAATCGGCGCGTGCAGCGTATGGCGGGTTCGGCGAACCGGCCCCATTGCCGCGCACCGGACGCTACCATCGCGGCCAGAACCCTCTGCGGACGCCCGCCATGACCGACGAGATGAAGCGCTGCCCGGCCTGCGCCGAGCTGATCCAGGCCGCCGCGCGCAAATGCCGCTATTGCGGCACCGATATCGAGGCCTACGAGGCGGCGCGCGCGCCCGGCGTGGAACAGACGCTGTTTGCCGGTCATCCGAAGGTGATCTACACGTTCGGCCAGTACGTGGTGGTCGCCTGTACTTTGGGGCTGGCGTGGCCGGTGTACTGGCTGCGCAGCCTGGGCCTCACCTACACCCTCACCACCCAGCGCGTGCGGGTCGAGCGCGGGCTGCTGTCGACGTCGCAGGACAACGTGGAGCTGTTCCGCATCGACCACTTCGACCTCCTCAAGCCGCTGGGCATGCGCCTGCTCGGTCTTTGCCGGGTCACCCTGCACTCGTCCGACGACGAGATGCCGGTGGTCGACCTGTACGGCATCCCCGGCCTGGAGGCGCTGGCCGACACCCTGCGCGAATGCTCCCTGCGCGAACGCACCCGCCGGCGGGTGCTGCCGATGGAGCAGATGTAGCGGCCAGGGTCCCGGCGCGGGCGTGCCGCGACCGTGGGCGGCCGGTCAGGCGATCCGCGGTGCAGCGGCGGATATCGCCGGCCCCGGCGTCGATGCCTGCGGTGGCTGCCGCAACCTCGCCGCGCTCTGCGCCAGCGGCGTGTGCACGGCCTGCGCGGTGGCGACGTCGGCGTAGCGCCTGACGCCCGCGTCGTCCTGCATGGCGAAAGTCCGCGAGCCGTCCTCGCTGATCGCCACCGCGTCGATGCGGGCCAGGCCCTGCATCCGCGACGCGGCGGCGAGCGCCATGGCGAGGCGGCGGCTGGGCGCGTCGGACGGACGGCCCATGTCGGCGTCGATCTTCTGCACCCCGGCGAGTGCCTGGCGAAACAGCGGATCGTCGGTCGCTGCAGCGGTGCTTCCCGGCGCCGCCGGTCGGCCGGCATCGGGCGGCGCGGTCCGCCCCTCGCGCGCCTGCTCGACCACGGTCACCGGCTCGTCGCGGTCGCCGCGCAGCGGCAGTCCGTCGCCGCCGCGTCCGCTGCCGGCCAGCTGCAGCGGCGCATCGCCCACGGTCACCGCGCGGAAGGCCGCGTCCGGCGACAGGCCGCGGGCGACGCCGGCCCGGTAGTCGGCGCGCATCTGCTCCAGCGCGCGGGCGGTCTCGTCCACGCCGATGCGGGCGCGGTTGGCGCCCCCGTAGTGGCTGGCGCCACCCCGATCCGGGTCGCCGAAGCTGGCCCACTCCAGCGCCATCGCCACCTCCGCCGCATGCAGGGTGGCGCGCGGCTTGCCGGTGACGTAGTCGCGTACCTCGGGGCGCTGGTCGGTGACCAGGTACTCGGAAAAGATCCGGTCCTGCAGCGCGGGGGTGAAGCGCCGGTTCGGATCCAGGCCGAGCGAGCCGACCGCGCGATCCATGGTGTCCGGGATGATCCGGTACAGCCCCACCGCGAAGATCTCGCCGCGGTGCTGGCGCGCCTGCAGCTCGCCCAGCGTCATGCGGGAGAAATCGATCGGCCGGCTCGAGCCCCGTATATGCGGCTGGCCGTCGTGGCCGATGTAGGTCCCGCCGTTGTAGTCGTTGTACCCGCGGGCCCGGGATTCGCCGCGGTGGATGAGGTCACGCAGGGGCTGCTGGCTCATGGTGTTCCTTGCCTTGGCTGGAGTGGTGCGGGGTGTCACGGTGTGGCCGTTCCGGCGGCGTCGCCGGCCGGCGTCAGGGCGTGGCCGGCACGATCTGCCCATGGGTGATGCGCGGGCGCGACCGCTCGGCGGGTGCGTTCCAGTCGTGCACCGGGCCGAACGTGCTGGCGCCCCTCACCTGATGCGCGCCGTCGCGCCGGACGCGCATCCGGTAGCGGCCTCCCGCCGTGGTCGGGCACCCCCCGGCGAAACCGGCCGCAGGCCATGCCGGCGTGCACCGCTGCGCGGGGCAGAGCCGGCGATGCAGTCGCATGCGCCACGGACGTGGCGGCCGCGGGCATGCGCCCAGGACAGGGGCGGGCGGGATGGCGAGCAGTGGGGCGACGACTTTCGTCATGGCGTGTTCCGTGCCGGTGGCATCGACGATCCGTGTGCGACTTCGCAGAGGATGCGCCAGTCGCCCCCGGGGAAGTGCGAGCCAGGCCGCGTTGCCGACGGTTCCCCGGCCTCCCTCCGGGCGGGCCGGCGCGGTGTCCACCGTGCTGTGACGGCGATCGCATCCGCAGTCATCCACGACAGGTCGACGGCGTGGACGTTTGGCTGCACTCTTCGCTTGCCCGGGGCCGAGCCTGCGGGTACCCCTGCAAGGCGAGGCTGCCAGCGTTGAACCGTCGAAAAACCGCCCGGGCGTGCGCGCACCATGCATGACGGGAAGGGCGTACCCGGTTGGCTGGCGGTGCTGGGAATCGTCCTGATCACCGCGCTGGCGCTGGCCGCAACGCGCGAGGCCCATCCCGTACCCCCGCCGCCGGCGCCCGTGCCCGTGACGCCGGTAGCGCGCGAGGCGATCCTGCCGACGGTGCAGGTGTGGGTGAGCACCGCCGATCGGCGCCAGCTGCTGGCGCGGCAGCCGGACGTTCCGATGGTCCCCGGCAAGCCCCGGCCGGGCGACGTGGTGATCGATCCGAAGGCCACCTACCAGTCCATTGCCGGTTTCGGCGCGGCGATCACCGACGCCTCGGCGTGGCTGATCCAGAACCGCATGGACGGCGAACAGCGCGCCGCCCTGCTGCGCGAGATCTTCGGCCCGTCACCCGGCCTGGGCATGGCGATGACGCGGCTGACCATCGGCGCGTCGGACTTTTCGCGCCAGCCCTACACGCTGGACGACCTGCCGGCCGGCCAGGTCGATCCCGGGCTGGTGCATTTCAACGTCAGCACCCACCTGCACGATCTGATCCCGACCGTGCGCGAGGCGCTGGCGATCAATCCGCAGCTGCGCATCATCGCCTCGCCGTGGAGTCCTCCGGCGTGGATGAAGACCAGCGACAACCTGATCGGCGGCCAGCTGCTGCCCGAGTTCGAAGCCACCTATGCCGACTACCTGGTGAAGTACGTCGACGTGCTGCGCGGCTACGGCATTCCGGTGTTCGCGCTCACGGTGCAGAACGAACCGGGTTTCGAGCCGGCCACCTATCCCGGCATGCGGATGTCCGCGGCCGTGCGCACGAGCCTGATCGGCCAGTACCTCGGCCCGGCGCTGGCCGCGCGCCGTCGCCGCGTGCGCATCCTGGAGTGGGACCACAACTGGGACGCCCCCGACGAGCCGCTGGGCGTGCTGGACGACCCGGTCGCCGCGCCCTACGTGGCCGGCGTGGCGTGGCACTGCTACGCCGGCACGCCGGCGGCGCAGAGCGACGTGCACCGCGCCCATCCGGACAAGGACGCGTACATCACCGAGTGCTCCGGCGGCGACTGGGCGTCGGCGAAGAAGGGCGAGCTGCTGTGGTTCGCCCGTGACCTGCTGCTGGCCGGCATCCGCAACTGGGCGCGCGGCGTGATCTATTGGAACCTCGCGCTGGACGAGAACCACGGCCCGCACGCCGGTGGCTGCGACCTGTGCAAGGGCCTGGTCACCATCGACTCGCAGACCGGTGCGGTGATCCGCAACGACGAGTACTACGCGTTCGCCCACTTCAGCCGCTTCGTGCCGCCGGGCGCGGTGCGGGTGGGCTCGAGCGAGCCGGACAAGGACATCGTCAACGTGGCGTTCCGCCTCCCCGACGACGGCACGCTGGTGATGGTCATGGTCAATAGCCGCGCCGACGCGCACACGGTCTCGGTGAGCGCCGGCGACACCGGCTTCCGCTACCTCCTGCCGGCGCAGAGCGTGGCCACCTTCGTCTGGCAGCCCGACCCGGTGGGCAGCTGGGTGCGGCGGCTGAAGCAATGGATGGGCGATCTGCGGCCGCTGTTGCCGCAGGCCTGAGCGCGGCGACAGCTCGACCCGGGCGACGTCATGCGCCGCGCGCAGTCCGGACCTTTGCGGTCCGTTCCGGCTCGCGGTGACGCCCGGTGCCGCTACCGCACGGTGTGCCCCTCTCGCCGCTGCCCCCCGAGGCACCTCGGCGGTGCAGGACGGGCGCGTCGTCACCTCCCCGGAGGCGGCGTGCGCAGCGGGTTGGCGCCCGGGCCACCGCGCGGTGCGTCGGGTCGACAGCCGTGCTCCCGTTCGACCCGCGCCATGTCGTCCCCGCTGATGCCCTGGGCCGCGCGCTCGCGAAGAGTCAGCGCACGCCATTGCGCGAGCTGCAGGCAGCGCGGATCAGCGCCGCCGGTGAATGCACGGATCGCGCGCACCCATCCCGCCACGCCCTGCGCGCGCGGGTCGCTCATGCGGAACACCGGAGCATGCGGGACGAATGCGTGTCCGGGCAGGCGGGGCACGGAACCCCGGGTGACCCGCAGCCCGTGCCCGCCCGGAATGTAGTCCGGCTCCGCCGGCGCGCTGTCCAGCGAGAGGTCGAGCGATCGCCCGTCGGGTCGCGCGGTCTGTGGCGCTTCGGCCGCTTGCCGCTGAGGTGGACGCCGTCGGCCATGCGCGCGCTCGATGGCATGCGACGGTGATGGCTCTTTTCGGCGGGCCCGTGGCGGCACGGACGAGGCGACCGGAGCACGCGTGATCCACCGCAGGCGGAGGGCATCGCCTGCCGAGACGCCCGGCGGGCGATGCCGCCGACCGGGTACGCCGGGCAGGGTCAGCAACAGCCCGGCGGCGAGATGCAGGGCCAGGGTGAATCCCAGCGGCACCGCGCGCTGCAGCGCGCGCCGGAGGGCATGCCGGCCCGGCGGCCGGACATCGTGCGCGCGAAAAAGTCCTGACATCCGTCTTCCATGGCGGGTGGGGCTCCGCTCTGACCGTGCAGGGGTGCGGCAAGTTTCCTCCGGGTGCCGATGCATGCCGCGACTGCGCCGAGGTGCAGGGCGCGCCCCGGGCCGGTTACCCTGAAGCGCATGATGGACCTGATCCGGCAGGCCGCGACCGCGCGGCGAATCCACCTGTTCCTGGCCCTCGCCGTGCTGCTCGCGCTGGGCGGCTGCGCGACGGCACCGCCGCGCAATACCGGCAACCTCTGCCAGGTCTTCGACGAATACCCCGGCTGGTACCACGACGCCCGCGAGGCGCAGAAACGCTGGGGCACCCCGGCGAACGTGCTGATGGCGTTCGTGCAGCGCGAGTCCGGCTTCCACCAGAAGGCGCGGCCGGACCGGCCGTGGTTCCTGTTCATCCCGCTGCCGCGGCGATCCAGCGCCTACGGCTACGCACAGGCGCAGGACCCGGTGTGGAAGGAGTACCGCAAGGAGAACGGTGGCTGGTTCAAGCGCCGTACCGACATGGAGGACGCGCTGGATTTCCTCGGCTGGTACACCGATCGCATCCACCGCGAGCTGGGCATCTCCAAGTGGGACCCGAAGCACCTGTACATCGCCTACCACGAGGGGATCGGCGGCTACCGGTCCGGGCGCTGGAAGCACGATCGCCACCTGCTGGAGACCGCCGACGAGGTGGATCGCCGCGCCCGCGAGTACGGCGCGCAGCTGCGGCGCTGCCGCTGACCGGTGCCACACAGCAGAAAGGCGCCCCGTGAGGCGCCCTCTGCCGGTGCGGATCCGTGCGGGAGATCGCCTGCACTCCCGGCGGCCGCGGTGGACGGGTCAGGACGTCGGCGTAGCGTTGCCGGCGAAATCCACCACCAGGGTGACGCGGCGGTTGCCGGCACCGGCCTCGCGGATCTGGCCCTTCTCGACCTGGCGGTTGCCCGCCTCGCCGTAGCTCACCGCGCGCACCTTGTCGGCGGACAGGCCCCCGGTACTCACCAGGTAGTCGCGCACCGCGTCGGCCCGCTTCATGCCGAGGCGCTTGTTGTATGCGGCCGAGCCGGCCGGATCGGTGAAGCCCTCCACGGTGATCACCGCATCGGGATGGTGCTGGGTGATGACCTTGGCGAAATCGTCCAGCAGCGGCTTGTCCTGGTCGCGCAGCGTGGCGTCGCCGAAGGCGAAGTGGGCGGCGGTATCGACGCTGATGCGGCCCTGCATCGCGGTGATCTGCGCGTCGTACTTGGCGAAGCGCTGCTGCATGTCCTGGGTGAGCGCGTCGATTTCCTGCTGCTGCTTCTGGTCGTTGGCGCGCAGCTCGCTGATCGCCGCATTGAAGTCGGACTGCTTCACGTATTGCGAGCATCCGCCCAGGGCGATGCCCACCAGGCAGAGCGGGACGAGGGCGAGGCGTGCGGGATGGGACAGGGTCATGGGAACTCCTCCTGCATGCGGCCGGGGCTGACGCGTGACTTCCGCGCACCCGGATCCGGCTCGGTCAGCTGGTTTTCCCCCTGCCTGCCATGGCAGTCTTCCAGAGTACCGCAGCGGCCATCGTGGGGATGAACCCTCCTCGACCGGAGACGTCGCGTCGGGTTGGCGTCGGCGCCGGCGCGCAGGCAAGATGTGGCGCTGGCCGCGCGGCGCCGGAGCGGATGGGCTGCCGCATCATGCAGGACATGCGCGCCTCGGCCACACGATCCGTACGGCTCGCCCGACGACCGCGGGAACCTAATGCGTGTCGGCGGCGTCCATCCACTTTCCACCCGTCCACTCCGGAGTCGCCATGACCCTCTCCCGCTCGCTGCTGCTTGCTTCCGTGCTCACTGCCGCCACGCTGACCCTCGCCCCGCTGTCGGTGGTCCATGCCGACGAGACGCTGGGCGGCAACCCGGTTCCCGGCCTGTGCATGATTTCGCGCGAGGCGGTGTTCGCCCAGACCAAGGTTGGCCAGGCCGCCAGCGAACATCTCAAGCAGCTCGCCGAGCAGGAGCAGAACCAGCTCGGCAACGAGCGCGGGCCGCTGCAGAGCGATATCCAGAAATTCCAGCAGGAAGCCCCCAAGCTCGCCGAGGCCCAGCGCAAGCAGCAGGGTCAGGCGCTGCAGCAGCGCATGCAGCAGTTCCAGCAGAAGGCCGGTGAGCTCAACGAGCGCATCCAGCTCACCCGCTCGAAGGTCATGCAGCGCATCGGCCAGGAGGCCGAGCCGATCGTGGCATCGGCCTACAAGAGCCATGGCTGCGGCCTGCTGCTGAACCGCGACGCGGTGCTCGGCGGCAATGTCAGCAACGACCTCACTCCGGACGTGGTGAAGGGCCTGGACGCGAAGATCACCAGCCTGAGCTTCAACCTCGAGCCGCTGCCGCCGCAGTCGAAGGGCGGCAAGTAATCCTCAACGGTTACGGCAGGCCGGAGTGCCCGCGGC
>JAGWVM010000116.1 GCA_018970895.1 Lysobacteraceae bacterium | reverse complement strand
CGCGCTGCGCTTCGCCAAGCCCATGAACGTGGGCGAATTGACCCTGGCCCGCGTGAAGCACTACTACAAGCAGACCTTCCGCCCCGACATGACCACCATCGTCATCGTCGGCAAGGTCGATCCGGCACAGGCGAAGTCGGTGGTCGAACAGACCTTCGGCGAATGGCAGGCCAGCGGCGCCAAACCGGACGTGGACTACGCCGCGGTACCGGCGAACAAGCGCAGCCAGTTCGGCGTGCCCGACGCCAGCGCGACGCAGGACAGCGTGCAACTGGCGCAGACCATCGATGTCACCCGCGACGACCCGGCGCGCTTCGCGCTGAACCTGGGCAATGAAGTGCTGGGTGGCGGCTTCTACGCCTCGCGGCTGTTCCACGACCTGCGCGACAAGAGCGGCCTGGTCTACAGCGTCGGCACCTCCTTCAACCTGGACAAGCACCGCGGCACCTACACCGTCTCCTACGGCAGCGACCCGGACAAGGTCGCCGCCGCGCGGGCGATGGTCCTGCGCGACCTGAAGCAGATGCAGAGCGAGCCGGTGACCGACACCGAACTCAAGCGCGCCAAGGGCATCCTGCTGCGGCAGATCCCGCTGGGCGAATCCAGCTTCGGTGCCATCGGCGGCCAGCTGCTGACCCTGGCCAGCGAAGGCAAGCCGCTGGATGCGATGACCATCGCCGGCCAGCACTACCTCCAGCTCACCGCCAAGGAGGTGCAGCAGGCGTATGCCCAGCATATCCGCCCGGATGCGTTTGTCACCGCGGTGAAGGGGCCGATGCCGAAGTAGCGCACCGAAGTGCGCAAATGCTCTTGTGGGAGCGATTGGAGCGCGATGCTCTTGCAGCAGGGTGAAGAGCATCGCGCGCAAGCGCGCTCCTACCTCAGCAGGGAGCGCAGCATCCAGGCGGTCTTCTCGTGCTCGATCAGGCGTCCGGTGACCAGGTCGGCGGTGCCCTCGTCGCCGGCGGCGTTGGCCGCCTTGGTGGTTTCGCGCGCGGTGTGGGCGGCGATCTCGTGGCCTTCGACCAGCTGGTTCACCATCTCCTTCCAGTCCGGCACGCCGGGTTCTTCCTTGATCGCGGTGAGTTTGCCGAACTGGCTGTAGGAGCCGGGCGCGAATACGTCGAGCGTGCGGATGCGCTCGGCCACTTCGTCGGCGGCGAGCCACAGCGCGTTGTACTGGGTCTCGAACATCAGGTGCAGGCTGTTGAACTGCGGCCCGGTGACATTCCAGTGGAAGCTGTGGGTCTTCAGGTACAGCGAATAAGTGTCGGCCAAGAGTTTGGACAGATGCTTGGCGATCGCCTCGCGGTCCTTCTTGGCAATACCGATGTTCATGGCCATGGGGGCTCCTTCGGGTGGCTTGTTGCGTCAGGGTTTCCAGCATAGTCGGCGGCACCGTGGCGGTGAAATGAAACCTGCCGATGCCGGCGATAGCCTGCCGCTATCATCTGCGGTCCCATGAACGAACCCGTCGCCTCCGCCCCTCTCCCGACCGCCCGCCTGCGCGAACTGCGCCAGGCGCTGGACGGCGCGTGCACCCGCGATTTCGGTCGCCTGCTCGGACGCTGGCGCGCGCTGCAGCGCCAGGGTGACGCCCGCAAGGCCGAGGCGCTGGCCGCGGCCATCGCCGCCTCCGCCGCCACGCGCCGCGCCCGCGCCGAGGCCAAGCCGGCGATCCGGCTGGACGAATCGCTGCCGATCACCGCGCGCGCGGACGAGATCGTCGAACTGATCCGCAAGCATCCGGTGGTGGTGATCGCCGGCGAGACCGGTTCGGGCAAGACCACCCAGCTGCCCAAGCTGTGCCTGGCCGCCGGGCGCGGCGAGGCCGGCATGATCGGCTGCACCCAGCCGCGCCGGCTGGCCGCACGCTCGGTGGCCAACCGCGTGGCGGAGGAGCTGGGCACCGGCATCGGCGACCAGGTCGGGTTCCAGGTGCGCTTCACCGACAAGGTGTCCGAGCGCACGCTGGTGAAGTTCATGACCGACGGCATCCTGCTCGCCGAGACGCAGGGCGATCCGTGGCTGTCGAACTACGACACGCTGATCATCGACGAGGCGCACGAGCGCAGCCTCAACATCGACTTCCTGCTCGGCTACCTCAAGCGCCTCGCCGCCAAGCGGCCGGAGCTGAAGATCATCGTCACCTCGGCGACGATCGACACCGCCCGCTTCGCCGAGCATTTCGGCGACGCACCGGTGGTGTCGGTGGAGGGCCGGGCGTATCCGGTGGAGGTGCGCTGGCGTCCGGTCGACAGCGATGCCGCCGGCAAGGGCCGCGGCGACATGCAGCAGGGCAGCGCCGAGCACGTTGCCCATGTGATCGACGAAATCATCGCCGACCGCAGTCTCGGCGGCGGTCCCGGCGACGTGCTGGTGTTCCTGCCCGGCGAGCGCGAGATCCGCGACGCGCACCTGCTGCTGTCGCGCCGGCAGTACCGCGAGACCGAGATCCTGCCGCTGTACGCGCGGCTGTCGGCCGGCGACCAGGACCGCGTGTTCAAGCCCGGCCCGAAGCGCCGCGTGGTGCTGGCCACCAACGTCGCCGAGACCTCGCTCACCGTGCCGCGGATCCGCTACGTGGTGGATACCGGCACCGCGCGGGTGAAGCGCTACAGCCAGCGCAGCCAGCTCGAGCGGCTGCACGTGGAACCGGTCTCGCAGGCCGCCGCCGACCAGCGCAAGGGCCGCTGCGGACGCATCGGGCCGGGCATCTGCTATCGGCTGTACGACGAGGCGGATTTCGCCGCGCGCCCGGCCTACACCGATCCGGAACTGCTGCGCTCCTCGCTGGCCAATGTGATCCTGCGCATGCTGGCGCTGAAGCTGGGCGAGGTGGACGAGTTCCCGTTCCTGGAGGCGCCCGACCCGCGCGTCGTCGCCGACGGCTACCGCCGGCTGGCGGAGATCTCGGCGATCGACGAGCGGCGTACGCTCACCGCGATCGGCCGCGACCTGGCGCGCCTGCCGATCGACGTGCAGCTGGCCCGCATGCTGGTGGAGGCGCGCCGGCTCGGCTGCCTGCGCGAGCTGCTCACCGTGGTGTCCTTCCTCAGCATCCAGGACCCGCGCGAGCGCCCGGCCGACGCGCGAGGGCAGGCCGACGCGGCACACGCGGTGTTCGCCGATCCGAAGTCCGACTTCCTCGGCGTGCTCAACCTGTGGCGCGCCTATCACGACGCCAGCGAGGAGCTCACACAGTCGAAGCTGCGCGACTGGTGCTCGCGGCATTTCCTGTCCTTCCTGCGCATGCGCGAGTGGCGCGAGCTGCACCGGCAACTGCTGCTGGTGGTGGACGAGATGGGCTGGTCGAGCCGCGTGGGGGGCGCCGTCGAAGCGACGACGGGCGACGAGGTAACCGCTCACTCCCGGGGGCGCGGCCGGCCGAGCCGGGCCGTGGCCGGTCGACCGGCTCGGCGTGGCGGCAGGCCGGAAAACGGGCCGGGTGGGGAGGCCGTGCAGGGTCGTGGTCGCCGGCCGTCGGCGCCGGACGAGGCATCGTCCACACCGGTCGACGACGAGGCCGCCGCCAGTCGCCTGTTCGAGGCGATCCACCGCAGCCTGCTGGCCGGCCTGCCGACCCAGGTGGGCCGCAAGGACGAGAAGGGCGTGTTCCGCTCCACGCGCGAGCGCAAGTTCCAGGTGTTCCCCGGCTCGGCGTTGGCCAGGTTGCCGCCGAACTGGGTGTTTGCCGCGCAGATCCTCGATGTCGGCGGCAAGGTGTGGGGCATGATGTGCGCCCGCGTCGAGCCGCCGTGGATCGAGGAGCAGGCCGCGCACCTGGTCAAGGCCAGCTGCCGCGAACCGCACTGGTCGAGGAAGCGCGGCTGCGTGGTGGCCTACGAGCAGGTGAGCCTGTTCGGGCTGAACCTGGTCGAGCGGCGCGCGGTGACCTTCCAGTCGCAGGATCCGCCACTGGCGCACCGGATCTTCCTGCGCGAGGCGCTGGCGCGCGGCGACATCGAAGCGAAGGTGGACTTCCTGCGCGCCAACCAGCGCGTGCTGGAGGACGCGCGCGGTATCGAGGCGAAGCAGCGCCGCGAGGGGCTGATTCGCCACGAGGACGAACTGGTCGCCTTCTTCGAGGGCAAGCTGCCGGAAGACATCGCCAGCAGCCGCGCGCTGGAGGCCTGGTATCGCCGCGCGCGTCCGGCCGAGCAGGCGGCGCTGCGCTGGTCGATCGACGACGTGCTGGTCGGCGGCGCCGGGCTCGATCCGAAGGCGTTTCCGGCGTCGATCGAACTCGGTCCCCAGCGCTACCGGCTGGAATACCGCTTCGTGCCCGGCGACGAGGCCGACGGCGTGACCCTGCACCTGCCGCTGGCGATGCTCAACGCGCTGCCCACCGCGCGCTGCGAGTGGCTGGTGCCGGGCCTGCTCGGCGAGAAGGTGGCCGAG
Source organism: Lysobacteraceae bacterium (assembly GCA_018970895.1). GTDB lineage: Bacteria > Pseudomonadota > Gammaproteobacteria > Xanthomonadales > Rhodanobacteraceae > Dyella_A. Next base: position 5,777 of record JAGWVM010000116.1, on the reverse strand, counting down.
CTGATCCGCGGCCTGCCCAAGGCGCTGCGCCGCAACTTCGTGCCGGCGCCGGATTTCGCCCGTGCCTTTGTCGAGGCCGAGGCGCCGCGCGACGAGCCGCTGGCCAGGGCGCTGGCGGCCTTCCTCAGGCGCGCTACCGGCGTGGAGATCAGCGCGGCCGAGTTCGCCGCGGTCGAGCTGCCGCCGCACTTTTCCATGCGCTACCGCCTGCACGACGACAGCGGCCGCACGCTGGCCGCCTCGCGTGATCTGGCCGCGCTGCGCGCGCAGTGGCAGGGCCAGGCGCGCGAGGCGTTCTCGCGCAAGACCGACGTCGAGCTGATGCGCGAGGACGTCGCCACGTGGGATTTCGACGAGATCCCGCCCGAGGTGCGCTCGGCGGGCGGCCTGCTGGCCTTCCCGGCGTTGGTGGACCTTGGCGAGACGGTGGCGCTGCGCGTGTTCGAGCGACGCGACGAGGCCGCCGAGGCGCATCGCGACGGCGTGGTGCGGCTGCTGCGCAACGCGCTCTCCAGCGACATGAAGCAGGCGCGCCGGCGCCTGCCGATCGCCAACGCATTGTCGCTGAAGTATGCGCCGCTGGGCAGCATCGACGGCCTGCGCGAGGACCTGGTGGAGGGCGGCTTTGCCGACCTGCTCGACCGGCACGCGCTCGACGTGCGCACCGCCGGCGCGTTCGAGGCGCTGCGCACGCAGGCAGCACGCGCGCTGTTCGGTGCGGCGATCGAGCGGCTCAAGCGGGTCGAGCCGGCCATCGAGGCGCAGGCCGACCTGAAGCCGTGGCTGGAACCGCCGCTGATCGGCTTCGCCCGCGCCAGCTACGACGACCTGCACGAGCAGCTCGACGCGCTGCTCGCCCCCGGCTTCGCCCGCGAACTGACAGTGGAGCGGCTTGGCCACCTGCCGCGTTATCTGAAGGCCATGCGCCTGCGCGCCGAGCGCTTGCGCCAGGACCCGGCCAGGGACCAGCAGCGCATGCTGCAGGTGCTGCCGTACTGGCGCGCCTACCTCAACCACCGCGCCGAGGGGCGCGATGGGCTGGAGGAACTGCGCTGGCTGATCGAGGAGTGGCGCGTGTCGCTGTTCGCGCAGGAGCTGAAGACCGCCGAGCCGGTGTCGGCCAAGCGGCTGGCGCGGGCGCTGGAAGCGTTGCACGGCTGATCCGCCACGCCGGTCGGGGCAGGTTGTCCTTGCCTCACTACAATGGTCGGGCAACCGGAGGATCCCGCTGGATGGCCCAGGCCGCCGACATCGCCGTTTCCACGCTCGCCGCATGGCGCGAACGCGCCACGGACATGCCTGCATCGCTTGTGCCGGCGATCGATGCGTGTGCCTCCGCGCCGATCGATCAGGCCGAGTGCGTGGACGTGCTGGATCTGCTGGTCACGCTGGGTTGCGACGCGGCCACCCAGTCCGCCGCGCTGTGGTTCGCGCTGGCGCAGGCGGCACCGGATGCCTACGCGGCGAAACAGGCCGGGCTGCCGGCCGACGTGCGCCGGCTGGTCGACGGCCAGCAGGCGGCGGAGAAGGTCTGGGCACTGCACGCGCAGCCGGGCGGGCAGGCCAGTTCGGAGGGCCTGCGCCGGCTGCTGCTGGCGATCATCCGCGACGTGCGCGTGGTGTTCGTGCTGCTGGCACGCCAGCTCGCCCGGATGCGCGCGGCCATGGCGCTGGACGACGACGCCCGCGTCCGGCTGGCCCGGCTCACCCGCGACATCCATGCGCCGCTGGCCAATCGGCTGGGCATCTGGCAGCTGAAGTGGGAGCTGGAGGATCTGGCCTTCCGCTACCTCGAACCCGACACCTACCGCCGCATCGCCACGCTGCTGGACGAGCGGCGCGAGGACCGCGAGCAGTTCATCCGCGAGTCGCTGGCCGAGCTGCATCGCTCGCTGGAGACCGCCGGCATCCGTGCCGACCTGGCCGGGCGGCCGAAGCACATCTACTCGATCTGGAAGAAGATGCAGCGCAAGTCGCTGGCCTTCTCCGACCTGTACGACATCCGCGCCGTGCGGATCCTGGTCGACAGCGTGGCCGACTGCTACGCCGCGCTGGGCGTGGTGCACGCGCTGTGGCCGTACCTGCCCGGCGAGTTCGACGACTACGTGGCGCGGCCCAAGGCCAACGGCTACCGCTCGCTGCACACCGCGGTGATCGGCCCGCACGGCAAGACGCTGGAGGTGCAGATCCGCACCCATGACATGCATCGCGCCAACGAGCTGGGCGTGGCGGCGCACTGGCGCTACAAGGAAGGCGGCGGCGCCGACGCCGAGTTCGAGGCGAAGATCGCCTGGATGCGCAAGCTGCTCGAACCGCGTGCCGACGGCGAGGGCGGCGAGCTGGCCGCCGAGCTGCAGACCGAACTGGTCGAGGACCGCGTCTACCTGCTGACGCCCAAGGGCGAGGTGTTCGACCTGCCGCACGGTGCCACCGTGCTGGATTTCGCCTACCACGTGCACACCGAGGTCGGGCATCGCTGCCGCGGGGCCAAGGTCAACGGTCGCATCGTGCCGTTGACCTACCAGCCGCGCAGCGGCGACCGGGTGGAGATCCTCACCACCAGGGTCGGCGAGCCCAGCCGCGACTGGCTGTCGCCGCACCACGGTTATCTCAACAGCGCGCGGGCAAGGGAAAAGGTGCGCGCCTGGTTCCGCCGCATCGCGCACGACGCCAACCTCGCCGCCGGTCGCGCCCTGCTCGAGCGGGAACTGAAGCGGCTGGCGTTGCCGAATGCCGATCTTGCAGGGCTGCCGGCGCAGTTCCACCTCAAGACCCACGACGAGCTGCTGATCGCGCTGGCGCTGGGCGAAGTGGCGCCCGGACAGATCGCCCGTCTGCTGCAGGAGGCGGCGCAACCCCCGGAACCTGCCTCGCCCGCGCTCCCGCCGGCAGCGTCGAAGGTGCCGACGATCGACCAGGGCGCGCTGACCATCGAAGGCATCGGCAACCTGCTTACCGTGCTGGCGCGCTGCTGCCAGCCGCTGCCGGGCGACCCGGTGCGCGGCTTCGTCACCCGCGGGCGCGGCGTGTCGGTGCATCGCGCCGACTGTCCGGCGCTGGCGCGGCTGGCCCGGCGCGATCCGGAGCGGGTGATCGAGGTGAGCTGGGGACGGGTGCCGGCGCAGGCCTACCAGGTCGACATCGAGCTGCACGGGTACGACCGCAAGGGCCTGCAGAAGGACGTCACCGCGGTGATCAGCAACGCCAACATCCCGATCATCGCCTCGTCCAGCCGCATGTTCGTGCGCACCGGCGAGGTGGAGATGCGCTTCACCCTGCGCGTGCGCGACTACGAACAGCTCTCGCACCTGCTGGCGAAGCTGGTGGCGCTGTCCAACGTGGTCGATGCGCGCCGGGTCGGCGCGCGCTGAGCCGGCTGGCAGTTGAATGGCCGTCCGAACCCGGGCGGCCGGGCCGGGGTCCGATGCTAAGCTTCGGCGGTTATCGACCTGGCGACTCACGATGAGCGGACGCAACGACCCGCGCGGCCCGCAAGGGCGCACCGAACCCACCCTGGGCAACCTCGACGACCTGGATCGCCCGGCGCCGGCACCCTCCCGGGGCAATGACGGACTGCCCCGCGTAACCGTGGAGGCGCCGCACCGTCGCGGCGCCGCCGCGCCTCCGCATGCGCGTCGTGCGCCGGACCCGGCGCCGGACGAGCCGCCGGCCCGCAGGCGAGGCTGGTTGGTGCCACTGGCCCTGCTGGTGCTGGTGGGGCTGGCCACGCTGGCCTGGCTCAACCAGGACTCGCTGCGCGCTTTGGTGCCCCGCACCAGCTTCAACGACGTGCTCTCGCGCGCCAACGCCGCGCTGCAGGCCGGTCATCTGGATAGCACCGATGGCACCAGTGCGCGCGAGCTGTTCCAGGCGGCGCGGGCACTGGAGCCGGACAACGACCGTGCCCTCGATGGCCTGCGTGCGGTCGGCCAGGCCGAGCTGGCACAGGGGCGCCGGCAGCTCGATGCGGGTGAACTCGATGCCGCCACGCAGTCGGCGGTGGCGGCGCGCGAACTGCTCGGTGGCGGCACCGACGTCGACCAGCTCGACCGCGCCATCGCCCAGGCCCGCCTGACCCACATGCATGCCTCGGACCTGGTCGAGCGCGCGCGGGACGCGCTCGCCCAGGGCAAGCTGGACGGCCCCGACGGCGCTGCCGCGCTGTTCACGCAGGTGCTTGCCGCCGATCCCGGCAACGCGGTCGCATCGCACGGACTGGACCAGGTCGGCGGCGCCTATGCCGACCTGGCGCGCAAGGCGCTCGATGCCGGGGATGCGGCCACGGCGGGAACGACGATCGACAAGCTCGCCTCGCTGCTGCCGCGCTACGGCGACCTGCCTTCGCTGCGCGCGCAGCAGGCGCAGGTGCAGCGTGCCCACGATGACGCGGTGACCCAGGCTCTCGCCCAGGGCATGGATGCGCTGCGCGCCGGGCACATCAGCGGTCCCGGCGACGATACCGCGCTGGCGTACTTCCGGAAGGCGCTGGCGCTGGACCCGAACAACGCCGATGCGCAGTCGGGCCTGGGCAAGGTGGTGCAGGCGCTCACCGTGCAGGCCAACGCGGCCATCGACAGCGGCGACGACGCCCAGGCGGCCGCCCTGCTCGACCAGGCGCAGGCGCTGGCGCCAAGGTCGGCCGATCTGGCCGCAGCGCGTGCCCGGCTGGGCCTGGCGCGGCCGTCGCCGGCGGCATCTGCGCCTGCCGCCGCGCAGTCCGCCGTGTCCGCCCCGCCCACTGCGCGTGCAGCCACTGCCGGGGCTCCGTCTGTCGCCGGCGACGGCATGCTGCAGCCCAGCCTGACGCCAGCGCAGCAGGCCCGGGTCCGCGCGCTGGTGCGGCAGGCGAAAGAGGCCGCGCAGCGGGGCGACATCATGCTGCCGCCTGGGCAGAGCGCGTACGACCTGTACCGCAGCGCGCTGGCCATCGACGGCAACGACGCCGAGGCCCGCAGCGGCCTGCAGAACCTGCCGGCGACGGTGATCCGGCTGTTCAACCAGGCGTTGCAGAACGGTCGGCTGGCCACCGCCGGCGACATGCTGGGCAATCTCGCCGACCTGTCGCCCGGCGACCCGAACCAGGGCCAGCTGCGCCATCGCCTCGCCGAGGCCTGGCTGGACCGCGCCGAGCAGCAACTGGACAGCGGCGACCGCCCCGGTGCTTCGCAGTCGCTCGACCGCGTGCGAAAGCTGGCTCCCCAGCATCCGCGACTGGCCGAGCTGACCGCCCGTCTGAACGACAGCGGCCCCTGATCGCATGACCATCCTGGTGCTGGGCGCCAGCAGCCAGATCGGCCATTTCCTGCTGCCGCGGCTGCGCGCGGCCGGTCACGACGTGCTCGCGCTGAGCCGCTGGCCCCGACCGGAACAATCCGGCGTGTGCTGGATCCAGGGCGGGCTGCCCGACGCAATGCCGTCCGCGCTGCCGCCGCTGGACGGAATCGTGAGCTACGGCCCGCTGCTGCCCTTCGCACAGTGGCTGGCCCGGGCGCCGCTGCGTGGAACGCCGCGGGTCGTCGCCACCAGCTCGATGAGCGCACAGACCAAGCGCGACTCGGTGGTGCCGGCCGAGCGTGCGATCGCGCAGCTGCTGCACGAGGGCGAGCAGCTGCTGGCAGACACATGCGCGGCGCGAGGAGCCGCGTGGACGGTGCTGCGCCCCACCATCGTCTACGGCGCCGGCCTCGACCGCAGCCTGACCCCGATCGCGCGGCGCGCCGCGCGGCTGCGCGTCTTTCCGCTGCCGGCCGGGCGGGGCCTGCGCCAGCCGGTGCATG
>JAGWVM010000115.1 GCA_018970895.1 Lysobacteraceae bacterium | reverse complement strand
CCGCTGGCCGGCTTTCCGCTCGGCAGCTTCGACGACGTGTTCCGCCCGATGGCCAGCCGCGCGTTCTGGCGCGACGTGGACATGGTGCCGGAGATGCGCCTGGACGTGACCGAGAAGGACGACGCCTACGTCGTGAAGGCCGACCTGCCGGGCGTGGAGAAGGACGCCATCGACATCGCCGTCGACGGCGGCCAGGTGTCGATCAGTGCCGAGACCCGGCGCAGTAGCGAGAGGAAGGAGAACGAGCACGCGCTGGTCAGCGAGCGCTATGTCGGACGCATCTTCCGCGCCTTCGGCCTGCCGCAGGAGGTGGACAGCAGCAAGGCCGACGCGCATTTCGAGGCCGGCGTCCTCACGCTGACCCTGCCCAAGAAGCCCAACGGCAGCAGCCAGCGCATCACCGTCAAGTGAATCGCCGCGGTGACGCACCGCCGACGGCGGTGCGTCCGCGGGGTGCGGGGGTCAGACCCGCAGCTCGTGCAGCACGCGCTCGCGCACGTCCGGCTCGGGCAGGGTGGTGAAGTCGTTGTGGAGCTCGCCGCTGACCCGCTCGCGCAGCGCCGGATCCAGCACGCCGTGCAATGCACCGAGGAAACGTGGCGGCGCCACCAGCACCAGCCGCTCGCAGCGGCGCTCGCTGCAGCCGCGTTCGAGCTCGTCGCACAGCGTGCGGGCGAAGCGCTCGGTGCTCTTGTCGCGCAGGCTGGTATGCGGTTCGATCGCATGGCGCGTCGTGCCGACGCTCTCGGCCACCCGCGGCGCGCGATCGGTGGTGGCGTGGCGGCCCGGCGCGTGGCCGTCGGGGTTGGAGAAGCACGACACCACCGTCCACGCGCCCCCGGGGCGGTCGGACTCGAACACCCGGGCGCGGGCCGCGTCCGCAACGAGAATCCAGGTCGATGTCATGGTGCCTCCGGCCCGACGGGCGAGTATGGGAATGCCCGCGATGCTAGGCGCCGCCGCGGGGTGCCCCTTGACCTGCATCAAGGCGCGCGACACGCCGGGCTCAGCCCGCCGGCGGCGGCTCGTGGTGCTTGACCTCGCCGCGGCGCACGCGCTGGAAATCCTGCAGCTGGCGGCGCAGCGCGGCGAAGGTGTCGCGCACCGCGACGTAGGCGTCGGCGTGGGTGTCGTTGCCGGTCTCGCGGCCGGCCTCGAAGCGCCGCCCGGGCAGGCTCACCTGCGCCGTCACGCGGTAGTGGTTGCCCTGGTGGTGGCGCATCTCGCTGTGGCACACGCTGACGCGGCAATCGGTCAGCGTCGGCGCGAAGCGCTCCAGCTGCAGCGCATGGCGGGAGATGTCGTCGTACAGCGCCTTGGACGGGCGCATGTCCAGGAAGCTCACTTCGATCAGGTAGCTCATGTTGCGGGCTCGGCGTGGGGGTGGCCGCTCCATGCTGCGGCGCCCCGGCGCCGGCGGTTTGATCCAGATCAGCCCCGCGCGACACGGGGTGGCGGGGCCGCTGCCGGGGACGCCGGCGCGGACGTGCCCGGCGTGCCGACCAGGGCCGACAGCTCGGCGCCGGAGAGCGTCTCGCGGGCGAGCAGGGCGTCCGCCGCGCGGTCCAGGGCGGCGCGGTCGTGCAGCAGGATCGCCCGGGCGCGCACGAACGCCTGCTCGACCAGCTCGCGCACCGCGCGATCGATCGCCGCGGCGCTCGCCTCGCTGTAGCGCCGCGGCAGCCACGCCTCCAGCGGATAGCCGGACACCGTTTCGGCGTCGTCCTCGTAGGCGATCTGTCCCAGCTCGGACGACATCCCGAAGCGCGCCACCATGCTCCGGGCGATGCCGGTGGCACGGGCCAGATCGTCGGCGGCGCCGGTGGACGTGTCGCCCAGCGCGATCACCTCGGCGGCGCGTCCGCCCAGCAGCACGGCCATCTTGTCGGCCAGCTCGGCGCGCGACATCAGGAAGCGGTCCTCGGTGGGTCGCTGGAGGGTATAGCCCAGGCCGCTGATGCCGCGCGGGATGATCGACACCTTCTGCACCGGATCGCTGCCGGGCAGGGCCATCGCCACCATCGCGTGGCCGGTCTCGTGGTAGGCGACGGTGCGTCGCTCGCGCGGATTGAGCACGCGGGTCTTCTTTTCCAGCCCGGCGACCACCCGCTCGATCGCGCCGGTGAGGTCGGCCGACTCCACTTCGGCTGCGCCGCGGCGGGTGGCCAGCAGGGTGGCTTCGTTGACCAGGTTGGCCAGGTCGGCGCCGGTCATGCCGGCGGTGAGCGCGGCGATCTCCTCCAGCGACACCTGTGCGGCCAGCTTCACCTTGCGCGCGTGGACGCGCAGGATCGCCAGGCGACCGGGACGGTCCGGGCGGTCGACCAGGATCTGCCGGTCGAAGCGGCCGGCACGCAGCAGTGCCGGGTCGAGGATTTCCGGCCGGTTGGTTGCTGCCAGCAGCACCACGCCGCCGTGCACGTCGAAGCCGTCCAGCTCGGTCAGCAGCTGGTTGAGGGTCTGCTCCTTCTCGTCCTGGCCGCCGCTCACCGGCGCCGCACCGCGCGCCCGGCCGAGCGCGTCCAGCTCGTCGATGAAGATGATGCACGGGGCGTGCTCGCTGGCCTGGGCGAACAGGTCGCGTACGCGGGCGGCGCCGACGCCGACGAACAGTTCCACGAATTCGGAGCCGCTGATCGACAGGAACGGCACGCCGGCCTCGCCGGCCACCGCCCGTGCCAGCAGCGTCTTGCCGGTGCCGGGCGGACCGACCAGCAGCACGCCCTTGGGCACATGTGCGCCGAGGCGGCCGTAGCCGGTCGGATCGCGCAGAAACGCGATCACCTCGCGCAGCTCCTCCTTGGCCTCGTCGACGCCGGCGACGTCGTCGAAGGTCGTGTCGATCGCCTTTTCCAGGTAGATCTTCACCTTGCTCTTGCCGATCGACAGCGCGCTGCCACGCCCGCCGCCGGACCACCGCTGCGCCAGCAGCATCCACGCCGCCACCAGCAGCACCGTGGGCAGCAGCCAGGCGACGATGCGTTCGCCCCAGCCCGGCGAGACCCGGCCGCTGTAGGTGACCCCGGCGTCGGAAAGCGCCCGGGCCAGTTCCGGTGCGACGCGGGTGGTCTGGAACCGGCGTACCTGGCCGTCGGTGGCTGGGGTGCGATAGCTGCCGCGAATGCTGTCGCCGGACACCGTGACCTCGGCGATGTCGCCGGCGCGCAGCTCGGCCTGGAAGCGACTGTAGGGCACGGTCTCGACGCGGCTCCCGGCGAACACGAACTGTATCGCCACCACCGCGGCCAGCGCGACGGCGAAATACCACGAGCGCAGGGGACTGTCGCGCATGTTGCCGCCTCGCCATCACCCGATGGTCCTCACGCTAGCGCCGCCACGGGCGGGACACTTGATGCCGGTCAAGGCGGCGGCGCGCGACGGCCTAGTGGCGCAGGTACACCGGCAGATGGCCGCGCGAGAGCACGGCGCGGGTGGTGGCGCCGAAGCTGCAGCCGCCCGGGCGCCGGCAGCCGCTGGCGCCGAGCACCAGCAGGTCTGCATGCTCCTCGGCGGCGCTGGCGAGCAGGTGCTCGCCGGCTTCCTCGCCCGACTCGGCCACGGTTTCCACGCTGGTGACGTTCACCCCGCGGTTGCGCAGGTGCACCAGCGGATCGAGCGCCGGACGCGCCCCGCGCGTGTGCGCCGACGCCACCAGCAGGGCCACCGCGTTCGCCGTGGCCAGCAGCGGCAGCGCGCCGTGCAGGGCGCGGTTGGCACCGGGACTGCCGTCCCAGGCGACCACGGCGCGTGCCACCCGTCCCGGGGCGTACCCGGAGGCCGGCACCAGGATGCAGGCGACGCCGGACAGCAGCAGTTCGAGCACCGGGCGCTCCTGGATCGAGCAGGGCGGCACGTTGCCCTGCAGCACCACCAGATCGTGCCAGTGGCCGGCCAGCACCAGCGCCTCGGCGGCCGGGCCCAGCGCCACCTGCCAGCGTGCATCGCGCACGCCCAGGCCCGCCGCCCAGCTGGCGAACGACGGACCGGCCAGCATCGCGCTCTGCAATTCGTCCTGCGCATAGGCCAGCGCTTCCTGCGCCAGCTGCGGCGGTCCGGCCTGCGGCGGGATCGGCGCGGTGACGTACAGGCCGGTGAGACCGGCACGGGTGTCGGCGGCGAGTTGCGCCGCGTAACGCACGCTGGCCTGCCAATGCCGGAAGTCCGGACTGTGGACGACGATGTCGCGCACGTTCTGCCTCTCGACCCGGCGGCACGGCGCCGGACGGGGCCAGCATGCATCGGCCGATGCGGCCGGATTTGATCCAGATCATGCCGGCGCCGCGCCTGCCGGGCGGACCACAACCTTGACCGTGATCACGATGCCCGGGCGGCACCGGCGCATGGTGCCTTGCGGCGCCAGCGACCGGAGATCCGACATGCGCGACATCCTCGTCAATACCGTGAATTTCGAGCAGTGGTCGCGCGATGCGCAGTACGGCACCGGGCTGGCCGCGCTGGCCGGCGCCGCGCTCACCGGCGTCTACGTCTACCCGTCGCCGCTGTACGCCACGCCCGAGTTCGGCACCCCCGACGTGATCGAGACGGTGATGGCGATGTCGCGGATCCTCGAGGCGAGCGCGCTGGGTGCCGGGGAGGCGTTCGTCGCGTGGGCGCACGAGCGCGGCGTCGCGCGCGCCGGCTGGGTGGTCGCGCAGGGCAACCAGGTCGACGCACTGGCACGGATCGCCTGCTGGCACGACCTGCTGGTGGTCGAGCGCGACGACGACCGCACCTGGTCGACCCCGGAAGACCTGGCGGGCCTGGTGCTCTCGGTCGGGCTGCCGTGCATCGTGGTGCCGCCGCGGCCGGTGGGAGAGGTGGCGATCGGGCGCATCGTCGTCGCCTGGAACGGCTCGCCCGAGGCGATCCGCGCGGTCCATGCGGCGCTGCCGCTGCTGCAGCGTGCGCAGGAGGTGCTGCTGGTGCGCGGCGCGCCGCGCGAGGGGTTCCGCGACATCATCTGGAAGCCGCCGTTCGACGTGGATGCCTATCTCGGCCGCCACGGCGTGCATCCGCGCTCGCAGGATCTGACCACCGCCGGCCACGCGGTCGGCGCGGCCCTGCTCGAGCACGCGCGGCAGTTCGATGCCGACCTGCTGGTGATGGGCGCCTATGGCCGCAGCCGCTTCAGCGAGTGGATGCTCGGCGGTGCCACCCGGCACGTGCTGTGGCATGCGTCGCTGCCCGTGCTGTTCCATCACTGAGCGCGCACCGTGCTGGCGATGCAGCTGGAAGTACCCGGACAGCCGCTGGTGGCGCGCCGGCTGGCCGATCCGGAGCCGGGTGCGGGCGAGGTGCGGCTGCGCGTGGAGGCCTGCGGCGTATGCCGGACCGATCTGCACGTGGTCGACGGCGAGCTGCCCGGAGCGATGCTGCCGCTGATTCCGGGGCACGAGGTGGTCGGCTGGGTCGACCGGCTGGGCGCGGACGTGGCCGGACTGGCGATCGGGCAGCGCGTCGGCGTGGCGTGGCTGGGGTCCACCTGCGGCCATTGCCGGTACTGCCGCAGCGGCCGCGAGAACCTGTGCGACACCGCCCGCTTCACCGGCTACACGCGCCCGGGCGGCTTTGCCAGCCACATCGTGGCGCGCGCGGCGTTCTGCATCCCGCTGGGCACCGCCGATCCGGTGGCGACCGCGCCGCTGCTGTGCGCCGGACTGATCGGCTGGCGGGCGCTGGTGCGGGCCGGCGATGCGCCGACGATCGGCATCTACGGCTTCGGCGCGGCCGGGCACCTGCTGGCGCAGGTCGCGCTTCGGCAGGGGCGCCGCGTGCTGGCGTTCACCCGGCCCCACGACCTGGCCGCGCAGGACTTCGCGTGCGGCCTGGGCGTGGCCTGGGCCGGCGACAGCGACGCCCCGTCGCCCGAGCCGCTGGATGCCGCGGTCATCTTCGCGCCGGCCGGCGAACTTGTGCCGCGCGCCATGCGCGCGGTGCGCAAGGGCAGGCGGGTGGTGTGCGCCGGGATCCACATGTCGGACATCCCGTCGATGCCGTACCGCTGGCTGTGGGAGGAGCGCGAACTGGTCTCGGTGACCAACCTGACCCGGGCCGACGCGTTCGCCTACTTCGAGGCCGTGGCCGGCATGCACCTGCATGCGACCATCCGGCACTACCGGCTGGAGGAAGCGAACCTGGCGCTGGACGACCTGCGCCGGGGCCGCTTCCAGGGCGCGGCGGTGCTGGTGCCGTAGCGCGGCTCAGGCCGCGGCGCCCTCCAGCACCTTCGCGATGGCGCGTGCCAGCTGGTCCTGCCGGTAGGGCTTGCGCAGCAGCGGGATGCTCTCGCGCATCACTTCGTCGGCACCGGCGGCCGCCTGCGCATAGCCGGAGGTGAGCAGCACTGCCAGCTCCGGGCGCAACAGCCGCGCCTCGCGCACCAGCTCGAAGCCGGTGAGCCCCACGCCGAGCACCACGTCGGAGAACAGCACGCGGATCGCCGGGTCGTCGCGCAGCCGCTCGAGTGCCTGGTCGGCGTCGGCTGCCTCCACCGGATCGTAGCCCAGCGCCACGAGCAGGCCGACCGCGATCCGGCGTACGTCGGTGTCGTCTTCCACCACCAGCACGCGAACCGGTTCGGCCGGCACGGGCACCGGCGCGGCGAAAGTTTCCTCATCGGGCACTACGGGTGCCGCAGGCAGCAGGATCTCGACCCGAGTGCCCTTGCCGGGCATGCTCTCGATCCGCAGCCGGCCGGCGGACTGGCGGACGAAGCCGTAGACCATGCTCAGGCCCAGGCCGCTGCCCTTGCCGGCGTCCTTGGTGGTGAAGAACGGATCCATCGCCCGCTTGAGCACGTCGCGCGGCATGCCGGTACCGTTGTCGGACACGGTGAAGGCCACGTAGCGGCCGGGTGCCAGGTGATCCACGCCGCCCGGACCGGTCACCCGCTCGCGCGCGGCGATGCGCAGCGTACCGCCGTCGGACATGGCGTCGCGTGCGTTCAGTGCCAGGTTGATCAGCGCGGTCTCCAGCTCGCCGATGTCGACGTGCACGGGCGGCAGACCGGGCTGGCAGTCCAGCGTGATCCGGATGCGCTCGCCCAGGGTGTTGGCAAGCATGTCGGCGAGGTCCTCCAGCACCTGCCGCGGCTGCAGCGCGCGCGGTGACATCGCGCGGCGGCGCGAGAATCCCAGCAGTTTGCGGGTGAGCGAGGCACCGTGATCGACCGCCCGCAGCGCGCTGTCGATCAGCGGCAGTGCGTCCGAGCCGGGCGACTGCTCGGCCTGCAGCATCTGCAGGTTGCCGGAGATGATGGTCAGCATGTTGTTGAAGTCGTGCGCGATGCCGCCGGTGAGCTGGCCCAGCGCGTCGAGCCGGTGCACGTGGGCGAGCTGGTCCTCGCTGCGGCTGCGCTGGATCGCCGCGGCCAGGATGTGCGCCGCCAGCCGCAGGAAATTCGACTTGTCGTTGTCGCAGTGGTCCGGCTGGGTGGTCAGCGCGAGCAGGGCGCCGGTGGGTTTGAGCCGGTCCAGCAGCGGCACGATCGCCATGTCCGCGAAGCCTCCGGCTTCGATCGCCGCGCGCAGCGCCGGCAGCTCGTCGGGCGCGCTGCGCTCCAGGGTCCAGATGCCGGCCGGGCGGATGTCGGCGAGCCGGTCGCCCAGGCCGTCGCGCATCATCGCCTGGGTCAGCGCATCGGCCAGTGCCGGCGACACGCCGTGCGACACGCGGATCGGCAGGGTGTCGCCGTCGGGCATGCCGATGGCGATCGCCACCGCCTCCACGTCCAGTGCTTCGGCGATCAGGGTGGGGACGGCCACGCGGGCCGATTCGTCGCGGCTGGACTCCAGCAGCAGCTTGCCCAGCTGCGCCAGGTAGGTGTCGTAGCGCGCCCGCTGCAGCGCCCGGCGCACCCGCTGCGACTCGGAGATATCGCGGACCGAGGCAGAGAACAGGTCGTGCCCGACCGGACTGAGCGCCACCTCCACCGGGAAGGTCTCGCCGTTGCGGCGCAGCCCGGTCAGCTCGTAGCCCGCGCCCATCGGCCGCATCCGTGCCCGCGCCATGTAGCGCTCGCGGTGGCGGACATGCGCCTCGCGCAGCTCGTGCGGCATCAGATTCTCGATCACCACGCCGTGCAGCCCGTCCGGCGCGGGATAGTCGAACAGCCGGTGCGCCTGCGGATTGGCCAGCACGATCTCGCCAGCGCGGGTCACCACCAGCATCGCATCGGGCGCGGTTTCGAACAGCGTGCGGAACAGCTCCTCGTTGCCGGAAAAGCGGGACAGGGGCATCGCGCTACTCCTGCCGCACGGTGTCGCTGAACATGTAGCCGGCGCCGCGCACCGACTTGATCAGGCAAGGCGAGGCCGGGTCCGCCTCGATCTTGCGGCGCAGGCGTCCGATCTGCACGTCCACGGCGCGGTCGTAGGGCCCCGAATCGCGGCCGTACAGTTGATTCATCAGTTCGTCGCGCGACAGCACCCGGTTCGGGTGGGTCAGGAAAACCCGCAGCAGCTCGAACTCGCCGTTGGTCAGGGCTACCGGCTCGCCCGACGGGGCGGTCAGCGTGCGGCTGTGCAGCTCCAGCCGGAAGCCGGCGAAGCGATAGGCCGGCGGCGGCGCGTCATCGTTGCGCGGACGTTCGCCGGCGCGGCGCAGCACGCTGCGGATCCGCGCCAGCAGCTCGCGCAGTTCGAACGGCTTGGTGACGTAATCGTCGGCGCCCAGTTCCAGCCCGACGATGCGATCGACCGAGTCGCCGCGGCCGGTGACGATGATCACCGGTCCGCGCCAGTGCTCATGCAGGTGGCGGGTGAGGTCCAGCCCGTCTTCGCCGGGCAGGCCCAGGTCGAGCAGGATCAGGTCGACGTCCCGGCTGGCCAGGGTGGCGAGCATCTCGCGTCCGGAGCCGACCACGCTGACCGCAAAGCCCTGGGCGCCGAGGTAGCGCTTGAGCAGTTGCGCGATCTCGCTGTCGTCGTCGACCACCAGCAGGTGTGACGGCCGGACCGATCCTGTGTGGTTGTCGCCCCCCGATGACGCCACGGATGCCCCCGGTCTGTGTGTTTGCCGGTCATGGGTCGCCGGGGCTTCGGACCCGCGGTCGGCTTCTCCGGTCAGCCCGAAAATACTTGCTTCACGCAGATAAAGACATTGTGAAACCTGCGGAACGTCGATCATGACTGTTACACACCGTTACCGACGGTTACCCCGGCGACGCCGTGGCATGCGTTGTCCCACGCAGACTCCAGCCTACCGACCCGGCTGGAGCGATGACGATGTCCGCGACGATTACCTCCCTCTCTTCCGCCCGCGCGCTGGCCGACGCCACCCTGCACCGGAGCGCCCTGGGCCGGACCCTTGCCAGCGTCGCCTCGCGCTTCACCCTGCACGTGCACCGGCTGCAGAAGGGGGCCTATCTCGCCTGTGCCGGCGCGCCGTTCCGCTCGCTGTTCCTGCTGACCAGCGGCTCGGCCAAGGCGACCCGTCCGGGCGCCGACGGGCGTGAACAGGTCACCCGCTTCTACCTGGCCGAGGACCTGCTGGGCCTCGACGCGCTGGACGGCGGCGTCCACCCGACCTCGATCCGCATGCTCGAGTACAGCGTGGCGCTGGAGATTCCACTGCCGCAGCTGGAGCAGGCCGGCATCGATATCCGCGGGCTCTATGTGGCGCTGATCCGCAATCTGTCGCGCGAGGTCGAATACGAGCAGCAGACCCTGTTGCTGCTGGGATCGGCCAAGGCCGAGGAGCGGCTCGCCACGTTCCTGCTCGAACTGGGACGGCGCTACGCCGAGCGCGGCTGCTCGGCCAGCGAATACCTGCTGCGCATGACCCGCGAGGACATCGCCAGCTACCTCGGACTGAAGCTGGAGACGGTCAGCCGCGGGCTCAGCCGCTTCAACCGCGCCGGCGCCGTGGAAGTGCAGGGGCGCAGCATCCGCATCCGCGACGCGGCGCAGCTGGAGCGCTCGGCGATCCTGGGCCGGCACGCCCCCGCCTGCGCGATGGCCGCCGCCGGCTGAGTGCGGCAGGACTGCCATGCGCTCCTTCACCCTGATGACCTGCCACCGGAAAAGACTTCCATGGACACCGTGAACGCCCGGCTCCTCCAAAGCGATCTTCGCGCTCTCGGCGGCGACGTCGAGCGGCTCCTGCAGGATCTCGCCGCCAGCGCCGACGATGAGGTCGGCCAGGTGCAGTCGCGCCTGCGGGCCGTCGGCGCGCGCATCGCGCAGCTCGAACGCGACGCCGACCAGACCCTGCACCGCGCCGCGGCGGGCGGCAACCGCTTCGTGCACCGGCAGCCCTGGCTGGTGCTCGGCGGCGTGGCCGCTGCCGCCCTGCTGCTGGGCCTGGTCGGCGGTCGC
>JAGWVM010000114.1 GCA_018970895.1 Lysobacteraceae bacterium | reverse complement strand
CCGGTGGATCTGGCCGCCGAGCTTGCCACGGTGCTGGACGACCTCGACGCCCGCGTGCAGGAGGCCGGCGCGCGGATCGAGGTGGGCGCGCTGCCCACGCTGGAGGCCGACCCCAGCCAGATGCGCCAGCTGCTGCAGAATCTCGTGGCCAACGCACTCAAATTCCGCGCCTCGGACCGTCCGTGCCGGATCACGGTGTCGGCGCGACCGCTGGGCGAGGCGGGGGTGATGGCCGAGCGCTGGGAAATCGCCGTGCAGGACAACGGCATCGGCTTCGATCCGTCCTATGCCGAGCGTATCTTCGCGCCTTTCCAGCGGCTGCATCCGCGCAACGTGTTTCCCGGGACGGGTATCGGACTGGCCATCGTGAGGCGTATCGTGGAGCGTCACGGTGGGACGGTGACGGCCGAAGGACGCAGTGGCGAAGGCGCGCGGTTTGTCGTGGTGTTGCCCGCCCGCAGCCACTCAGTGCCGGGTCCGGCCGCGGAGCTGCCGCTGTCACACAGGGAACTGCCAGGAGCCAGTGCATGACGCAGTTGCAGGGGAGTCTGTTGATCATGGTCGCCGAGGACGATGCGGACGACCGTGTGCTGCTCTCTGACGCCTTCGCCGAGAGCGGCGTGCAGGTCGAGATCGAGTTCGTCGCCGATGGCGTCGAGCTGCTGGCGCGGCTGACCGAGCGTGATGCGGCGTCGGAAAGCGCATTGCCGGATCTGGTCCTGCTGGATCTCAACATGCCGCGCATGGACGGTCGCGAAGCGCTGCGCGCGATCCGCGACAACGACCGTCTGCGCCACCTGCCGGTGATCATCCTGACCACCTCGCGGGCCGAACTGGACATCCGTCTCAGCTACCAGCTCGGGGCCAACTCCTATGTCGCCAAGCCGCGGCGCTTCGACGAGCTGATCATGGTGCTGCGTTCGCTGGAGCGTTACTGGATGGACATCGTGCAGTTGCCCTCGGACGCGCGAAGGGGCGACGCATGAGCCAGTCTCCGCTGCGCGTGCTGGTAGTGGACGATGACGAGGACGACTTCATTCTCATCCGCGACATGCTGCGCGACGCCAGCGCGGGGGGTTACCAGTTCGACTGGTGCGCGACGCCGGAGGAGGGCCTCAGCGCCCTGCGCGAGGGTGAGCACGACGTTTACCTGGTCGACTACCTGCTCGGCCCCAGCAGCGGCCTGGACCTGATCGAGGCGGTCAATCGCGAAGGTCTCACCCGCGCCTTCATCGTGCTGACCGGGCGGGGCAATCCCCAAGTCGACATGGCGGCGATGGAAGCCGGTGCCAGCGATTACCTGGTGAAGGGACTGATCGACGCCGAGCGGCTGGCGCGCAGTATCCGCTATGCAGTCGACCACACCCGGTTCGTCGAGGTCCTGCGCGAGAGCGAGGCCACCCACCGCCTGCTGTTCGACGAGGGCCCGGTGCCGCTGGTGCTGTTCGACCCCGCCGAAGGTCGCATCCTTGCGGCCAATGCCGCGGCACAGCGGCAGTACGGGGATGCGCAGGTTTCCCTGATAGGGCGCCACGTTGAAACCTTGCTGGTGCCGGCCGAGCGCGATCGCTTTGCCGCGATGCTGGCGGACGGCCAGCTGCTCGACGGGCAGGCGACGCCATGGGAGCACCGCCGCGCCGACGGTACGCCGCTGCCGGTCGAGGGTATCTACCGCGCGATGGATTATCGCGGTCGCCAGGCGGTGCTGGCGCACCTGCAGGACATCAGTGCCCGCGTGCATGCCGATGCGCGTCGCCACCTGCTGGAGCGGGCCATCCAGTCCAGCGGCAACGGCGTGGTGATCGCCGACGCGCGCCAGCCGGATCTGCCGCTGATCTTCGTCAACCGGGCATTCGAGCGGATGACCGGTTACACCCCCGAGGAAGCCCTCGGACGCAACTGCCGTTTCCTGCAGGCCCACGAGGACAACGAGGCCGAGCGTGCCGGCATCCGCCAGGCGCTGGCCGCCAGGCAGGAGTTCAGCACACTGCTGCGCAACGTGCGCAAGGACGGCACGCTGTTCTGGAACCAGCTCTACCTGGCGCCGGTGCACGACACGCGTGGTGCGGTCACCCATTACATCGGCATCCAGAGCGATGTCACCGGGCAGCGCGATACCGAGGCGCGACTTGCCTATGCCGCGACCCACGACGTGGCGACCGGGCTGGCGCGCTATCCGGTGGTCGAGGCGATGCTCGAGGCGCACGGCAGCTTGCACCCTCACCTGCCGATGACCCTGGTCTATGCCGACGTCGACCACTTCCACGCGATCAACGAGGCGATGGGTCACGAGGTGGGTGACCGCATCGTGGCCGAGATCGCCGCGCGGATGCGCACGCTGGTGGGCGAGCGCGGTCGGGTCGCCCGGTTCACCGGTGACGAGTTCGTGATCGCCTTGCCCGGGATTGCGCTGGACGAGGCGATGGTACTGGCCGAGGCGCTGCGCCAGGATGCGGCACTTCCCATCGTTATCACTACCGGCGAGGTGCAGGTGTCGATGAGCATTGGCGTGGCCTGCTATCCGGAGCGGGTGCCGGATCTCGCCGACCTGCTGCTGCGCGCCGAGGCCTCGATGACCCGGGCCAAGCATCTGGGGCGCGACCAGGTCTGCGCCTACGCGCAGGAGGACATGCTGCGCGCCGAGGATCGCCGCATGTTGGGTGCGCGTCTGCGTTCGGCCCTGCAGGACGAGGAGCTCTACCTCGATTACCAGCCGCTGGTCGGCGCGCAGGACGGGCGCATGCTCGGCTTCGAGGCGCTGGTGCGCTGGCACAGCCCGGAACTCGGTCTGGTCATGCCCGACCGATTCATTCCCGTGGCCGAAGGCATGGGGCTGATGCCCGAGCTGGGCCAATGGGTGCTCGATCGCGCCTGCGCGCAGCTGCGGCAATGGCTCGACCAGGGCATCGCCGACGGTCTGGTGCTGGCGGTGAACGTGGCCGCGCAGCAGGTGCAGCGCCCCCACTTCGCCGAGCTGGTGGTCCAGACCCTCGACCGCCACGGGCTGAGGCCGGGCCAGCTCGAGCTGGAGGTGACCGAGTCCTCGCTGCTGGAGAACATCGACCGCGCGCTGGTGGCCATCCACAAGCTGGCCGCGCTCGGCGTAAGGCTCGCCTTCGATGACTTCGGCACCGGCTACTCGAGCCTGTCCTACCTGCGGCAATTCAAGGTCGACCGGCTGAAGATCGACAAGTCCTTCATCCGCGACCTGCCGGACGACGATGACAGCGTGGCGATCACCCGCACCGTGATAGCGGTGGGTCACCAGCTGCAGATGGAGGTGGTCGCCGAGGGCGTGGAGACGACCGAGCAGGCCCGCCTGCTGAAGATCCTCGGCTGTGACGTGCTGCAGGGCTACCTGATCAGCCGGCCGATGCACGCCGGTGCGGCCGGCGAATGGCTGCGTCGCCAGTCGGTGCCCGCGACGTCCTGACGCCGGGGACGTGCCGGATCGATGCGCGGCAGGCCCGCACCGCACGCATTGCCAGGGGCAGGCAGCGAGGGGGCGCGACGGTGCGGGCCGCCGGCAATCGAGAACTCAAAGCGCCAGGGTGTGGATCACCTGGGTGGCATCGTCCGGGTCGATGTGGCGCTGGAATCCCAGGTGATGGGCCAGCTCGCGCATCGGCTCGTTGTCCGCCGCGTCGATCGAGAACATCTGCTGGAACCCGTTGCGACGGGCCAGCTGGATCAGGTGCTGCATCAGCGCGACGCCCAGGCCGCGGTGACGCCAGTCCTCGGCCACGGTCACCGCGCATTCGCAGCGATGGCCCTCGCCGGTGGCGCTGTAGCGGCTCACCCCGACCTCGCGCAGCTCGCCGTTGTCGTGCGCAAGCGCCACGAACGCCATCTGCTCGGGGTAGTGCACGTCCATCAGCTGCTGCATCAGCGCCGGACTGACTTCCTTGAAGTCGCACAGGAAGCGGAACCGGCGCGATTCGCCGGACAGGCGCTCGATGAAGGCGTGCTCGCGCTCGCTGTCTTCCGCGCGCAGCGGACGGATCAGCACGCGCGTGCCGTCGCGCAGGGTGTCGATCCAGTGCGTGCCCTCGAGGGCCTCGGCCGGCAGCGGTGCCGCCGGCATGGGGGAGGGGGACGAAGCGGTCATGGCGGGCTCCCGGAGAGATGCCCGTGCATCCTAGGCGCCTGCGCTGGCCGGCGGATTGATCTCGATCAAGGCCGCGAGCGGTTGCCTCAGAGGGCCTCGCCCTTGCGGTTGCCGCCGCGGGTACCGCTGTTGCTGCACATCGCCTCGAGCAGGTCCTGGCGGCGGATGGTGATGGCCTTGCGGCTCACTTCCAGGATGCCCGCCTCTTCCAGGCGGGTGAACAGCCGGCTGACGGTCTCCACCGCCAGACCGAGATAGCTGGCGATGTCGTAGCGCGACATCGACAGGTTCAGCGTGTCGCCGTCGCGCTGCAGCCGGGCGTAGCGGTCGGACAGGCTGCGCAGGAAGATCGCCATGCGCTCCTGTGCCGGCTGCCGGCCCATCACCACCATGTGCTGGTGCTCGGCGGCCACCTCGCGGCTGACCACGCGCATCAGCTGGCGCTGCAGCGAGGGCATCTGGCCCAGCAGCAGGTTGAGCCGGTCATAGGGCAGTTCGCACACACTGGAGCGCTCCAGCGCCTCGGCCTGGCTGGCATGGTGATCGTTGGCCAGTGCGTCCACGCCGACCAGTTCGCCGGGCAGGTGGAAACCCAGCACCTGCACATTGCCGGAGGCATCCTCGACGAAGGTGCGCAGCGAGCCGGAGCGCACCACGTACAGGGCGTGGAACTGCCCGCCCTGGCGGAACAGCGCCTCGCCGCGATCCAGCGTGCGCTTGTCGCGGATGGTGTCGTCCAGCCGCCTGAGATCGTCACCGTCGATGCCGGCCGGCAGGCAGAGTTCGCTGAGCGCACAGGAGGCGCAACTGCGGCGCAACTGGTTCAGGTCGAGGACGCTGCTGGTTTCCATGCGGTGGTTTCTCGGCTTTCCGGGGCAAAGGGTGCGTCTGGCAAAAACTTACTGCGGCGCAGGTTACCCAATTGCCGGGCAGCCGTCTCCCGCGTCCGGCGCGCAGTAGATGCCGTGCAGCGCCTCGATGACCCTCGGGGCGGGGCCGGGGGCCAGCGCGTAATAGATGGTCTGGGCCTCGCGCCGGGTGGTGACCAGTCCGTCCTGGCGCAATCGGGCCAGGTGCTGCGACAGCGCGGACTGGCTCAGCGTCATCGACGCGTGCATGTCGCTGACCGAGCGCTCGCCTCCCAGCAGCAGGCAAAGGATGCGCAGGCGCTGCCCGTTGGCCAGCACCTTGAGCAGGGCGGCCGCCCGGTCGGCGTTCTCGCGCATCGCATCGATGTCCATCGCGGGCGGAGCAGGGGAATGGGGGCGTGTCATGGCAGTCGTCTCGTGGTGGATCCGCGCGGATGGCGCCGTCGCGCGGAAAAGCGTTGACATCCTAGCTCGAAGCTAATTAAGATGTCGCTACATTAGCACAAACTAATTTAGTGCGCATTTGATCGGCGGCAAGGCCCGGGCGAAAGGCCCGGGGCATGGTCATCGGCACAGCGGCCCGTCCGGCGCGTCACCCGCAGGAGTCATCCCATGGCACACATCATCGTCATCGGCGCCGGCATCGGCGGCATGTGCGCGGCCTAC
This sequence comes from Lysobacteraceae bacterium, assembly GCA_018970895.1. Classification (GTDB taxonomy): domain Bacteria; phylum Pseudomonadota; class Gammaproteobacteria; order Xanthomonadales; family Rhodanobacteraceae; genus Dyella_A. Next base: position 4,723 of record JAGWVM010000114.1, on the reverse strand, counting down.
GAGCTGCGCGCGGCCATCGGCGGAGGCCACGCCATCACCGTCGTGGGCGAGGCGCCCAACTTCTCCTTCACCCCGTCCAACCCCTGGGTCGCGCTCGGCTGGCGCAAGCCGTCGGACATCCAGGTCGAGGTGGAGCCCGCCCTGGCGCGTCGTGACATCGGCTACATCGACGCCGGGGTGGCGCGGGTGGCGCCGAAGGAAAACCGCCTGGAACTGAAGGACGGCCGCTACCTGACCTATGACTACCTGGTGATCACCACCGGCCCGCGCCTGGCGTTCGACGAGGTGCCGGGGCTGGGGCCGCACGGCGGCCATACCCAGTCGGTCTGCACCACGCCGCATGCCAACGATGCCTGGAAAAACTACGAGGCGTTCATAAAGAACCCCGGGCCGATCGTGGTGGGCGCGGCGCAGGGCGCCAGCTGCTTCGGGCCGGCCTACGAGTTCGCGCTGATGCTCGACACCGACCTGCGCCGGCGCCGGATCCGCGACCGCGTGCCGATGACCTTCGTCACCAGTGAGCCGTATATCGGCCACATGGGGCTGGGCGGCGTGGGCGATTCGCAGGGCCTGCTCGAGCGCCAGTTCCGCCAGCGCCACATCCGCTGGATCACCAGCGCGAAGATCACCAAGGTGGAGGCCGGGCAGTTCCACGTTGCCACGCTCGACGCCAGCGGCGCGCCCGCCGGCGAGCAGACGCTGCCGTTCGCCTATTCGATGATCATCCCGGCCTTCACCGGCGTGGACGCCGTGCGCGGCGTCGAGGGGCTGGTCAATCCGCGTGGCTTCGTGCTGATCGACAAGCACCAGCGCAACCCGACCTACCGCAACATCTTCTCGGCCGGCGTATGCGTGGCGATTCCCCCGGTGGAGGCGACGCCGGTACCGACCGGCGCGCCCAAGACCGGCTTCATGATCGAGTCGATGGTGACCACCCTGGTGGCCAACCTGAAGGCCGACCTCGAAGGCCGCGAAGGCAAGGCCGAAGCGACCTGGAACGCGGTCTGCCTGGCCGACATGGGCGACAGCGGCGCGGCCTTCGTGGCGCTGCCGCAGATCCCGCCGCGCAACGTCACCTGGGCCCGCGAGGGCAAGTGGGTGCACGTGGCCAAGGTGGCCTACGAAAAGTACTTCCTGCGCAAGATGCGCGCCGGCACCAGCGAGCCGCTGTACGAGCGCTACGTGATGAAGGCACTGGGCATCGCGCGCATCAAGCCGGGCACCGGCAAGCACTGATCCGACCATCCATCCCTACCGGAGCTTCCCCATGAACATCGATCGCTTCGTCCTCGCGTTTGCCGGCAGCGTGGTGCTGCTGAGCGTGGCGCTGGCCCACTTCGTCTCGCCGTGGTGGCTGCTGCTCACCCTGTTCGTCGGCGCGAACCTGCTGCAGTCGGCCTTTACCGGCTTCTGCCCGCTGGCGATGATCCTGCGCAAGGTCGGCCTCAAGCCCGGCTGCGCGTTCGACAACCGCTGACCCGACGACCTGCCGAGAGAGACCGACATGACCGTGCGCGTGCGTCACCTGGCCCCCCTTTTCGCGCTGGCCCTGCTCGCCGGCTGCGGCGGCGACAAGGCCGCGTCCGGCGCCGGCCAGGCGTCCCGTCCATCGCTGGCCTCGCAGGTGATCCATGCCGGCGAGGCTTCGCGCGAGCAGACCTGGGACGGCGTCGTCGAGGCGGTCAACCAGGTCACCCTGACCGCGCAGACCAACGCCCGCGTGCTGGCCTTGCCCCACGACGTCAACGACGTAGTGCCGGCCGGCGCGGTGCTGGTGCGCTTCACCGACGTCGAGCAGAAGTCCGCCCGCGATGCCGCGCTGGCGCAGCTGGCCTCGGCCAGGGCGAGCTACGCCGACGCGCAGGCGTCCTACGAGCGCTTCGCCGCGCTGCTGCCCAAGGGCTATGTCTCGAAGTCGGACATGGACAGCGTGCGCGCCCGCCGCGATGCGGCGCGGGCCGCGCTGGACGCCGCCCAGGCCCAGCTCGCGCAGGCGAAGCAGAGCGTGGACTACACCGAGGTGCGCGCGCCGTATGCCGGCGTGATCACCCAGCGCTTCGTGCACGTGGGCGAGGCCGTGCAGTCCGGCCCACCGTCGCCGCAACCGCTGATCGCGATGGAATCGCTCGACGCGCTGCGCGTGGCCGTGCAGGTGCCGCAGGGCGCGGTCGACGCGATCCGCGCCGCCCGCAGCGCGACCGTCCTGGCCGACGGCCGTCGCCTAGCGGCCGGCGCCATCACCGTGTTTCCGTCCGCCGACCCGGCCACGCATACCTTCACCGTGCGCGTGGACGTGCCGGGGCAGGACAGCGGCCTGCGTCCGGGCACCTCGGTCAAGGTGGCCTTTCCCACCGGCGATGCCCGGCAGCTGCTGGTGCCGGCGTCGGCGCTGGTGCGGCGGGGCGAGTTGGTGGGCGTGTACGTGATCGGCGCACACGGCGTGACGCTGCGCCAGCTGCGCGTGGGCGACACGCTGGGCGACCAGGTGCAGGTGCTGGCCGGCCTGGACGACGGCGAGACCATCGCGACCGATCCGGTGGCCGCGCTCAACTACCTTGCGCAGCAGCGCGCCAAGGACGCGACCGGCCATGACTGAGGCAGGGAAGATGGGCATTTCCGGGCGCATCGCGCGGGCCTTCCAGGCCTCGCAGATCACCCCGCTGCTGGCCCTGGCGGGCCTGCTGCTGGGGATCGCCGCGGCGATCATCACGCCCAAGGAAGAGGATCCGCAGATCGAGGCCACCATGGCCAACGTGATGGTGCCGTTCCCCGGCGCCAGCGTGGACAACGTCGAGCACCTGGTGTCGTTCCCGCTCGAGCAGAAGCTCTCGGAGATCCGCGGCATCAAGCACGTCTACTCGATGAGCCGGCCGGGCATGGCGGTGGTGACGGTGGAGTTCCAGGTCGGTGTGCCGCGCCAGGAAGCGCTGGTGCGCCTGTACAACAAGATCTACTCCAACGCCGACTGGGCGCCGCCCGGCCTCGGCGTCGGCCAGCCACTGGTCAAGCCGTACGGCATCGACGATGTGCCGATGATGGCGCTCACCCTGTGGTCGGACCGGCCCGAGGTGGACGCCGGCCAGCTCGCCCGCGTCGCGCACACGCTGGAGACCGAGATCAAGCGCATCCCGGGCACCCGCGACGTCTACACGCTGGGTGCGCCCGATCGCGCGGTCACGGTGCAGATCGACCCGTCGAAGCTGGCCAACTACCAGATGACCGTGGGCGACCTGGCGCAGGCGCTCAAGGCCGCCAACATGGCGGCCGACGTGGGCAGCGAGATCGCCGACAACCACAACGTGCCGGTGAAGGCCGGACGGCTGCTGATGAACGCCGACGAGGTCGCCCACCTGGTGATCGGCCTGGCCGGCGGCAAGCCGGTGTACCTGTCCGATGTGGCCCGGGTGGCCGCCGGCGCCGACCAGCCCAGCCAGTTCGTCTCCTTCGGCACGCCGCCGGGCAAGACCGGCCCGCTCGCCGGGCTGGTGCCGGCGGTGACCATCGCGGTGGGCAAGAAGGCCGGCACCAACGCCCACACCATCGCCAGCCAGGTGCAGGCGCGCATCGCCGCGCTGCGCAACGTGTCGATTCCCGACAGCGTGCACGTCACGGTCACTCGCGACTACGGCCAGACCGCCAACCAGAAGGCCGACGAGCTGATGCTGCACCTGGCGCTGGCCGCCCTGGCGGTGGTGGCGCTGGTGCTGTTCGCGCTGGGCTGGCGTGAGGCGGTGGTGGTCGGCGTGGCGGTGGTGGTGACCCTGGCGATCACCCTGTTCGCCTCGTGGGCGATCGGCTTCACCATCAACCGCGTCTCGCTGTTCGCGCTGATCTTCTCCATCGGCATCCTGGTCGACGACGCCATCGTGGTGGTGGAGAACATCCACCGGCACATGGCGCAGGGCGGCAAGCGGCTGCTCGAGGCGATCCCGCAGGCGGTGGACGAGGTCGGCGGCCCGACCATCCTGGCCACCTTCACGGTGATCGCCGCGCTGCTGCCGATGGCCTTCGTCGGCGGCCTGATGGGCCCGTACATGCGGCCGATCCCGATCAACGCCTCGGCCGGCATGCTGATCTCGCTGGCGGTGGCCTTCGTGGTCACGCCGTGGCTGGCCTTCCGCCTGCTCGGCCACCACGAGCAGCACGCGCCGCATGCGCACGCCGAGCCGCCCAAGCCCTCGCGCATCGACGCCTTCCTGCAGCGCCTGTTCATGCGCCTGATGACCCCGTTCCTGGCCGGGCGCAGCGCCGCGCGCAAACGCCGCATGCTGTTCGCCGGCATGGGCCTGCTGGTGCTGCTGGCGGTGGGCCTGGTCGGCGTGAAGGCGGTGATCCTGAAGATGCTGCCGTTCGACAACAAGAGCGAATTCCAGGTGGTGCTCAACATGCCCGAGGGCTCCACCCTCGAGCAGACCCAGCGCGCGCTGGTGGAGATGAGCCAGGTGATCGACAAGGTGCCGGAGGTGAAGGACTTCCAGCTCTATGCCGGCACGTCCGCGCCGATGAACTTCAACGGCCTGGTGCGCCAGTACTACCTGCGCAACCAGCCCTACCAGGGCGATATCCAGGTCAACCTGGTCGACAAGGACGAGCGCTCGCGGCAGAGCCACGAGATCGCCAGCTCGGTACGCGGCCAGCTGGCCGCGGTGGCGAGCCGCTACCACGCCCACATGGTGCTGGCCGAGGTGCCGCCGGGACCGCCGGTGATGGCGCCGATCGTGGC
>JAGWVM010000009.1 GCA_018970895.1 Lysobacteraceae bacterium | reverse complement strand
CCTGCCCTACCTGTGGCTGGCCGGGCCGATCACCGGGCTGCTGGTGCAGCCGCTGATCGGCGCGATGAGCGACCGCACCGACAGCCGTTTCGGCCGGCGCACGCCGTACTTCCTGATCGGCGCGCTGATCTGCAGCCTGTGCCTGCTGGCGATGCCGTTCAGTCCGGCGCTGTGGGTGGCGGCCAGCCTGCTGTGGATCCTGGACGCGGCCAACAACGTGACGATGGAGCCATACCGCGCGTTCGTCAGCGACCGCCTCGACGCCTCCCAGCACAGCGCCGGCTTCCTCACCCAGAGCGCGTTCACCGGGCTGTCGCAGACGCTGGCCTACCTCACCCCGTCGCTGCTGGTGTTCGCCGGGCTGGACCTGAAGGCGACCAACCCGCACGGCATTCCCTATGCGGTGGTGACCGCGTTCGTGATCGGCGCGGTGTTCTCGATCGGCTCGGTCGGCTGGTCGGCGTGGACCACGCCGGAGCTGCCGCTGGACGAGGCCGAGCGCGCGGCCCTGCGGGCGCGCCCGCGCTCGCTGCGCGCCACGATCGCGGAGATCGTCGACGCGGTGCGGCAGATGCCGCCGACCATGCGCCAGCTCGCGGTGATGATGCTGTGCCAGTGGTACGCGATGTTCTGCTACTGGGAATACATCACGCTGTCGCTGGCGCGCACGCTCTACGGCAGCACCGACGCCGCGTCGGCCGGCTTCGGCGAGGCGGTGCTGATCACCGGGCGCATCGGCGGCTTCTACAACGCGGTGGCGTTCGTGGCGGCGCTGGCGATGCTGCCGCTGGCGCGACGGATGGGTGCGCCGGTGCTGCACGCGATCTGCCTGACCTGCGGCGGCCTCGGCCTGCTGGCGCTGCCGCTGGTGCACGATCCGTGGTGGCTGCTGTTGCCGATGCTCGGCCTGGGCCTGACCTGGGCCAGCCTGATGGGCAACCCCTACGCGATGCTCGCCGGCTGCATCCCGCCGGAGCGCGCCGGCGTGTACATGGGCATCTTCAACGGCTTCATCGTGCTGCCGATGCTGATCCAGATTCTCACCGTGCCGCTGCTCTACCACCGCGTGCTCGGCGACAACCCGGAGAACGTGATCCGGCTGGCCGGCATCGGCCTGCTCGCCGCCGCCGGCCTCGCGCTGCGCGTGCGGCGCCCCGCGCGCTGACCGGCAGCCGCCCACGAAAAAGGGGAGCCTCGCGGCTCCCCTCTTCGTTGCGTCCGACCGCGGCGGTCAGATCGCGTAGTACATCTGGAACTCCAGCGGGTGGGTGCTGGCGCGGTAAGCAGTGACTTCCTTCATCTTCAGCTCGATGTAGGCGTCGATGAAATCATCGGTGAACACGCCGCCGGCCTTGAGGAACTCGCGGTCCTTGTCAAGCGCTTCCAGCGCCTGGTCGAGGCTGGAGCACACCTGCGGGATGTTCTTCTCTTCTTCCGGCGGCAGGTCGTACAGGTCCTTGTCCGACGGCGCACCCGGGTCGATCTTGTTCAGGATGCCGTCCAGGCCGGCCATCATCAGCGCGGTGAAGGTGAGGTAGCCGGACTGCAGCGGATCGGGGAAACGCACCTCGATGCGGCGGCCCTTCGGGCTGGACACGTACGGAATGCGGCAGCTGGCCGAACGGTTGCGGGCCGAGTAGGCCAGCATCACCGGCGCCTCGAAGCCCGGCACCAGGCGCTTGTAGCTGTTGGTGCCGGAGTTGGAGAACGCGTTGATCGCCTTGGCATGCTTGAACACGCCGCCGATGTACCACAGTGCGGTCTGGCTCAGGCCGCCGTAGAGATCACCGGCGAACAGGTTCTCGCCGCCCTTGGCCAGCGACTGGTGCACGTGCATGCCGCTGCCGTTGTCGCCGACGATCGGCTTCGGCATGAAGGTGACGGTCTTGCCGTTCTGGTGGGCAACGTTCTTGATCACGTACTTGGTGGTGATCAGCTCGTCGGCCTTCTTCACCAGGGTGTTGAACTTGGTGCCGATCTCGCACTGGCCGGCGTTGGCCACTTCGTGGTGATGGACCTCGACGGTGATGCCCAGCGACTCGAGCACCTTGCACATGTCGGCGCGCAAATCACCCAGCGAATCGACCGGGCTGACCGGGAAGTAGCCGCCCTTGACGCCCGGACGGTGGCCGGTGTTGCCTTCGTCGTACTTGAAGCGCGAGCTCCAGGCGGCCTCTTCGGACTCGATCTCGTAGAACACGCGGCCCATGTCGTTCTGCCAGCGCACGGAGTCGAATACGAAGAACTCCGGCTCCGGACCGAAGAACGCGGTGTCGGCCACGCCGGTGGACTTCAGGAAGGCCTCGGCGCGCTTGGCGATCGAGCGCGGGTCGCGACCGTAGGCCTGCATGGTCGACGGCTCGAGCACGTCGCAGTGGAGCACCAGCTGCGGGTGGCCGCTGAACGGGTCGATGTAGGCGCTGTCCGGGTCGGGCATCAGGATCATGTCCGACTCGTTGATGCCCTTCCAGCCCGAGATCGACGAGCCGTCGAACATCTTGCCGTCCTCGAAGGTGCTCTCGTCGATGGCGTGGACGGGGAAGGTGACGTGATGCTGCTTGCCCAGCATGTCGACGAAGCGGAAGTCGACGAACTCGACGTCATGCTCCTGGATCAGGTCAAGCACTTTGGCGACGGACATGGAAGAACCTCGGTGGTGGATTGGCTGCAGGGTTTTAGCAAGCGCCATGCCACCCGCGGAACCGGCCTCAAGCCGCGCTGGCATGCGGTTCGCGACGATGGCGGGGCGGACTGACGCATTATTAGTGGGCAACGATAACCGGATTTTGCACTAAAAAGGGGCGCGCCCGCTCCACGGCGCGGGCGCGCCCAAACCTTACCCCTCGTAGGCGCTCTCGCCGTGCGAGGTGATGTCCAGGCCCTCGCGCTCTGCCTCGGCCGGGACCCGCAGCCCGAACACCACCTTGACCACCAGATAGGCCAGCACCGAAACGACGCCGCTCCAGACCAGGGTGACGCCGACACCGAGTGCCTGCACGCCAACCTGCTGCAGCATGGTGCTGTTGCCACTGCCGAAGCCGGTACCGCCCAGCGCCGGGGCACTGAACACGCCGGTGAGCAGGGCGCCGACGATGCCGCCCAGCCCGTGCACGCCAAACACGTCCAGCGCGTCGTCGGCGCGCAGCAGCTTCTTCAGCCCGGTGACGCCCCAGACGCAGGCGATGCTGGCCGCCGCACCGATCGCCAGCGAGCCCATCGGGCCGACCGTGCCGCAGGCCGGGGTGATCGCCACCAGGCCGGCCACCGCGCCCGAGGCACCGCCGACCATCGAGGGCTTGCCCTTGTGCACCGCCTCGATCAGCAGCCACACCAGCACCGCCGCCGCGGTCGCCACCAGCGTATTGATGAAGGCCAGCGCCGCGCCGGCGTTGGACTCCAGGTTGGAGCCGGCGTTGAAACCGAACCAGCCCACCCACAGGATCGCCGCGCCGACCATGGTGAAGGTCACGTTGTGCGGCTTCATCGACTCGCGCCCCAGCCCCAGCCGCGGACCGACGAAATAGGCGCCGACCAGGCCGGCGATACCGGCATTGATGTGCACCACGGTGCCGCCGGCGAAGTCCAGCGCGCCCTTCGCGAACATGAATCCGTTCGGTCCGTACCAGACCATGTGCGCGATCGGCAGGTAGGCGAAGGTGAACCACAGCGCGCAGAACACCAGGACTGCGCGAAAGCGCATGCGCTCGGCGAACGCACCGACGATCAGCGCGCCGGTGATGCCGGCGAAGGTCGACTGGAACACCACGAACACGTATTCGGGCAGCGCCACGCCCGCGGTGAAGGTGGCCGCCAGGCTGTCCTTGGTCACTCCCCTGAGGAACAGCTTGTCCAGGTTGCCGATGAAGGCGTTGCCGCCGTTGAAGGCCAGCGAGTAGCCGTAGGTCACCCACAGCACCACGATCATCGAGAACACCGTCATCACCTGCATCAGGATCGACAGCACGTTCTTCGAGCGGACCAGACCGCCGTAGAACAGGGCCAGGCCCGGCACCGTCATCAGCAGCACCAGCAACGTGGAGGTGAGCATCCAGGCCACGTCGCCCTTGTCGACGGTGGGCGCCGCCTCGGCGGCCAGGGACACCGACGGGACGAGCAGCATGCACAGCACGGCGAACAGCAGCGCCCAGGCCGGAAGCGCCCGGGCGGAACGGGAAAGCGCGATCTCTTTCATGGAAGACCTCGTGGATGCGGAGTCAGAGGGCATCGGCGTCGAGTTCGCCGGTGCGGATGCGGACGACCTGCTCGACCGGGCTGACGAAAATCTTTCCGTCGCCTACGTTGCCGGTCCGGGCGGACTGCTGGATCGCCTCCAGCGCGCCGTCGAGCTGCTCGTCGGTGACCACCACGTCCACCTTCAGCTTCGGCAGGAAATCCACGACGTATTCGGCGCCGCGGTACATTTCGGTATGGCCCTTCTGGCGTCCGAAGCCGCGTACCTCGGTCACCGTGATGCCACTCACACCCGCCGCGGCGAGCGCGTCACGCACCTCGTCGAGCTTGTACGGCCGGATGATGCAACTGATCAGTTTCATGCCTGTCTCCCCCTTTTCCCTTGTTTCGAGCGAAGCGCGGCGGCGCGCCGGCCACCGCCGCGTACCTGGTCAGAACGACTTGCTCAGCGTGAGGATGCCGGTGGCGCGCCCGACGTAATGGCCATAGGCATTGCTGTAGACGCTGCGCGAGGCATTGGTGTCGTAGTAGCCCAGCGACACCGAGTAGCCGTGGTCGAAGGCCCTGGTCACGCCTACCTTCCAGTCGCTGTACGACGCGCTCGCGACGTGCTTCACGTCCTGGTGGCCGGCGTGCAGGTTGAGCGTCCAGCCCGGGCTGAATTCGACGTTGTATGAGAGGTCGATGTAACCGGAGTGCTTGCTGTCGGCGAAGCCGAACAGGTTGGTCAGCGCATGCGAGTACTTCAGCGTCACGCCCTTGTAGCCCAGCGAGCCGTAGACCTCGGTGGTGTAGGGGCGGGTGAAGCCGCTCGGGTAGCTGCCCGGGTAGTAGTACTCGTACAGGCCGACGTCGTAGCTCCAGTCGCCGGCGAAGCTGCCGCGGAAGCCGGTGTAGAAATCCAGCTCCAGGCTGCTGGAGATGTGCGCGGCATCGGTGGACGCGTCCGACAGCCAGCTGATGTTGCTTCCCCAGGCGCCGGCGTACCAGCCGCTGGCATGGTCGTATTCGATGCCCGGCTGCACCGCCGGCTTCCAGTTGGTCTGCGACAGGCCGCGGAACAGGTAGTCGTTGACTACCGCCACGCTCCCCGCCACCGAACTCTGCGGGGCGCCGTCGGCTACGGCCGGCATGGCCACCACCGCCGCCAGCACTGCCGCTCCCCATATCGACCGCTGCACACGTCGCTTCATCGAACCTCTCCCCGTGCCAAAAGTGGACGTTCCTTGATGGACGTCTGGACGTCCATACGTGAACGCGTGACCAAGCCATCACCGGACGCGGTGGCGAGTAGCCGGCCACGTCCGTTCCGCCGACCCCCGTCGGCAGATGCAGGTGCGCCAGGGCGCGAGAATCCGGGCAGCCGGACCCGTCGCCGCGCGGTACACGGGGCGGCAGGTCACGACGAAGTGATGTCGTCCTGGCCGGTCGCGGGCGACCGGCGGAAGCGAAGGCAGACGCATCCCGCGACTGCGGATCCGGGCGTGGGCGGCAGATCCGTTGGCGGCGGCACGGAGGGGTGCGCACGGGTCCAACGGTTGCCGCGGTGGCGGGCTCGTCGCGGCTGCGGGCGCGTGGTGACGCTGCCTCGCGGCGCGGGCCAAGGCCTCGCTGCACCTCGATCCTGCCCGAGAGGTTGTTGCATTGCAATATGACGACAAGCGCGTGCTTATCACCATTTTTCACATGAGTGCTGCGCCTCCACATGGGCAGGACGCGGCAAGCCGCCCGCAGATTGCCCGGGCTCGCGCTGCGGATCGCAGCCCATTCCGAAGGCACTGACCGTATGCTGTCGCCCTTTGCGACAGCCGCGGTGGCTGTCCCCGTGCAAGGCCTGTGTCCAGTGACCGATCTGCTCCGCGTCGTCCTCCTCGGCATCATCGAAGGCATTACCGAGTTCCTGCCCATCTCCAGCACCGGGCACCTGCTGATCGCCGAGAAGCTCGGCCTCGGCGCACGCTCGGACCTGTTCAATATCGGCATCCAGGCTGGCGCGATCCTGGCCGTCACCCTGATCTACTGGAAGCGCATCTGGCAGCTGCTGACGCAGTGGCGGCATCCGCCGACCCGCGAGTACCTGGCCAAGCTGACGGTGGCGTTCCTGATCACGGCGGTGATCGGCCTGGTCGCGGTGAAGCTCGGCTTCAAGCTGCCCGAGACGGTGACGCCGATCGCGTGGGCGCTGGTGATCGGCGGCCTCTGGATGATCGCCGCCGAACAGCTGGCCGCGCGTCGTCCGCCCAGCACCGAGATCAGCTGGACGGTGGCGATCCTGGTCGGCATCGCGCAGATGGTGGCCGGCATCTTTCCCGGCACGTCACGCTCGTCCGCGACGATCTTCACCGCCCTGCTCGCCGGCACCGGCGACCGGCCGGCGGCCACCGAATTCGCCTTCCTGGTCGGCATCCCGACCATGTACGCGGCCACCGGCTACGAGCTGCTCAAGGTGCTGAAGAACGGCGGCGCCGCCCACGAGGACTGGACCGCGCTGGCGGTGGGCTTCGTGGTGTCCGCGGTGGTGGCCTTCGCGGCGGTGAAGTGGTTGCTGGGCTACATCCGCACCCATCGCTTCACCGTGTTCGCGATCTACCGGATCGCGCTGGGCCTGGCGCTGCTGGCCTGGATGCCGCTGGGCAGCTAACGCTGCACCATCAGGGCGAACCAGCGCCAGCCGCGCACGCGCTCGGCGATCAGCTTGGCGCTGGTGAGCATCGGTACCGCCAGCAGGGCGCCGGGGATGCCCCACAGGAAGCCCCACAGCAGCAGCCAGATCAGGATCGCCACCGGGCTCACCCGCATGCGTCGACCCAGGATCATCGGGGTGACCAGGTTGCCCTCCACCACGGTGATGCTGGCGAATACCAGCGCCGGCAGCAGCGCGTGGGTCAGCTCGCGGAAATTCATCATGCCGACCAGCAGCAGGATGGTGGTGGTGGTGATCGCGCCGACGTAGGGAATGAAGTTGGCGATCATCGCGATGCTGCCCCACAGCAGCGGGTCGGGCACGTGCAGCAGCCACAGCATGAAAGCGGTGACAGCACCCAGGGTCATGTTGATCAGCGTGGTGATCAGGATGTAGTGCGAGACCTCGGTCTGGATGCTGCGCACGATGCTGACCGCGTGGCGCTTGTGGTGAAAGCCGGGAATGATCTCCACCAGCCGGCGCAGCAGGTCGTCACCGTAGATCAGGAAGAAGAACACCAGCAGCTCCACCGTCAGCACCGCGGCGAGCACCTTCGGCGCAGCGGCCAGCACGTCCCACGCGGTCACCGCCACCGAGGCTTGCCGCGGCGGCTGCACGCGCACCGTCACCTGGCCGTTGACCAGGCTCTGGGTGGCACGACTGGCGGCCTCCAGCGGCTGGGTGATGCCCTTGAGCTTGGGCACGAAATTGCGCAGCGCGGCGGGCGCGTCGTGGAACCAGCCCAGCGCGGGCTGCGCCAGTGCGGCGGCGCCGGCGCCGATACCGCCCATCAGGGCGATCATCAGCAGGCTTGCGCTGAGCCAGCGCGGCAGGTGGCAACGTGCGCCGAGCGCCACGATCGGGTTCAGCGCCACGCCCAGGAAGGCCGCCAGCACCAGCGGGATCAGCAGCACCTTGATCACGACGATGGTGTAGAGCACCGCCAGCAGCAGCAGCGTGCCCACGGAAAAGCGCAGCGCACGAAGGTGGCCCAGCGTGCCGCGGGCCACGCGCGGGCGGCGGCGGTTGTGCGGGAGCGCATCCGGCGGGGGTGGCGGCGGATCGAGCGCCGGCAGGTCGGCCTGCACGGGCGCGGCGCCGGCCTCCGGCGCGGGATCGCTGTGGCTCATGGAGCGTCCGGCGGCTCCGGCTCCGCGCCGCCGGCGAGGCCGTCCAGGCCGTTCTCGACCACCAGCCGTACGCCCTCGGCCACCAGCGGCAGCAGGCCGCTGCCGAGCAGCGGACCGATCCCGGGAACGCGCAGCGGATGCACGTCGAGCTGGCCCAGCGCCACCCCGGCGCCCGCGGCGATGCCCACGCTGACGACCGGGTGATCGCGCACGCGCTGCAGCAACGCCTGTGCCGGTTCGTCCAGCTCGGCGCGTGCGGCCCGGACCTCGGCCTGGGCGAGGCGGACCTGGGCAAGTCGGCGGGTGACGCTCATGGTTCGGTCCGGTCGGTATCAGAAGCAGCGGGCGCGTTCGGCGGCGACGCCCGGCGACGCATCATGGCACCGATCTCGCCCCGCGTCGCCGGCAGGCCGAGCCAGCGCAGGACGCGCCGGAAGGCGATGATCGTGGCGGCCAGCAGCATCCCCTGCAGGAGCGCCAGCAGCGCCAGCGCCCACAGCCAGGAATCCAGCCAGCGCGCCAGCGCCACGCCGATCAGCGCGAGCACGGTGAGGCCCAGCCCCACCCCGAGCACCGTCGCCACCAGCCCGAGTGCCAGCAGCCACGACACCGCGCCCCGCGCCAGCGCCAGTTCGGCCACGAACAGCCGCCACTGCGCGCCAAACAGGTGACGGATGGCACCGGCCAGGCGTCCCAGCTCGTCCAGCAGTCGCGGGGACGCGGCCGGGTCGGGCGCACGGTCGGCGGCCTGGCCGCCGCGCGGTGCCTCATCCATGCATTGCGGTCCGCTGCACGGGGATCGGATCAGCGGCGCAGCAGGCGGCCGAGCAGCCAGCCGGCTCCCAGCGCGATCGCCATCGACTGCAGCGGCTTCTCGCGCACGTAGTCGCGCGCCTGCTCCATCCAGTCCTCGGCACGATCGCGCGCCTGGTCATAGGCCTCCCGACCGCGCTCACCGTATTCGGTGGCCTTTTCGGTCGCGTGGGTGGCGGCGCCGGCGGCCTTGTCGGTGGCGCGATGCAGACCGTGCTCGACGCGATCGGCGGCGCGGTCGACCGCCTCCCTGGTGCTGTTCACCGCATGGGAGGTGGCCTGCTTCACGCGTTCGGCACCTTCCTCAATGCGCGCGGCAGCGTTCGGACGTTCGGCGGGGGAACCGGCGATATCGGCGGGGTTGTTCATGGATCGACTCCCAGGGCTGTGGATCGACGTGGCGTGGACGACGTGACTAGCGTGCGGCGCGGCGGAAGAAAGCCACCACGGCCAGCACCAGGAACACCACGAACAGGAGCTTCGCGATGCCCGCCGCCGTGCCGGCAATGCCACCGAAGCCGAACACGCCGGCAATGATGGCGATGACCAGGAAAACCAGAGCGTAATGCAGCATGGCGCAATCCTCGTGCGGACGAATTGACCGGCGGCAAGCGGCACGCCGGGAATCCGCATTCAGTCACAGCCGGCGCCATCCCGGCGTGAAGGATCGGCCGACGGTCCGGCAGGTGCGCCCGGCGCGCGACCTCACGTGCCGTCGTAGGTCACCCGGTAGACCGCGCCGGCCAGGTCGTCGCTGACCAGCAGGCTGCCGTCCGGCAGCATCTGCACGTCGGCCGGGCGTCCCCAGGCCTTTTCGTCCTTCATGAAGCCGGTGATCAGCGGCTCGTAGGACAGCACCTTGTCGCCCTTCAGACGCACGGTCATCACCCGGTAGCCGGACTTTTTCGTGCGGTTCCAGGAGCCGTGCTCGGCGACGATGATCGCGTCCCGGTAGCGGGCCGGGAACTGGTGCCCGGTGTAGAAGCGCATGCCCAGCGAGGCCACGTGCGCGCCCAGCTTGAGCACCGGGGCGCGGTAGTCGCTGCAGCTTTTCCCCTTGCCGAACTCCGGGTCGAGCGTGTCGCCCTGGTGGCAATAGGGAAAGCCGAAGTGCTGGCCGGTGCGGGTGACCTCGTTGAGCGTGTCGCTGGGCATGTCGTCGCCCATCAGGTCACGGCCGTTGGAGGTGAACCACAGCCGCCCGGTGCCGGGCTGCCAGTCGAAACCCACCGAGTTGCGGATGCCGTAGGCCACGTCCTCCAGGCCGCTGCCGTCGGCATTCATGCGGGTGATCTTGGCGTAGGCCTTGCCGCGATCGCAGACGTTGCAGGGGGCACCGATCGGCACGTACAGCTTGCCGTCCGGACCGAACGCGATGAACTTCCAGCCGTGGTGGGTCTCGGTGGGGAACGCGCCGTTGACCACGGCCGGCGCCGGCGGGTCGTCGAGGTGGTTCTCGATGTCGCGCAGCACCAGGATCCGGCTGACCGCCGACACGTACAGGTCGCCGTCCTTGAACGCCACGCCGACCGGCAGCTGCAGGCCGCTGGCGATGACCCGCACGCGGTCGGCCACGCCGTCGCCGTTGCTGTCGGTGAGCGCATAGACCTTGCCGGCGTCGTTCGAGCCGACGAACACCGTACCCTTCGCCCCCAGCGCGATCTCGCGGGCGTTCGGCACCTGGTCGGAGTAGACGGCGATATGGAACCCCGGCGGCAGGGTCAGCTGGTCCAGTCGGACGGCCGCGCTGGCCGGCAGGGCCAGCAGCGCCAGGAAGGCGGCAAGCATGCGCATCGGATCGGTCCTCGCGGGTGACGGGCGGCCCACCTTATACCCGTGACCGGGTCGGCGGGCGCAGCCCCCCATGTCACGGTCCGGCAATCGCGGTCCGGGAAGATCGGGGTTTGCCATCGGAGCCCGTGCCATGCCCGGTCGTCGTGTCCTCACCCTCGCGCTGCTGTTGGCGCTTCCCGCGGCGGCACAGGCCACGGTCCGGCTGCTGGCGATCGGTCAGCTCGATGCACATCGGCGCGACCTGTCCACTGCGACCGCTGCGCCGCTGGAGAACGGCGTGCCCGGTAATCGGCTCGGTGGACTGGGCTCGGCCATCGACCAGGTCGGCTGCGGCGAGTTCGTCGCGCTGCCCGATCGCGGCCCGAACGCGGTGGAGTTCGATCGGGCCATCGACAACACCACCTCCTACATCAACCGCATCCAGACGCTCGAGATGGCACTGCAACCGGCGCCGGCCGGCGCGCCGCTGCCGTTTACGCTGCGCGTCTCACTGCGGGCCACCACCCTGCTGTCCAGCCGGGAACCGCTGGCTTACGGCAGCGGGCATGGGCTCGGCGTGGGGGACGGCACGCCCGCGGCTAACCAGCCCGGCCGGCGGTACTACTTCACCGGCCGTTCCGACGGCTACGACCCCGCGCAGCCATCCAGCTGGCCCGGCGATGGGCGGCTCGACCCGGAGAGCGTGCGCGTATCCCGGGACGGACGCTCGGTCTTTGTCGGTGAGGAATACGGACCGCGGATCATGCGCTTCGACCGGGGTAGCGGGGTGCGCCAGCAGGTGTACGCGCTGCCGGCCGCACTGGCGGTGGCGCATCCGCAGCCACGCGGCCACGCGGAGGACCAGGTCAACCGCAGCGGTCGCGTCGGCAACCATGGCATCGAGGGACTCGCGCTGACCCCGGACGGTACGGTGCTGTATGCCGCGCTGCAGGGACCGCTGCTGCAGGATGGCGGCAAGCACGGCGGCTACACCCGCATCCTGCGCATCGATCTGGCAACCGGTGCCGTGCGCCAATTCGCCTATCCGTTGAGCCGCATCGGCGGGCGTGCACACAAGCCCCACTTCACCGGGATCAGCGACATCGTCGCCATCGACGGCGACAGCCTGCTGGTGGACGAGCGCGACAACAGTGGCCTGGGCAGCGGCACCGTGGCGAGATTCAAGCAGGTGTTCAGGGTCGACTTCGCCCATGCCCGCCCGCTGGGCGACCGGCAGGGCCAGGCCGCGCTCGCCGTCGTTGCGCTGCACAAGCGGCCGTTCCTCGACGTGGTGGCGGCGCTGACCCGCCACGGGGTGGACGCTGCCGACATCCCGGCCAAGCTCGAGGGACTGAGCTTCGGACCGGACGTGCGCTGGCGCGGGCGCCTTCTGCACACCCTCTACATCAGCAGCGACAACGATTTTCTCGCCGACCTGCACGACCGGCTGCATCCGGACGGCATCGACAACCCCAACCGCTTCTACGTATTCGGCTTCACCGAGACCGATCTGCCGGGCTTCAGCCCGGCCGCTCATCCGGCGTGTGCGGCAGGCCAGGCACGAGGCTGAAGCCGAGGGTCACCCGCAGGCCCGGACGCGCGTCGTCCAGCTGCAGCACGGCACGATGCAGCTCGGCCACCGAAGCCACCAGCGCCAGTCCGAGCCCGTTGCCCTCGGTGTGGCGGCTGCGGTCCAGCCGCATGAACGGCTGCAAGACCTGGGCATGCTCGTGTTCGGGAATGCCCGGGCCGTCGTCGCGTACGCCGGCAAGCAGGGTGTCGCCGGCGCGACCGAGCTCCAGCGCAATGCGGGTCCCCGGCGGCGTGTGGCGGATCGCGTTTTCGATCAGGTTGACGAAGGCCTGCACCAACAAGCTGCGATCGCCGCGGATCGGCGGTTGAGGCGTGATCGTGGCCTCCAGCCGGTGGCCTTCGGCCTCGGCGACCGCGGCATAGGCGTCGTGGAGCTCGCGCAACAGTGCCTCCAGGTCGACCGGCGCGAAGCTTCGACGCAGTTCACCCGACGCGATGCCGGCGATCCGCAGGAGAGCCTGGAAGATGTCCAGCAATCCGTCGATTTCGGCCAGCGCGGCATCCACGGCGGCCTCGTGAGCGGCCGCGCCCGCCGACGGTGGCCGCAGTTGCTCCAGGCGGTGGCGCAGGCGGGTCAGCGGCGTGCGCAGGTCGTGCGCGATGTCCGCGCCCAGGCGGCGCACGTCGGCCAGCAGGGAGGTGATGCGATCGAGCATCTGGTTCACGGTCCGCGCGATCATGTCCAGCTCGTCGGCCGCGCCGCGTACCGGCATGCGGTGATCCAGGTCACCGTCGCTGATCCGCTCGGCCGCCAGCGACATCGCGCCGACCCGGCGCAGCAGCTGGCGTCCGATCAGCCAGCCGACCACCAGCGAAAGCGCCACGATGAGCGCGAGGGCGAACAGGAAGATCCGCTCGGCGACGTCGCGCATGTGCTGGATGAAGTAGGCGTCGCGCCCCACCACCAGCCAGCCGCCGCGCGCGGTGCGCACGGTGTAGAGCCCCAGCCGCCGTGACCGCGGGCTTGGCGCCAGCGTGGTCGCACGGGGCGTGAAGCGGCGCTGGGACCACCCTTCGTGCGGCGGGAGCCCGTCAAGGTTGCCGGCCAGCTTGATGCCATTGCCGGCGTACAGCGCGTACCAGCGCTCGAGCCCGGCACCGAGGATGATGCGCTCCTCGATCTCGGTGCTCACCGCGTCCAGTCCGCGCTGGTACGACAGCAGCACCAGGTCTCGCGCATCGGCGACCAGTTCCTGGCGCTGCTCGGAAGCAGCCTCGCGTCCGGTGCCCAGCCAGAGCACCGCCGCGGTAAGCAGCGAGGAGAGCGTGAACATTCCGGCCAGGATCAGCGCCAGCCGGAATGCGCTGGTCTGCCTATGCCGGACCGGCCGGGAGCTGCAGGCGGTAGCCGTAGCCACGCACGGTCTCGATGAAGCTCTCGCCACCGGCATCGCGCACCTTGCCGCGCAGGCGCGACATGTGGGTCTCGACCACGCTGGTCCGCGGACTGAAATGGAAATGCCACACCTGCTCGAGCAGCATCGAGCGGGTGACGACATTGCCGGGATGTCGCAGCAGGATCTCCAGCAGGCGGTACTCGGTGGGCGTCAGGTCAAGCCGTTCGCCGCGGCAGCTGGCCACGTGCCGGGTGGAGTCGAGCGACAGCGGCCCCCACTCCAGCAGCGGGGCGTCGCGACTGAGCGCCGGGCGCCGCGACAGCGCGCGCAGTCGAGCCACCAGCTCGGCCATGGCGAAGGGCTTGCCGAGATAGTCATCGGCGCCGGCATCCAGACCCTCGATGCGCTGGGTGGTTTCGCTCAGCGCGGTGAGCATGATGATGCGTGAGTGCACCTCGGCGCTGCGGACAGCGCGGATGAAGCTGATGCCGTCCAGGCCAGGCAGCTTGCGGTCGACCACGATGCCGTCAAACTGGCCCTGCACCGCCAGCGCAAGGCCTTCACGGCCGTCGGCGACGGCGCGTGTCGCATAGCCCTCCTCGAACAGCCCGCTGTCGATCCACTGGCGGGTGTCGTTGTCGTCCTCGACGATGAGAATGCGCAAGGCGGCCTCCGGCACGCTTTTGCCGGTGGACGGCGCGCGGGCCTCACCGGCATCGGGAGCCATCACGGTAGACATCGATTGTGACCGGCCGATGAAGTGGTGCGCTCAGTGCCGGATCCGTCTGGACACGGCCGACCACGCAACCCCGGGCAACAGGGGCGTGCCCTGCTCGTGCACCGCCTGCAGGGCCTGCGGGTCCAGTCCGAGCGCGGCAAGCACGGTCGGGGCCACCTGGGTGGTGGAGACCGGCGCGTCGAGCCGGCGTCCCGGCTGCGGCAGCATCGGCCCGGCTACCAGCAGCGCCACATGGGTGTCGTCGGTGTCGAAGCCGCCGTGCTCGGCCCGCTTGCTGGCACCCGGCTTGTCGTAGATGACGCCGGCCTGCGGTATCACGATCAGGTCCGGCGTGCGCACGTCGTGCGCAGGGGACGGAAAAAGCAGGGCCAGTGCACGTCCCCACAGTACCCGTTCGATGCCGAGCCGCTGGCGCTCCGCCAGCAGGGTATGTGCGACCGTGCCGGTGGTGCGCCGATCGTGCAGCCAGACCAGTGCGCTGCGATCGGTGGTGAGCTGGGCCGGTTCGCCATCGGCGGCGGCGGCGATCACGCGGTGCAGGATCGTGTCCGGAACGTGTCGCAGCTGGTCCGGGTCGATCGGTCCGTTACCGTGCTTGGCGGTCAGGATCACCAGCGTGCTCTGCACGAGATGGCGCCGCGCAAGGGCGTCCATCAGCTCGCCGACCAGGGTATCGACGTGGGTCAGCGCGGCATCGAGCGACGGCGTCGGCGTGCCGTCGGCGTTCTGGTAGCCGGCCAGCTTCTGCGCCACGTTGACGCTCTGCAGGTTGAGGCCGAACAGGGTCGGCACCGGCGCCCGCGTGCGGCCGTCATCGCGATAGCCTTCCACCTCGTGGATCACCGCCTGTATCTTGCCGGTGTCGTAGGTTTCGGTGCGGGCGATCGAGGCGGTGACCTTGTCGGTGTCCGGGTGGTCCTCGCCGTCGGTGCCGATTTCCGGCGTGTAGAGATCGGCCACGCCGTCACCGGAGGGGCCCTGCACGATCGCGTACGAGGGGTGCTTGTCGGCCCACGCGGTGTAGCCACCGGCACTGCGCACCACGTTGAAGATCGTGTTCACGCGCAGGTACTGCCACGGATAGACCGGACGGCAGCCGTGGGCGGGGTCGCGCGGCAGCCGGCCGGGGTCGATGCCAACGCCACCCGCTGCGTCGATCCACTCGTTGAATTTGGCGTGGGCCCCGGTCGGCGTGCACGGACCGGTCGGCGGCGCCAGCGAACGGTCCCAGCTGTTGTCGTAATAGACCCCGGTTGCCGAGGGCGTGCCACCGGTGACCAGCGCCAGCAGGCCGGGGAACGAGTCGGCCGGCACCACGGTGCTGGCGTGGGTGTACTCGATGCCGTGCGCGGCCAGCGCGGCCAGGTGGGAGTCCGGGTGGATCTCGATGTAGGTGCGCAGGTCCAGCGCGTGCAGTCCGTCGACGCTGATCAGCAGCACATGGCGAACCGGGCCGGCTTCGGCGAGGCCCGGACCGGCAGCAAGGCCGGCCGCAAGCACGAATCGGAGGAGTGGTTTCATGGAGTGTCGTGGACGGGGGAAGGGCTGCAGCCGGTGGCGGCGGCAGGCGGCGATCAGAACGGCAACGAGAAGGTGCCCATCACCGCACGCCCGGCGACGGCATAGAACAGCGGCACGCCGTTGCCGCTGCTGGTGACGTCGACGAATGGGGTCTGGTTGGTGAGGTTGGTGACGCGCAGGCCGAACGTGCTGCCACGCGGCAGCAGCGCGCGGTGCTGCAACGTGTAGTTAAGCGACAGATTGACCAGCGTCACCGCCGGCAGGCGATAGACCAGCGCCGGATTGCCGTTCGCGTCCACGCCGGTTTCGCCGTAGCTGACGCCGACGTGCTTGGCCAGCAGCGAGCCGCTGACCGCACCGGCGTGGTACAGGATGCCGGCCGCCGCGGTGGTCTTGGGCACCTTCTTCAACTGCAGCCCCGTGCTGTTCACGGTCGCCTTGTTGTAACTGGCGTTGCCGTAGAGGCTGAAGCCGCTGCCCACGTAGACGCTGCCTTCGACCTCGGCGCCGCGGTAACGGGTGCCGCCGAGGTTGCTGAAGAACGTCTCCTTGCCCACTTTGCGGCTGGTGACCTGGTTGGAGAAGTTGATCGCATACACGTCGGCGGACAGGCTCCAGGTGCCGTTCTGCCAGCTGGTGCCGAGCTGGTAGTTCTTGGTCTGCTCGGTCTGGATGCCCTGGTCGGCGGTGGTCGGGTTGGCCA
This sequence comes from Lysobacteraceae bacterium, assembly GCA_018970895.1. Lineage (GTDB taxonomy): Bacteria > Pseudomonadota > Gammaproteobacteria > Xanthomonadales > Rhodanobacteraceae > Dyella_A. The sequence goes on along the minus strand of JAGWVM010000009.1, from coordinate 29,630 downwards.
CGTAGTAAAGGTTCTCGTTCGGTGCCAGGTAGCCCTCGGCGGCCTGCAGGTAGGCCGACCACTCCGACGAGATCGCGTAGTGCAGGTCGAACGAGGGCAGCAGCTTCTTCCAGGTCTGGCTGTAGTCGAACGCGGTGCGCACCTTCTGCTGGATCGGTGCCACGTCGTGGCGCTTGAAGGTGACGTACTTCAGCCCGGGCGTGAAGGTGAGCTGGTCGGTGATGTGCCAGGCGTACTGCAGGTAGGGCTGGATCACCCAGAAGGTGCCGTCGATGCGGCGGTCGGTGGCCTGGGTCACCGGGTCGCCGCCTTTCAGGATCGGGTTCAGCGCGCCGCCGAGGGTGAAGTCGATCTCGGCCTCGTATCGATGGTAGAGCTGCTTGTTCGCCCAGACCCCGTAGCCGAGCTCGCCCGGACCGAGCGACTGGCTCAGGCGCAGCAGATCGCCCCAGTTGCGGTAAAGCAGGTACATCTTCTGGCCGGGGATGTTGTTGTCACCGTAGACCGTCCCGTTGGGGGTGCCCAGGCCTGCCGGGAAGGTGCCGTCACCGGTGGAGCCGGCCGGACCGCTGAGCTGGCCGTAGTCCATGTTGCCGCCGTTCGGGTCGAGGCCGTTCCAGCCGCGGTGGTAGTACGAGTAGGTGTAGAGCTTGTTGTCGAGTTTCACCACGCCGAGGTCGGAGGCGAGGTCGACGTATTCGAAGTCGCTGTTGAAGTGGTCGTAGTTGTAGCCCGTGTAGGCCTGGCTGCGCGGATCGTTGGACAGGCCGTAACGCTTGCCGAAGACCTGCATCTGGCCCTGCATGCCGCTGGTGTAGGGATAATTCCCGTCGGACACGTACGGATACGAGGTCGCACCGACGATGGCCGCATTGCTGCCACCGTTGGTGTTGCGCATGGCCAGCACGGTCAGCGTGGTGGCGTCGCCGAACGGCTGCACGAACTTGGCGACCACGTTGCTGCGATCGACGTTTGCGCCGGACAGGTAGCCGTCCGAGCGCAGGCGCCGGTAGTCGAGGTAGCCGCTGCCGCCGTTGGCGAGCCTGCCGGTGTTGAACTTCACGCCGGCCATGCGGGTGGCGAAGCTGCCGAAGCCGCCGTAGACCTCGGTGGTGGTGCGCGCCAGCGGGTCGCGGGTCTGCATCGCGACGGTGCCGCCGAAGGTGGCGTAGCCGATGGTGGAGGCCTGGCCCGGGCCTCGGTCGACGATCACCTGGCCAAGGTCCTGCGGCATGAAATAGTTCGACGAGTGGTGGGTGAAATCGTTGGAGTCGCCCACCGGGATGCCGTCCATGGTGAGGTTGTACTGGCCATCGCCCATGCCGCGGATGACGAAGCCCTTGTTGTTGCCCAGGCCCGGTCCGTTCGGCTCGACATCCACCACGCTCGGTGCCAGCGCAGCGATCGAGCTGTAGTTGTCCATCGGCATCGCGTTGTTGTCGATATAGGCCTGGTCGATGATCGACTTCGGCTCGATCGCTTTCAGCGACGCATGCGTGGGCATTTCCGCCGCGCGCGGTGCCGTGGCCACCACGTGGATACCTGCGAGGTTCTTGACATGACCGGGTGCGGCGGCAGCACCGTCCGGCGTGGCGGCATCGGCCGCGCGCGCGGCGGGCTGCAGGGCACAGGCCAGTGCCAGTGCCAGGACGGTGGGGATCGGGAAGCGACGATGCAGCAGCATGGGGAACTCTCCGCAGGGACTCGGGAATACCCGTCATGCTGGTCAGCCCCTGTGGCGCGACCTTTACCGTGAGCTGGCGATGGACGCGCGGAAACCTTACGAAACCGCAAGGCGCCTCAGGTGGAACCCGCGGCCTGCCCGATGGCGTCGGCAGCGGCCGCGGCGCCGTCCGTCCTTTCCAGCCATCCGGCGACGGTGCGGGCGCGGCGGGCATGGGCGGCATCGAGCAGGTCGGCCAGGCGGGCGGCAGCAGCGGCACGGCGATAGCGCGTGGCTGGCAGGACCCCGGCCACGCCGAGGCGCTGCAGGCGGGCGGCGTTGTCGTGCTGGTCGAAGCCGTGCGGCACCACCAGCGAGGGGACGCCGGCGTGCAGGGCCTCGGCGCTGGTGCCGACGCCGCCGTGATGCACCACCGCCGCCGCGTGCGGGAACACGGCAGCATGCGGCGCGTATTCCACGCAGACGATCCCGTCCGGCAGCCTGCGTGGCAGCCGCGCGCGCATCTCCGGCGAGCCGGTGAACAGCACCGCGCGCCGGTCGAGCGCGACGGCGGCGGCCAGGCTCTCGCGCAGGAACGAGGCGTTGGCGTGCACCGCGGTGGAACCCAGCGAAAAAACGATCGGCGGCGGGCCGTCGTGCAGGAAGTCCGCCAGCGCCGGATCGAGCCCGTCCGGCTGCGCATAGCGGGCGAAGCCGCACTGCGTGGCACGCGGCGGCCAGTCCGGCTGGGGCTCACCGAGCAGCGCCGGGAACAGCGCGAGCGTGCCACCCGGCGCGAACTGGCCGCGATGGAACGGATCACCCCGCGGCGATTCGGGCGGCAAGCCCAGCTCGTGCCGGAAAGCCCGCACCGGCGCGGTCCAGCTCCGCGTCACCCGGCGCGACAGGCGCTGCAGCAGGCGCCCGCGGGCGGGCGTGGCGCGAAAGAAGCGGTCGAGCGCGGACAGCCCGGTGGCGGGCATGTCATACGCCGACAGGAAGCTGGCCGGGGCCAGCACGGCGGACAGCCAGCGCAGCTGCCCGGCGGCCTCCAGCGTTTCGCCGAGGATCTGCCCGGCGAACGCCAGCGTGCTGGTGACCAGCACGTCGGCCGTTGCGCACAGCGGAGCCAGCTTCGCATGGCTGGCCCGCACGTCGGCAGCGGCGAAGTCGCGCACGACGAAGGCCGGGCCGCGCCAGGGATGGAACGCCTTGGCGGTGAACGCCTCGCGGTCGTCCGGCTCGGGCATGCCGCTGGCGTCGGCGAAGACCAGCCCGGCCCGCCCGATCGCCTCGCGATGCACCGGATGCGTCGCCACCGTAACGCGGTGCCCGCGCGCGGCCAGCACCTGGCCGACCGCCAGGAACGGAAACAGGTCGCCGAGCGAGCCGACGGTGGCGAAGACGATGTGCCGGCCTGCGGGCATGGCGGTCCTGGGCTTCTGCGGGGGCATCCCACAGCATAGCGGCCGGGCCGCGTTGACCGCCGCGGTCGCGGACCGCATGCTCGAAGGCCCTGCCCCGCCCGTGCCCGACGATGAGCCAGCTCCCGCCGTTCCATCTTGCGTTTCCCGTCACTTCGCTCGCCAGGGCGCGGGCGTTCTATGGCGACCTGCTCGGCTGCCCCGAGGGACGCAGCAGCGAGGATTGGGTCGACTTCGATTTTCATGGCCACCAGATCGTCGCCCACCTGGCGCCGGAGGAAGTGCGCGCGGCCGCTGCGCACGATGTGGATGGCGATGCCGTGCCGGTGCGCCACTTCGGGCTGGTACTGCCGATGCACGACTGGCAGGCGCTGGCCGGACGGCTGCGTGCCGCGGGCGTCCAGTTCGTGATCGAGCCGCACGTGCGCTTCGTCGGCCAGCCCGGCGAACAGGCCACGATGTTCCTGCTCGACCCCTGCGGCAACGCGCTGGAGTTCAAGGCGTTCGCCGACCCGTTGCGGCTGTTCGCGAAATAGGCTGCGATGGAGGCCGAGGACCTCAAGCGCCTGGTCACGGTGCGCATGCCCTACGGCAAGTACCAGGGCCGGCTGATCGGCGACCTGCCCGGCGCGTACCTGGCGTGGTTCGCGCGCGAGGGCTTCCCGCCGGGCCAGCTCGGGCGTCTGCTGGCGCTGTCGCTGGAGCTGGACCACAACGGCCTGCGCGGCCTGCTCGATCCGCTGCGCTGATCGCGCGTCGCCGATCGGCGTATGCTGCGCGCCCCTGCCCTGCCCGCCGCCGCACCATGACCACCCTCGCCGACCGTTTCCAAGCCGCTGCCGACGCGCTGGCCGCGGACGGCTGGTACGTGTTCGAGGGCATGCTTCCCGCCGCGGCAACCGCGGACCTGGCCCGGGAATGCGCGGCGATGCTCGCCGCGCAGCAGATGAACCCGGCACGGATCGGCGTGGGTCAGGCGGCACCGGCACTGCGCGGCGACCACACCCGCTGGTTCGACATGGACGCACCGAGCGCGGCGCAGCGCCCGTTCGTCGACGCGATCGAGATCCTGCGCCAGAGCCTCAACCGCAGCCTGATGCTGGGCCTGGCGGAGAGCGAGGCGCACTACGCGGTATACCCGCCGGGTGCACGCTACGCGCGACATCTGGACCAGCTGCGCGGTCGCGACGCCCGCGTGGTGTCGGCGGTGTACTACCTCAACGCCGACTGGGCGCCGGAGGACGGGGGTGCACTGCGGCTGTACCTGGACGATGGCCGCAGCCACGACGTGCTGCCGCGGGCCGGCACGCTGGCGCTGTTCCTGTCCGACCGTTTCGAGCACGAAGTGCTGCCGGGCGCGCGTGAGCGGATGAGCATCGCCTGCTGGATGCGCCGGCGCGAACCCGGCACCCTGCCCTGAACCTCAGCGGACGTCTGCCACCGCGTTGAAGCGCGCGGCGATGTAGTCGTCGGTGAAGCTGGTCATGTCCCAGCCGCGGATGAAGCCGCAGTGGCCGCCGTAGCGGGCGATGTCGAGCTCCACGTTCGACGGCAGTTTCAGCTGCTCGAAGGCGTTGACCGGAATCACCGGATCGTCGCGGGCGGTCATGATCGTGGCCGGCAGGGCCAGCTCCCGCAGCGTCTCGCCGGCCACCGAATAGCCGTCCAGATAGGCCTCGAGCGAATCGAAGTCGGTGTGCCGCAGCACCAGCGCCTCGGTGAGGCCACGCAGGTTCTGCTTCAGTTCGGCCAGCTCGAAATAGGTGTGCTGCGGAAACAGCGACTGCTTGACCTTCAGCGAATGGCGCCACTTCTGCATGAAGTAGGCCTGGTAGAACCACGGCGCCTGCTTTTCCAGCGAGAACAGCCCCTCGGCCGGATCGATGATCGGGCATACCGCCAGCGCGTAGGACAACGGGATGCCCAGCTTCGGCGCCTGCATCGCCGCGCGCAGCGCGAAGTTGCCGCCCAGCGAAAACCCGGCCAGTACCATCGGCCGCGCCGGCCAGCGCTCGGCGATCTCGCCCAGCGCGTGCACCACTTCGCCGATGCGGCAGGAGTGGAACAGCGCCTCGTTGAGGTGGTGGCTGTCACCGTGGTCGCGGAAGTTGAGCCGGAACACGTCCCAGCCGTCGGCGAGCAGGCGGCTGCCGGTCTGCAGCACGTAGGTGGAATCGACGCTGCCTTCCCAGCCGTGGAAGAGCACGGCCAGTCCGCGCGGTTCGGGTTGCACGCGCTGGGCGGTGAAGGCACCACTCAGCCGCACGTCGCCACCGCCGCCGACCATCACGTGCTCGGCCCCCTCGCCCACGGTGCGGGCGCTGCGCGGCAGCAGCACCCGGCGTACGCCGCTGGAAGAGAGCATCGTCTGCAGGTGGCCACTGCGCAGCGGCCACGGCGGCAGGAAGTCGCTGCCCTTCGGAAGCGTCATGCGGCAGCCCGGCGAGGACTGGGCTGCTCCAGTGCCACCGCGATGCGCTCGCGCGACAGCTCGGCCATGCGGCGGCGCGCATCGGGCGTGGCGGGCACCGGCTCGAGGAAATGCACTTCCGCATCCAGCGGGGCGCTGCCGAGCAGGCGCAGGAAATTGCCCATGAAGCTCTCGTGCTCGCGGAAACCGGCGTCGATCACGCGACGACCGTTCCGGGTGAAGCGCAGGGCCACCGGCTGCACCCGCGCCTCGGCGTCCAGCGCCGCCTGGAAGATGCGGGCATGGAACACCTTGAGCACGCCGTGGTGGCCGGTGCCGCCCTCCGGAAACACCGCCACCGAACGGCCCTCGCGCAGCCGATCGACCATCACTGCCATCACCGAAGTCAGCGAGTGGTTGGAACCACGACGATGGAAAATGGTGCCGCCGTTGGCGGCCATCCAGCCGACCAGCGGCCAGCCGGCGATTTCCGCCTTGGCCACGAAGCACGCCGCGCGCTGGCTGTGCACCAGTTCGATATCGATCCACGAGGTGTGGTTGGCGACAAACAGCACCGGGTCGGGCAGCGGCGTGCCGACCCGCACCGAGCGCAACCCGAAGATGCGCATCAGGGTGCGCGACCAGGCGTTGATCATGCGGTGCGCGAACGGTACGCGGCCGTCCTTCATCACCCGGTGCTTGTTCCAGCTCAGGATCAGCGAACAGAGCAGGATGCCGACCACGATGTGCGCCAGCAGCAGGGGCACGCGCCACAGGTAGCGGATCGGCTGCCAGGGCAGGGGCTCGTGCGCGGGGGCGGTGTCCATACTCATCAGCCGGTTAGTTTAGCGTTAGTTCGCCGCAACGACATGCGCCGCAGGGTCGGATGGGGCGCCGGTTCAGCCTCCGACCTGGGCCAGCGGCAGCGATGGCGAGCGCTTGACCGTGCGCAGCACGAAGCTGGAATTCACGTCGGCCACGCCGGCCGCGGTGAGCAGACGGTCGAGCAGGAAGCGCGAGAAATGCTCCAGGTCGGCCACGTAGACGTGCATCAGGTAATCCATGTCGCCGGTCAGCGCGTGGCAGGCCACCACTTCCTCCCAGGCGTTGACCTGGGCGACGAAGCGCTCGATCGCGGCAGCCTCGTGCTTGGCCAGCTGCACGCGCACGAAGGCCTGCAGGCCCAGGCCCACCGCCTGCGGATCGACCTGGGCGGCATAGCCTGCGATCACGCCGTCGGCTTCCAGTCGCTGCACCCGACGCAGGCAGGCCGAGGGCGACAGGCTGACCCGCTCGGCCAGTTCGGCATTGGTGACGCGGCCATCGCGCTGCAGTTCGGCCAGCAGGCGCAGGTCGGTGCGATCGAGGCTCGCCATGCAATTTTATTTCGTGTTATTCGGATAATTATCGGATTTGTTGCCGATATAACGGTTTGTTCAACAATAAAACAAGCTCTGTGCGCGGATCTGTCCGTATGATGGTGCGCCTGTCATCCCGTTCCGGAGCCACGCCATGGAAAACGCCACGCCACGCCGGGTCGAGCACCAGCAGACCGACCGCGGCTACGTGCCGGTGTACGCCACCGGCGTCGTCGAACAGCCCTGGGACAGCTACACCGTCACCGACCACGAGGTGTGGAACACGCTGTACCGGCGCCAGCGCGAGCTGCTGCCCGGGCGCGCCTGCGCCGAGTTTCTGGAGGGCGTCGAGCGTTTCGGCATGGGCGAGAACGGCATCCCGAAGTTCGCCGACCTCAACGACCTGCTCGCAAAGACCACCGGCTGGCAGATCGTGGCCGTGGAGGGCCTGCTGCCGGACGAGGTGTTCTTCGACCACCTGGCCAACCGCCGCTTTCCGGTGAGCTGGTGGATCCGCAAGCCGGACCAGCTCGACTACCTCAGCGAGCCGGACCTGTTCCACGACCTGTTCGGCCACGTGCCGCTGCTGCTCAACCCCGTGTTCGCCGACTACATGCAGGCCTACGGCCGCGGCGGCATGAAGGCTTTCGGTGTCGGACCCGAAGCGCTGATGAACCTGACGCGGCTGTACTGGTACACGGTGGAGTTCGGCCTGATCAACACGCCCGATGGCCTGCGCATCTACGGCGCTGGCATCGTCAGCTCCAAGGGCGAGTCGATCTACAGCCTGGACTCGGCCGCACCCAACCGCATCGGCTTCGGCCTGGAGCGCGTGATGAGCACGCGCTATCGCATCGACACCTATCAGCAGACCTACTTCGTGATCGAGGGTTTCGAGCAGCTGTTCGACGCCACCCGCCCGGACTTCACGCCGATCTACCAGCGGCTGGCGGCAAAGGCGCCGCACGCGGCCGGCGACGTGCTGGACGCGGACCGCGTGTTCAACGTCGGCACCCGTGAGGGCTGGGCGACCAACGCAGATACCTGAGGCAATCCGCGATCAATGGCGCATGGCGGCCTTGCCATGCGCGTCCACCCACGGTTTCACGAGGTCGATCCACAGCGCGTAACCGCTGCGGTTCATGTGCAGGCCATCCTTCCGGAACCACTTGTCTTGGGGCTGACCGTCCGGACCGAGCATCGGCGTGAAGATGTCCAGATAGCTCACATCCGATTGCGTGGCGGCCCAGTCGCGGATCTTCTCGTTGGCCTCGCGGATCTGCGGCAGCAGCGCCTTGCGCGCCATGCTCGGCTTGATCGCGATGAAGGCGATCGGCACGCGCGGATCGACCGCACGCGCCGTGCGAACGAAATCTCGGAACTCGGTCAGCACGAAGGCCGGGCTGTCGCCGGCGGCGATGTCGTTGTCTCCGGCGTACATCACGATGGCCGATGGCTTGTACGGCGCCACGATACGTTCGGCGAAGTACGTCGCGTCATTGATCTCCGAGCCGCCGAAACCGCGATTGATCGTGCGCACCTCGGGGAAGTCGCTGGCCAGCGTGGTCCAGAAACGGATCGAGGAGCTACCGATGAACAGCACCGCGCCCGGTGCCGGCGGCTGTGCCCGGTCGGCCGCTTCGAAGGCGGCGATGTCCTTGCTCCAGATCGTGTGGTCGTTGGCGGCATCGCGCTCGTGGGCGATACCCAGCGCGGGCAGCAGGGCGAGCAGTGACAGCAGTATCCAGCGGGGCATGAGGGTCCTCCTGGCCGGTCGGGGAATCCGAACCCTACCGCGCGCGCGGCAACTCCGACACTCTCAGCACGGTGGCGATGCGCGCGCCGTCCCAGCGGTACACCAGGTGCTCGGACTGCACGCAAGGCGACAGCAGGTCGGGATAGAACACCGCCGCACACTCGCCCCCCGGATGCCGCACGCTGTCGTAGACGATGCCGTTGGAACCGGCCTCTCGCAGCGAGCGGGCCAGTGCCACGCTGGCGCCGTAGTCGTCGGCATCGTGCATCCGCGGCCAGCCGCCGCGCAGGTCGTGCAGGCGGCCAGTGAGGCGGGTGCGGTAGCAGCGCATCGGGATCTCGCACGGCGGCTCGGCCGTGGCCGCCAGGAAGCGCTCGCGGTGGTAGACCGTTTCCTCCACCGCCGTGGTCACGCTGTGCCCGGCGTAGAACACGCCCCAGCTGCCGTCGGAAAAGCGACTGCCTTCCGGATTGAGATGGGTGAACGCGGCCATGACCGGCGTGCTGCCGGGGCCGCTGATGCGACGCTCCTTCGGCACCCGCTTCAGCGCACCGGCCTCCTCGCGCAGGCGAGGGTTGGTCAACGCCTCGATTGCGAACACCGCGTCCAGATCGGCCGGATCGGCGATGCGGTCGAACAGCCCGACCGGCGGGAAGCGGCTGGGCACGATGCGGTAGGCATGGCTCCAGCGGATGCGCTTGATCGGGGGCGTCTCGGCGGTCACGTCGGCGCTCGGCTAAGGAACTCGGGAAGGGGCGTCGGACAGGCTCGCCGCGTGGCGTCTCCCCGGTCGCGACCGGCGCCGCCGTGCGGCTTACCCGCGCTGCGCATCCAGGTACTGCCGCACCACGAACAGGTCCGCCACATTGCCCGACAGCATCCGCTCCAGCGCCGACTGGCCGCCGAACAGCGCCGCCTGGTTCGGCGTGCGCAGCCAGGCATCGGCCTGGGCCGGGTCGGGAAACAGGATCTGCAATGCCTTGAAGATGCCTAGCAGGTAGCTGACGCGTTCGATCACGTCCCGCCCGGGGCTGCCTTCCTGCTCGCGCTTCCACTTGTAGAACGTGGACTCCGGCGGATCGCCGAGCAGCTTGCGCTGCTCGGCCACGCGCAGCTTCCACGCCTCGGCCAGCCGGAAAAAACTGCGCAGGGCCGGGCCGCCGAGGTCGGTCAGGGGCAGGGTCGCCGCGTGCGGACTGGAAACCATACGATGTTCCTATATGGAGCTTATTTCCAATTTACTCCACATATGAAGTCATGAACACCGGCCCCGCGGGCTATGCCGCAGGCCGTTCAGGCACGTCATCGCCGGACGATGACCCGAAAACCGGCATGCGCTCACAGCGCCAGGGATTTTCCATCGCCTACCATGCTTCCCCACGGATCCGGCCCGCGGGCCGGATCATCCCCTGCAAGGACCCAGGGAGACTCCATGCCAAGGAAGCACGCGGCGCTCGCCCTACTGCTGGCCATGACCGGATGGCTGCCGATCCGGTCGCAGGCCGCAACCGCACCGGTGACATCGACCCGTGCCACGCGCCCGGTGCCGACGTCATCGACGCCGGGCGCCCACGATCGTCTTTTCGTTGCGCTGTTCGATTGCAGCTGGAAACAGGCGCGCAAGGGACCCACCGAGCCCACCACCGTAGCCTGGATCCACCAGCAGCTGATCCGGGGTACGACGCCCACGTCGATCGGCACCGGTTACGTAAGCACCGACTGCGCCCACGACAATTGGCTGACCCTGGACAAGCATGGCGAAGCGTTTGCCGGCACCCGGCTTGCCGCCATGTACAAGCAGCTCTCGGTGCGATCGGAAGCGTGGCTCAGGCAGGACCCCGATGCCCGGATCAGCCTGCTGATCGTCGGTGGCAGCTGGGGCGCCCTGCAGGGCGCCGAGTTCACCATGATGGTCGACGTGTTGGGGTTGCATTCCCCCTCGGGTGAGGTTCTTGTGCCACCACACCGGACAGCCCAGGCTCTTGCCCTGCTCGCCCCTACCGGTTACTTGCCGCCAGAGCTGCACCTGCCCCCCTCGGTGATTTCCGGCTTCCAGCTCAGCGCGACGGACGAGAAACGCCCTGATTTCCAGTCGCTGCCGATCCTCGGCAAAGGCCGCTCGAGCGACGGACGCTTCCTCAGCCTGCCGGTCCCCGGTTCGCTTTCGGACGTCTGCGGCGGCTACCGCCTGAATGGCCTCTCCATCCGCGCAGCGAATCTGCTGATCGAGTACATCAATCGTCTCAGCACGACGCCACTGCTCAGCGAGCAGCCCGAGCCGGACGATCCGCGGATGAACGTGGTGCATCGCTCGGAGGAGGAGGGCACGTGATCAAAAAGCCACATCCGTCATTAGATGAATCCGATCATGCCCGCGACAATCTCCCGATCGCCTTCCGTAAGAATATGCAGCGGCATCCGCACTGTCACTCTCGGCTGATCGCGGCAACGGCCCTGTTGGTTTTCCTCGTTTCACTCGCAGGATGTGCTCGCCCGATGACTGCGCATGACCAAGCCACACACGAAGTGAATGGAAACCTGTTTCCTCTCAGGTTCACCGCCCACAACTTCACCGTCTTTGTCTACAACACCCTTTCCTGCAGGGTGATTTACGACCGGTATGACTACACGCGGTTGTATGAAGATGAACGCGCACCTCCGCCCCCCTCCATGGACTATCGCGAGAAGTGGCCACTCAATGGTCATGTGGGCATACGCAATTTTCCGCCACCCGTCGAGGTCAGCTGGACGTCCCTGGATGGCATGACGCACCACGCGTCCGTCGATTTGGCGGCGCTGTTCCACGGTGAGCGGGTCCGATACAGCGTTTCGGAGGAAGAGATTGCTGCTGGTCATTTCCCCCAGGGCGTCGTCTCCGATCCGCTGATTATCCTCGAGGTCAACAACCGCACCTTGAGCGTTTTCATGAAGGCGGCCATACCCACGAGAGGCCTCCAGATTCCGGGTAACCGGTTCAGCGACTTTCGGGATGACGTGATCCCTGTCTGGACGCATACCTACTGACCAAAGGAGCCAGGGACATGGCGGAAAAGCATCATCTCGAGAAGGACGGCGTGTTGTCGGATGGTGTCGGCTTTCGCCCCGCAAGCGAGCAGGCAAAGAGCCAGTATTACGGGGATATTCAGCAGGACGGGTTGTTTGAGGTCCCTGTTCTCATGCAATCAAAGAATCCGCACTCCCGGCTATTCGTAGCCTGCATGGACGGCACAGGCAACGACGCGATCGATGATCCGGAGCATGAGACGAACGTTGGCAGGATCGCCGACCAGATCGCCAGACGCGAGGCACAAGGTGACACCCGAATAGCTGCGGGTTACGTCCAGGGACCTGGGACGCAAGAGGGTTTGCTTCGACGGACTCTCGACGGTATCGACGGCTTCACGTCCGAGGAACGTGCCGAGCGGATGTACCAGATGTTCATTGAGCAGGCACGGACCTGGAAGCGCGAGGACCCGAAAGCCGACATCAGTCTGGTCGGAATCGGATTCAGCCGGGGCGGCGACGAGATCGCGGTGTTGTCCAGGCTTGTCCACGAACGGGGGATCCAGGACCCCAGTGGAGCGGTCTATACATATGACGTTCACCACCAGATCAAGCAAGTTCAATACATCAAGCCGCCGCTGGTCCCGCCGGGAAAAGTGGCTCAGGCGGTCGGATTGTTCGATCCCGTTGGGACAGGCAACGAACTTCGCAACGACGACCGAAGGCTATCGCCCTCGGTGATTTCAGGCGTGCAGTTGACCGCTACGGACGAGCACAGAGGCCTTTTCAAATCCGATCGCATCATCGATCCGGGCATCAGCGACGACGGCCGCTTTGCCGGAATGTATGTACCGGGCGCGCATTCGGACGTAGGGGGCGGCTATCACCGCGACGGATTATCGATTCGTGCCGGCAATCTGATGATTGACTATTTGAACTGCCTGAGCGACGAGCCTTTTCTGAACAAGAGCATCGAGCCGGACGATCCGCGTCTCAACGTCGTCCATCGTTCAGAAGAAGGCATGTTCATTTACCGGATCACAGGCAAAGTGAATCGGCTGTTGCCAGAGGGCTACAACGAGCTGCTGGTTCCCCGCCATGACATCGACAAGGTGGCGGATCCTTACAACGCCGAGCCAGTCGATAAGTCAATGCGTGAAAGCCACCTTCTGCGTCCATTCCGTGCCTGCGTCGCACAACAGAGTGTCAGGGGAGCAGCAGACGGCGACGAGCGCGTTTTGTCCCAGCAGATCGACCAAATGCTCGCCGCAGCGAGAGCGGGTGACTGGTCTGGTTTCATGCAGGGCAATGAGCGCTTTGCTGAAATGAACGAAGGTCAGGCGCTACGCGCCGACGCCCGAGCCGTAGCGGATGCTCAAACGCAGCTTACGCCACCGCGAATGCCGGATACGCCGGCCCTTTCGACTCAGGGCTGGCAGCGATGAGCGCGTCCGCACCGGGACCTGTGCAGACGGCCGAGGTCGCCAGCCTGATCAGCAAGACCGCCGTGCTGATGGAACAGTTCGACCGCCGTTGCGGCGAGATCGAGCAGCGCCTTCTCACGCATTCGGGCGAGCTGGAGCGGTTGAGCCAGCAGGTGCCGGCGATCGTGCGGCAGTCGGCGGACGGCTCGCTGCACGCGCTTCCGCGGCTGGTGATGGACCGGCTGGGCGGCGGCCTGGAACAGCCGGTGCAGGACTACCAGCAACGCCTGCAGCGTGCCGGCGGCGAGCTGGAGGCCGCCGCGCTCAAGCTCGGTGGACAGATCGAACGTCTGCAGCGATTGCACCGGCTGCTGCTAGGGAAGACGGTCGCCGCCGTGGCGGCCTGCCTCGCATTGCTGCTGGCCGGCGGCGCGTGGCTGTCGCTGCACTACGCGGGCGTGATCGAGCAGAACCGGCTGTCGGCGGAACTACTGCAGGCCTACAACCGGGCCGACGTGACGCTGTGCGACGGACACCTGTGCGCTCACGTCGAAGCGAAAGGCAAGCGCTACGGCGAGCGCGGCCAGTACCTGCCGGTCGCCCCCCGCTGACGTCGCTCACCGCGGACCTTTCAACCGGCCGGCCTAGACGTGCAGTCGCAGCCGTAGTCCGGCTCCGGCCCCCCGTCGGCAATGAAGCGGTCGATGCGCTTCTCCAGCACCGGTAGCGGCACCGAGCCGATCTGCAGCACGGTGTCGTGGAAGGCCTTCAGGTTGAACTTGTCGCCCAGCGCCTGCTCGGCCTTGTGCCGCAGTTCCAGGATCTTCAGGTAGCCGATCTCGTAGGACAGCGCCTGCGCCGGCCAGCTGATGTAGCGGTCGACCTCGTTGGCGATCTCGCGGTCCGACAGCGCGGTGTTCTTGGTCAGGTAGTCGATCGCCTGCTGGCGGGTCCAGCCGTCGTGGTGGATGCCGGTGTCCACCACCAGCCGGCAGGCGCGCCACATCTGGTAGGTGAGGTAGCCGAAGCGCTCGTAGGGCGTGTGGTAGATGCCCATCTCGTTGCCGAGGTACTCGGCGTACAGCGCCCAGCCCTCGCCGTAGGCGGAGATGTAGCCGTCGCGCCGGAACGCGGGCTGGCCGCGCTGTTCGGCGGCAAGCGCCAGCTGCAGCGCATGGCCGGGCATCGACTCGTGCAGGGTCAGCGCCGGCATGTTGTAGAGCGGGCGCGACTTCAGGTCGTAGGTGTTGACCAGGTAGGTGTCGGCGCCACCGCGGCCGGAGGTGTAGTACGGCGCGATGTCGGCCGGCACCGGCTCGATCGCGAAGCGCTGGCGCGGCAGACGGCCGAAGAATTTGCCGAGCTGGCCGTCCACCTGCTTGGCCACCCAGGCCGTGCGCATCAGCAGCTCGTCCGGGGTCTTGGCGTAGAACTGCGGATCGGTGCGCAGGAAGTGCAGGAATTCGGGGAAGCTGCCCTTGAAGCCGCTTTCCTTCATGGTCTGCAGCATCTGCGCGTGGATCTTCGCCACCTGCTCCAGGCCCAGTTGGTGGATCGCTTCCGGGTCGAGGTCCAGCGTGGTGTATTCGCGGATCTGCTGACGGTAGAACGCCTTGCCGTCCGGCAGCGCCTCGGCCGCCAGCGTGGTGCGGGCCTGCGGCACGTACTCGTTGCGGAAGAACGCCAGCAGTTTCTGATAGGCCGGAATCACGTCGTCGCGCACGCGGCGCAGCGCCTCGCCCTGCAACGCCTGCGTCTGGTCGGCCGAGAAGCTGTCCGGCAAGTGCTTGAACGGCGCATAGAAGCTGCTGTCGGTGGGGTCGGCGAGGTTCGCAACCGCGGCGATCGACACGTCGCGTCCATCCAGCACCGCCCGCGGCACGCTGAAACCACGCTTGAGGCCGGCCCGCATGTTGGCGATCTGCTGGTCGAAGTAGGCCGGGATCTGGCCGAGCCGGTCCAGGTAGTGCTCGTAGTCGTCCACCGTGCGCAGGTGGTCGCCGTGCAGCTGGTAGCCGATGTCGCCCCAGAACGAGGAATCGCTGTTGAACGGCATCTGCCACAGCTTGAAGCGCTGGTCGGCCAGCAGGTTGGCGATCTGTGCGCGATAGACCTCGTAGTTCACGCGTTCGCCGGGCGACAGTGCATCGAGGTTGATCGCGTCCAGCTCCTTGAGCACCTGCTGCCAGCGATCCTGCCTGGCCTGCTGGGTCGCCGCGTCGACACTGTCCAGACGGCCATCGCCGGGCAGGGCTTCGCCCGAGCTGCTGATGCCGCTCTGTCCACTGCGCCACGCCCACTCCTGCGTGTAGATCGCATGGAAGCGCGCGTCGGCGTCGTTTGCGCCGGCAACGAGGGGAACCAGGCCCAGGACGGCGGCCAGCAGGCCGCCCAGCAGGTACTTCATCGACACGTTCCCTCCGCAGGATCAGGCGACGATCTTCGCAGAGATTGCGCGCAATGCCAGTGTCAATCGATGCCTGCGTAATAGCTGCGCATGGCCTTGAGGTAGGCATCGAGGTTGTGCTCCGGTCGATCGTCGAAGCGCTCCGCGAGCTCGGCCAGGCCGGCGATCCGGTCCGGCCGGAAGTTGCGGAAATCATGCCGGAGCCGGCACCACGTCCCCAGCGTCCAGGCGCCGCCCCAGAAGGCCAGGCACAGCGGCTCGACCTCGCGCTGGCTGGTCCGGCCGGCCTCGTCGCGGTAGTCCAGCCGCACCACCTGGCGCCCTTCGATCGCCGCATGCAGCCGGTCGATGCGGGCGGCGAAGGCCGCCTGCGCCTCGTCGCGCCAGACCGGCGCATAGATGCGGGTGCGCGAGGAGCGCTCGCACAGTTCCGGCGGCAGCACCGCCTCGATCTTCAGCAGGGCCGACTGCGCGCCGGCGGACAGGCGGTCGCCGGCGAAGGCCCGCACGAAGCGCGAGCCCACCACCAGCGCCTCCAGTTCCTCGACGGTGAACATCAGCGGCGGGATGTCCGCGCCCTTGCGCAGCACGTAGCCGACCCCCGCCTCGCCCTCGATCGGCACGCCGGAGAGCTGCAGGTCGGCCACGTCGCGGTAGACGGTGCGCAGCGAGACGCCCAGCGTGTCCGCCAGCGAGCGGGCCGGCAGCGCGGTGCGACGGCCGCGCAGGGCATGGATGATGAGGAACAGGCGGTCGGCGCGGCGCATCCGTACATGATGCCGTGCCGATGGTCGCAACACCTGCGACGTCGGTCATGGCCGACGACGAAAGACGTCGGGCAAGGCAGCGGCACCGGAGGGCTCCGCCTACCGGCCATGGCTCACGCCTGCTGCGCGGCGTATCCGGCGTCCTTCGCCATCGCCCGCCGCATCGCCGGACGCGCGAGCACGCGATCGATGTAGCCGCGGATCGCCGGGTGCTCCGGCACCAGCTGGAACCTCGTGGTCCAGTTCAGCGCGGTGCCCCACAGCACGTCGGCCGCGGTGAAGCGCTCGCCGAGCAGCCAGGGGCCATCCGCGAGCTGGGCGACCAGGGTGGCGTAGACCTGCTCCCAGGTGCCGTAGGGTGAGGTCGATGGCGCGGCGGGCTCGCGCTTCATGGCGCGATCCACGATCGCCGGCTCGAAACACGAACCGTAGAACACCAGCCAGCGCAGGTAGGGGCCACGCAGCGGATCGCCGATCGGCGGTGCCAGGCCCTTTCCCGGGTACAGGTCCGCAAGGTAAACGAACACCGCCGGCTGCTCGGCAACCAGTGCGCCGTCATGGACGATCGCCGGCACCTTGCCCATCGGGTTGATCGCCAGGTACTCCGGCGCGCGCTGGGTACCGGCTTTCAGGTCGAGCAGGTGCAGGTGGTACTGCGCCCCAAGCTCCTCGAGCAGGGCGAGGGTGCCGCCGGCGCGGGTCTGCGGGGCATAAAAGAACGTGATGCGGGGGAGGCTCATGACGGGAACTCCTCGGAAGGGGATCGGTGGGCCGATTCAACGCCGACGCGGAAAGACTCGCGGCAGCAGGGCCATCAGGATCAGACGGCGGGGACCGGCGGATTCAGGCGACTCCCGACAAGGCGGGCGGGGAGCCGTCATCCATGATCCCTCGGTCAGGTGGCCACGCAGGCGCAGCGGGCCGTAGGCATGCACCACGCGGCCCGGCCAGACGTTCATGCTGCCACCTCATCCACGGGCAGGCCCACGCACCAGGGCGGAAGCTTTGCGTGCTTGAACAGGCGATACCAGTACCCGCGGTCGCTCGGGGTGTAGAGATCGAGCGTGCGGATCACTGCGCGGGCGAACTCCACGCTGCCCAGGTGGCTTGCGGTAATCACGCCGCCATCGCTGACCGCCAGCACCTCGCGGTCGTACCGGCTGGCGCCGGCATAACCGGGCACCCGGGCGAGCTGGCCGGCGTCGTTGCCAGTGTGGCGGCAGCCATCGAGCAGTCCGGCGCGGGCCAGCGCCAGCACGCCGCTCTCGATGCCGGCGACCGGAGCGCCGGCGGCATGGATCTCCGCCAGCAGGTCGACGGCCGGCTGCCCTTCCCCGCGGGACCACAGGTGGCCGCCCGGGACGATGACCAGCGCGGCACGGTGCCGGTCCACGTCGCCCAGGGTGGCGTCGGGCTGCACCGTCAGCCCGCCCATCAAGACCACGGGCCGGCGGTCGAAACCGACCGTACGCACCTGCCAGTCGCCGGGACGCCGCACCTCGCACAGGGCCAGCGCGGCCTGCCAGTCGGCAAAGCCGTCGAACACCAGAACATGAACCGTGTCGCGCATCGACGCGCCCTCCATGGGTGGAGCGCAAGCATGGTCGCGGGCTGCTGCCAGCGTGCTGTCAGCAGCCCGTCCGTTCGCCGGCGGATGGGGACCGTCGGGTGGCGCCCCCCGGTTCGGCACGGGACAATGGCGGTCCCTTTCCGCCACGGAGACGCCATGAAGCCCGTTTCGCTGATCCAGTTCCTGATCGAGGAACGCCGCGCCGGCCACATCAACGCCGAGCTGTCGCTGCTGATCGAGGTGGTGGCACGCGCCTGCAAGCGCATCAGCGTGGCGACCCACAAGGGCGCGCTCGGCGGCGTGCTGGGCATGGCTGCCGGCGAGGGTGACGCGGCCAGCATCAACGTGCAGGGCGAGGCGCAGAAGAAGCTCGATGTCATCTCCAACGAGATCCTGCTGGAGGCGAACGCCTGGGGCGGCCATCTCGCCGCCTGCGCCTCGGAGGAGATGGAGGATCCGCAGCCGATCCCCGACATGTACCCGAAGGGCAACCACCTGCTGCTGTTCGATCCGCTGGACGGCAGCTCGAACATCGACGTGAACATCTCCGTCGGCACGATCTTCTCGGTACTGCGCTGCCCGGACGGGGTCACCGAGCCGAAGGCCGAGCACTTCCTGCAGCCCGGCAGCGAACAACTGGCCGCCGGCTACGTGGTGTACGGGCCGGCCACGGTGATGGTGCTGACTTTCGGCCACGGCTCGCACGAGTTCACGCTGGACCGCGAGGTAGGGAGCTTCGTCCTCAGCCGGCGCGATATCCGCATTCCCGAGGCGACCGGCGAATTCGCCATCAACATGTCGAACCAGCGCCACTGGGAGGCGCCGATGCAGCGCTACGTCGGCGAGCTGCTGGCCGGCAAGGACGGCCCGCGCGGGCGCGACTTCAACATGCGCTGGGTCGCCTCGATGGTGGCCGACGTGCACCGCATCATCACCCGCGGCGGCGTGTTCTTCTATCCGCTGGACGCCAAGATCAGGGCCCAGGGCGGCAAGCTGCGGCTGATGTACGAGGCCAACCCGATGGCCTTCATCGTCGAGCAGGCCGGCGGCGCGGCGACCACCGGCCGCGGACGCATCCTCGACGTGCCGCCGAGCCGACTGCACCAGCGCGTGCCGGTGTTCCTCGGTTCGCGCGAGGAAGTGGAGCGCGCGACCCATTACCACCGCGAGGCCGACGGCCTGCGCGGCTGACCGCGTCGCGCGGGCGCTTCGCAGGGGTTTGCGAAGCGCGGGGCATGGCTTGCAGCACTTGGAACCCTGCCCCGCGCGCTGCTAGGTTCGAAGGGTTATCCACCCGCCGAGAGCGCCGCCGATGTCCCGAGTCTCCCTGCTGCCGCTGGCCCTGCTGGCCGGCCTGACCCTGCCGGCCTTTGCCGGCACCGCGCCGGTCGATCCGCGCATCGACCACCTGCTCACCGAACTGGGCAAGGTGCGTGACATCCACGGCGTACAGCTGTCGCCCGACGGACGGCAGCTCGCGTGGGTGGTGGACACCGACGGCAAGCCGGCGGTGGTGCTGGCCAAGGCGAATGGCCGCGACGCCCATCGCCTGAACACCCGGGATACAGCCGGCAGCTGCGGTGAATCGAACATCGCGTGGGCGCCGGATTCGCGGCACCTCGCGTTCCTGTCCACCTGCGCCAGCGTCGGCGCCAGCCAGGGCCACCCGGCCGTGGTGGTGGCCGACACCGGCGAGTCGACCACGCCGCAGAAGCTGGCGATGCTGGACGGCTACGCGCACGCACTGCGCTGGTCGCCGGACGGACACAGGCTCGGCTTCCTCTACGTGGAGGGCGCCACCCGCGCGGCCAGCGCGCTGGCCGCGGCCAAGCCGGCCGCCGGCGAGATCGGCGTGGACGGGCTGGAGGTGCAGCGCGTCGCCGCGGTGCCCGCCCGCGGCGGTGCCGTGCAGATGCTCACCCCGGCGCCAAGCTACGTCTACGAGTTCAGCTGGTCGCCCGACAGCCGCCAGCTCGCCTACGTCGCCGCACCGGCACCCGGCGACAACAACTGGTGGATCGCCAAGCTCTACGCCCAGCAGGCGACTGCCGGCGCCAAGCCGCGCGTGCTGGTCGACACGCGCACCGTGGAAGGCCCGCTGCACGGCCTGCAGATGGCGCTGCCGCGCTGGTCGCCGGACGGTTCGCGGATCGTCTTCATCGGCGGCCTGATGAGCGACCAGGGAGCGACCGGTGGCGATCTCTATGCCGTGCCCTCGACCGGCGGCGCGGTCACCGCGCTGACTCCGGGCATCAAGGTCACCCCGGTGTGGTTCGGCTGGACCGGCGCCGACCGCCTGCTGGTGGCGCAGATCCGCAACGGCCGCAGCGAAGTGGCGCCGTACGCCATCGATTCCGCCCACGCGACGGCGCAGGCGCCGCTGTTCGCGCTGGACGCCAGCCTCGGCGACGGCACCGCGGCGATGGGGCTGTCGCTGTCGGCCGATCACTTGAAGGTCGCGTTCGCGCAGAGCTCCTACGCCGCCGCACCGGAAGTGCATGCCGGCGCACTCGGCCGCACCCCGCCGCCGGCGGTCACCGCGATCAACGCGACGCTGAAGCCCTCGTGGGGCAAGGCCGAGTCGATCGAGTGGGACAACGAGGGCCGCCACGTGCAGGGCTGGCTGCTGTACCCGGCGCACTACGACGCGAAGAAGTCCTACCCGATGATCGTCACCGTGCACGGCGGTCCGGCCAGTGCCGTGCTGCCGCGCTGGCCGGCAGTCGGCTTCGGCGGCGTGCCGTTCTCGGCGCTGGACTACTTCGTGTTCATGCCCAACCCGCGCGGCAGCTACGGCCAGGGCGAGGCCTACGTGCAGGCCAACCGCAAGGACTTCGGCTACGGCGACCTGCGCGACATCCTCGCCGGTGTCGACACCATCGAGAAGAAGCTGCCGGTGGACGACAAGCGCCTGGGCCTCACCGGCTGGAGCTACGGCGGCTTCATGAGCATGTTCGTGCCGACCCAGACCCAGCGCTTCCGCGCGGTGGTGGCCGGCGCCGGCATCTCCGACTGGCAGAGCTACTACGGCGAGAACCTGATCGACCAGTGGATGATCCCGTACTTCGGCGCCTCGGTGTACGACGATCCGGCGGTGTACGCGAAGAGCTCGGCGATCCACTTCATCAAGAAGGTCAAGACGCCGATGCTGATCGTGGTCGGCGACCGCGATGCCGAATGCCCGGCCCCGCAGTCGTTCGAGATGTGGCACGCGCTGCGCACGCTCGGCGTGCCGACCTCGCTGGTGGTGTACCCGAACGAAGGCCACCACTTCGTCGACCCGGCGCACCAGCGCGACGTGCTGCAGCGCGCGCTGATGTGGTTCGAGAAGTACCTGCCGCCGGGCGGCTGAGCCAACCGACCGGGCCGGATGAGGCAAAAGGGCGAGTCGCAGGACTCGCCCTTTTGCGTGGTGTGCGCCGGGTCCCTCCCCGGCCCTGCCACGAGTCACGCTTGACGGGACCCCATGTGTATTGATGTACTGATACACATGGACGCATCGCTGCTCACCATCCAGCCGGCCTCGCCCGAACCGATCTACCGGCAGATCGTCGAGCAGCTGCGCCGCCTGATCGCCGGCGGCCAGCTCGGCGCGGGCGACCTGCTGCCCTCGGTGCGCGACGTGGCGGCGTTCCACGCGATCAACCCGATGACCGTCTCGCGCGCCTACGGCATGGCCGAGTCCGAAGGCCTGCTCGAGCGGCTGCGCGGCAAGGGCATGGCCGTGGCCGCCACCGTGCGGCCGACACAGACGCAGACGCAGCGGCTGGCGCTGCTGGAGCCGCAGCTGCAGGCGCTGGTGCGCCACGCCCGGGAACTGGAACTGCCGGCCGACGCCGTGCTGCGACGGCTTGGACGGCTGCTGGAGGACTGAGATGCTCGTGCATGTCGCTCTCATGGGTTGGGTTGGCTGGCTGCTGGTGGTCGAACCCCTGCTGGGACGACGCGCCTCGCGGCGACTTGGTCTCGCGCTCGATCGCGGCGAGCCGGATGCGCGCACGCGGTTCCTGCTGACGTGGACGTGGCAGGGCTGGACCCTGGTCGCGGTGACGCTGGCGATCACGCTGGGCCTGGCCGGATGGAACCCCGCGCAGCTGGGCCTGGCGTGGCCGCGGGCGACCGCCGGGTTCGATGTGAGCTTCCTGCTCGGCATGACGGCATCGATGGTGGCCGGCGCCCTGATCGCTGCCATCGCGCTACGCGCGGTCGCACGGCGACGCGGCAGGGCCCGCACGACACCCGCGGCCGCCCAGGCAGCGGTGTTGCGCATGCTGCCGCGCACCCGGCGCGAGCGGCTTGCCTTTGCCGCCCTGGCGGTGACCGCCGGCATCGGCGAGGAGATCGTCTGGCGCGGCTTCGGCCTCGCCGTGCTACGCAGCTGGCTGCCCTACGCCGGCCCGGTGACGTATGTGCTGCTGCTCGCCGTTGCCTTTGGCTGGGCCCATCTCTACCAGGGCCGCGTCGGGGTGATCGTCACCGCGGTGCTCGGTGGCCTGTTCGCCGCGATCTATCTGGCCAGCGACAGCCTGCTGGTGCCGATGGTGCTGCACGTGCTGCTGGACCTGCGCGCCCTGCTTATCCGCTTGCCACCGGACGACCCCGCCTCGGCGGCGACCGGCTCATCGACCAGGGAGGTTTCATGAACGCGATGCTCAAAGACGCCGCCGACCGGCCCGGTCCGCCGCTGGCGGCCCGTGACCTGGGCCACGGCTACGAAGGGGCCACGGTGCTGCGCGGCATTGATCTCGATATCGCTGCGGGCAGCGTGCTGGGCCTGATCGGTCGCAACGGCGCCGGCAAGTCGACGCTGCTGCGGGCGCTGCTCGGCCTGCTGGAACCGACCACCGGCGAAACGCGGGTGTTCGGCAAGCCGGCCCTGGCGATGGACGACGGTATCCGCCAGCGGATCGCCTACGTGCCGCAGCAGCCCGAGGCACTGGCCTGGCTCACCGTCGCGCAGATGTTCGACTACCTCGGGCGCTTTTATCCGCGCTGGAACCACGCGTTTGCCCGCGACACGCTGGCGCGCTGGCAGCTGCCGGCCAACAAGCTGTTCGGCAAGCTCTCGCCGGGCGAACGGCAGCGGGTGGAACTGGTGCGCGCGCTGGCCAGCGAGCCGGAGCTGCTGGTGCTGGACGAACCGGCGGCCGCGCTGGATCCGGTGGCGCGACGCGAGCTGCTGCGCGAAATCGCACTGCGCGCATGTGAAGCAGGCATCACGGTGGTGTTCTCCACCCACATCGTGTCGGACCTGGAGCGGGTGGCCTCGGACATCGCCTTCCTGCACCAGGGCCGCCTGCTGCTGCACTGTCCGGTGGACGACACCAAGGAACGCTACGCGCGGCTGTGGCTGCCGGCACGGCTGGGCCCGCACGCGCCGGCGTCGACGCTCGGCCGGCGCAGCCATGCCGATGGCAGCGTCAGCGTGGTGATCGAACGCGATGCCCACGGTCGCTGGCCGGATGAGGCCGCGCAACCCGGTGTGCGCCTGGACGTGCTCGGGCTCGAGGATCTTTTCGTGGAGATCGCGGAGTGAACGCCGCGACGGTGCTGCTCACCCCTTGGCGCGCCGTGCCGGTCGGGACGCGCCGGTTGATGGCCGCCTTCTATCTGCTGGCCTGCATCGCCGGGACCCTCATCGCGCTGTTCGGCCACGCGAGGACGCCCTGGCTTGCGGTAGCCCTCACCTACGGCGTTGGCCTGTTCGCACCCTGGGCGTTTCTCTTTTCCGGGACGGTGCTGCTGGCGAAGGACGCGCGGCAACTGCGGGTACCGGCACTGGAAAGGGTCGCCGTGGAGGCGTTGTTCGCCTACGCGCTCGCCATGCTGCTGCTGCCCACCGCGGTTTTCGCGCTGATCGGCTGGCCCTGGGCAACACCGATGATCGGCTGGTCACTGGTGATGGTCGGCGGCTTTGCCTTTGCGTTGCTGCCGCGCTACGTCGCGGTGTTCTGTGGCTTCCTCCCCACCCTGGGCCATGCCCTGGCACCCGGCTGGCCGCGGCTGTTCCCGCATGCCGGCGGTGAGCCCCTCCCGGAGATCGCTTTGCTCGTGCTGCTCGCGGTGGCCGGCTGGCGCTGGCGCGGCTTCGTGCGCGGACGGATCAGCGAGCAGGGCTGGTCATCGCCGACGGTGGTGCAGCTGCGCTACGGCAGCTGGGGCGCGTGGAGCCAGATGCAGGCCTCGGGTCGCAATACCCTCACTCTGGGTCAAGGCGGCGGCAACGTGGCCGGCTGCGGTCCGTCCCGGCCGGTCCGCAGCTTGCGCGTGGGGCTGGGTGGTTGGTATACGCCGCGCAGCTTGCGCTGGCATGTGCAGCAGCTGGCGTTCATGACCGTGCTCCTGGGCGTGCCCGCGCTGGCCATCTGGCTGGGCCATCTCCGCAGCAGTGGCGGACAGGATCACGGCAACGTGGCAGTCCTGCTCGGGGCGTTTTTCGGATTTGCGGTGGTGGCCAGCCCGATGGTGTGCCTGCTCAGCTGGACGTGGCTCAGTCGCCGGTGGCAACGGGTGAACACGGAGCTGCCGATGCTGGCGCTGCTGCCGGGTCTCGGCTCGGCGCAGGCGCGGCAGCAGGCCCTGCTGCGGGCCGCGCTGCAGCGTCCGCTGGCCGCGCATGCGGCGTGCTTCGTGCTGGTGCTGGCGGGCAGTCCCTGGATGCCGGACGCGTTGCCGGTGATCGGGTTGCAGGCGGTGGCCGTGGCGGTCGGCGCGCTGACCAGCATCGCGCTGGTGCTCGACGTGCTCGGTGGGCGACCGCACGGGCTGTGGACCGCAGGCCCGCTGCTGGCGGCGATGTTCGTGCTGCAGATGGCGAGCCTGGTGATCGGCACCCTGCTCGGCAGCCACCATGCGCCGGGCCACGCATCCGCCCTGCTGGCCGGACTGTTGGTTGGCGCGGGACTGCTGGCCGGCTGGTCCGCACACCTGGCGCGGGCCGGATGGCGCGCGCTGGCGGCGCGGCCGCAGCCGTTCGTGGCGAATCCGGCATGAGCGGCGGATCGACGGGTGGTAGGCCGCCCACTCGCGCCGCAGGCGCGTGGCTTACCGCGCGCGTGCTGGCCAAGCGGTCCGGCTTGCCGCTGCGCGTGGCGCAGGAGATCGAGATGACCGCGATCTGGCGCGAGGCACGGCGATCGTGGTTGTGCTGGAGTGTGCTGGTGCTTGGCCTGGCCGGTTCGATCGGATGGGTGATGGCAGGCGGGGTGGCGCGGGGACTGGGCGGGGTGCTCGGCCCCATGGCCACCGCCTTCGCGTGGCGAACGACGGGGCGGATGCTGGCGGCGCCGGCGATGCTGGCGGAAGCGGCACGGCGGACGCAGGATCCATTAGCCCCGAAGGGAGGATGAAACGATGCAATGGATCACCACCCGGCGCCTGGTCCGCACCTACCGGATCCGGTGGACCGAGGCCGATCGTATCGTGCGCGAGGAGTGTCTGCGTTCCGGCAGGGGGCGCACGGGGCTGGTGCTGTCACTGATCCATCTCACCGGGCTGTGCTGGCTGCTGTTCGGTGCCCACTGGCTGTTCCCCACCGTGCAAGGGTGGACGCGGATGGGGATCGAATCGCCCGGCCTGCTGGTGTCGATGAGCACCATGCTCGTGCCGCGCCTGCTTGCCGGCGATGCCATGCAGGCGCGTGCCGAGGCGCGTGCCGCAACCGCGGAGCATTCAGAACAACTGCCCCTGCGGTGACGACGGGCGCGGCGGCACGAAGCGGGTGGTGTCGAGCTGGAGATCGCGGGCACGGCCGAAGCCGTGCCGGCGGCAGGCCACCTCGAAGCGTCGCTTGAGCAGGTCGGCGAACACGCCCTGCCCGCGCATGCGGGTGCGGAAGTCGCTGTCGTAGTCGCGGCCGCCATTCATCTGCTGCACCAGGCTCATCACGTGGGCCGCGCGATCCCGCGCATTCAGGGCCAGCCATTCGCGGAACAGCGTCTTCAGCTCATGCGGCAGGCGCACCACGGTGTAGCCGGCGCAGGAGGCACCCGCGTCGGCGGCCCGGTCGAGCACGGCCTCGAGGTCGCGATCGTTCAGTGCGGGGATGATCGGCGCGACCAGCACGCCCACCGGCACGCCGGCGTCGGCCAGCGTGCGGATCGCCCGGATCCGCCGGTGCGGGGCGCTGGCGCGCGGTTCCAGCTTCGCTGCGAGTTGATTGTCCAGCGAGTTCACCGAGACGAACACCTGCACGAGATTCGCCTGTGCCATCGGTGCGAGCAGATCCAGGTCGCGCTCGACCAGCGCATTCTTGGTGACGATCGTGCACGGGTGCCCGCATGCGGCCAGCAGTTCCAGCGCGGCGCGGGTAAGCCGCCAGCGTTTCTCGATCGGCTGGTAGGGATCGGTGTTGCTGCCGATGTTGATCGGCTCCACGCGGTAGCCCGGGCGCGACAGCTCGTGACGCAGCACCTCGGCGAGGTTGCCCTTGGCGCGCAGTTTCGTCTCGAAGTCCAGGCCCGGCGACAGGTTGAGGTAGCTGTGCGAGGGCCGGGCGAAGCAGTAGATGCAGCCGTGCTCGCAGCCCCGGTACGGGTTCATCGCCTGGTTGAAATGGATGTCCGGCGAGTCGTTGCGGGTGAGCACGCTGCGCGCGCGCTCCTCGGTCACCTCGGTGCGCGGGCGCGGTGCGTCCTCGGCGAGCAGCGCGCTCTGCCAGCCATCGTCCTCGGCGCGGCGACGCACGGTCTCGAAGCGGCCCTCCGGGTTGGAGGTCGCGCCGCGGCCCTTGTGGATACGGGGCGCCGAAGGTTCGTGCGGTGGGGGCATGACGGCATGCTGCGCAATGGACATCTCACCGAGCGCGATCGGTCAGCCCGATGCATGGGGCGGACCCGCCGCGCCGGCGGCGAGCGGATTATGATCGACACGACCGCCGGGGGGCGGCGCCGCTTCGACGAGGCATGTCTTCCATGCGCTGGCTCTGGCTGACCGGGACCGTGCTGTCCTTCGTGTTGTGTTTCACCCGCCACAGCGGCGGCGCCATGGGCATCTGGTTGCTGGTCGGCCTGATCGGACTGCTGGGTACGGGGCTGGCCTTTGCCCAGGCGCGGATCGCCTCGAGCGCGCGCGGCGAATCGCTCTCCACCTACGACCTGCAACGCCTGCGCGAGGGCAAGCCGCCGCTGGAGCGGGACTGAGCGACCCGGGCGTAAAACGGAAAAAGCCACGCCCGGGGGCGTGGCCTTTTCGCAGGAGCGGACGGACGAGGAACGTCCGCCGCCGGTCCGGACTCAGAAGTTGTACTTGGCGCTGAGCGAGACCTGGCTGCCCTTGGTGCGGGTGGTGGCCATGGGATCGGCCGCGGTCGTGCTGTCCAGCGTCGAGTACATGTACTCCAGACCCAGCTCGTAGGCGCCGGAGGTGTAGATCAGGTTGACTGCGGACTGGCGGTTCTCCAGCCGACCCACCGAGCCGTGACCCAGCCAGGCCACCACGTCGCTGCGCTTGGGCTTGCTGTAGGCGTAGAACGCGTTGGCGCTCCAGTTCGGCGTGAACTTGTAGCCAGCCTGCAGGTAGCCACCGTCTTCCTTGATGTCGCCGAACTGCACCAGGCCGCCGAACACCTGGCCCAGGCCCTTGCCGGTGTACAGGTTGCCCTTGAACATCCAGTTGCCCGGATGCCAGTTGCCGCCCACCTCGAAGCCCTGGCTGTCGATCTTGGTGGCGATCGGCGTGGCCGCGGTGCCGTCGACGCCGCGCAGGTCGATCTGCGAGTAATGCGCCACGAAGTAGGCCAGCCAGTCCTTGTCCTGCACGTGCAGGCGGGCCTGCAGCTGCGGACGGAAGCCGGCATTGCCGCCGGTGAGGTAGTTGACGTTGTCACCCGGGCCGTTCCAGGAGCCTTCGAAGGCACCCAGGTCCAGTCGCCACTTCGGACCGTCCGAGCCGTGGTTGAGGTCCTGCATCATGACCACGCCGGGGAAGCGCCAGCCGATCATGCCGGTGCCGTAGCCGAGCGGGAACGCGATGTGGGTGACCGACGCCGGCACGTTGTCCAGCGGGAACAGCAGATCCCACTGCTGGCCGACGCGGATGGTGGTACCGGTGGAGGCGTTGGCCAGATCCATGTAGGCCTGGCGCAGGCGCGGCGTGGGCTGCGACAGCGAATACGCACCGGTGCCGTTGAAGCCGCCGAAGAAGTCCAGCTCCAGCCGGCCACCGCCGGTCCAGTTGTCGTTGAACTTGGCCCCCTTGAAGTCGAGCCAGAAGCGGGTGCTGCGCACGTCGAAGCCGCTGGTCGTACCGTGCGAGCCGGGCACCGGGAACTCGGCGTTCTGGCCGTTGCCGAAGGTGAAGCTCTTGTCCTGGCTGAACGCGGTGGCCGACACGAAGCCGTGCAGCGCCACGGATACGCCGGGCGCACTGCTGAAAGCGGACGGTGCCGGCTTCGGCGCCGGCGTGGACGCCACCTTCTCGATCTGCTGCTGCTGCGCCTGCTGGTTGCCCTGCAGCTGCTGCAGGGCATCGCGCATTTGCGCGAGCTCCTTCTGCTGCTCGTCGAGCTGGGCCTGCTGCTTGTTGATCAGCGCCTGCAGCGCCTTGACGTCGGTCTTCTGCTTGACCGCGGCGAACGACGGGCTGGCCACCGCCAGCCCGAGGGCGGCAGCGACGGCGAAGAACATCGGATGTCGTTTCATGTTTACTCCCCGAAGCATGGTTGGGACCGACGGAAGGCTTCCGGCTCGGCGAAGGGGTACCGGCCCTCTCTACGGAAGACAAATGTTACAGAATTGTGGATCTAGCATTGACGCTTTTCCGCGCATTCGACATTCGACTTTGGTCTTTGTCGGATCACACGTTGCATCCGGCTGATCAAAGCCGGCGTCGACGTCGACAGGCGTTCGAATCAAATTGCGCTTGCGTCCGCGGCGCTCGGTCGGAACGGCCCGCAACTCAGGTTGCCAGCAGGAGCACCGGGTGGCGCAGACTGGCTCGTGGTGTTTGAGCCAGTCTGCGCTTGGTTCTGGAAAGGGGGTCAGTTCGCCGGCGCGCCGATAGGCAGTACGGTCCGGCCATGCGCTTCGTTGATGATTTCCGCCGCCGAAAGATAGAAGGCGAGCGCGGCAGTCACCAGGCCACCGTAGCCACCCGCCATATGCAGGGCGGGCATCCCGGTCCACTCGCCCGCGGCCAGGAGGAAGAACGTGATCCAGAGTACGAGAAAGATGAGCTGGAGGGCCCGCGGCGCCTTCAGGGTCCCGATCCACATGTAGAAGGTAAAGAATCCCCAGAGGAACAGGTACCAGCCGACGAAGGCGGCGGGGACCTTGTCATGCAGGAAAAGTACGAAGAGCGAGAAGGACCACCAGAAAGCCCCGTAACTGATAAATGCGGTGGCTCCAAAGGTGTTGCCACGGGGAAGTTCCATGATGCCGGCAATCGCCTGAGCCGTTCCGCCAAAGGCAAGTGCACATGCAAGCACCATCTGCATGGAATCTCCGGAGAACCAACCTGCGTTGATCATGCTCAGGAGCCATGTCGTCAGGGCGAATCCTGCAAGCCCCAGGGGCGCAGGATTTGAAAACTTGGTTGCTGCTTCGTTACTCATCGTTTGCACTCCCCGTTTGACCATCGTGATGACAGCCGACGAATGTCGTCGTGAAAGCACGACGAGACATCCGCAAGCAGGTTTACCCCCTGGTGCCCCCGTCTCGCGAGACCGTGGTTCGCGCTGCTCGACGGTGACATAGCCAACGTTCGCAGAATGCTCGGGTCGTATTGCGCAACGCTATTCGCCTTAGGTCTAAGGACCTTTTGGCGCAAGTCACGTTCGACCAAAGTCGGCACGGGACAGGCGGCGCGCTCGTGGATACGAGGGCTAAACTCGGACCGTTGGGGGCTCCGT
>JAGWVM010000250.1 GCA_018970895.1 Lysobacteraceae bacterium | reverse complement strand
CTCGGCATGGGCTTCCAGCCGAAGTGGCGCCGCGACGAGATGCCGTGGATGCCCAAGGGCCGCTACAAGATCATGCGCGAGTACATGCCGAAGGTCGGCTCGCTCGGGCTGGACATGATGACCCGCACCTGCACCGTGCAGGTCAACCTCGACTACGACAGCGAGGCGGACATGGTGAAGAAATTCCGCACCAGCCTCGCGCTGCAGCCGATTGCCACGGCGCTGTTCGCCGACTCGCCGTTCACCGACGGCCGGCCCAACGGCTACCAGTCCTACCGATCGCAGGTATGGACCGATACCGACGCCGACCGCACCGGCATGCTCGACTTCGTGTTTGCCGACGGCTTCGGCTACGAGCGCTACGTCGACTACATCCTGGACGTGCCGATGTACTTCAGCTACCAGGACGGCAAGTACATCGACCTGGCCGGGCAGGACTTCAAGCGGTTCATGGCCGGCGAGCTTGCCGGCATGTCCGGTACCCGGGCAACCATGAAGGACTGGGCCGACCATCTGACGACCGCGTTCCCGGAAGTGCGCCTGAAGCAATACCTGGAAATGCGCGGTGCCGACGGCGGCCCCTGGGGCCGGCTGTGTGCCCTGCCCGCGCTGTGGGTGGGCCTGCTGTACGACGGCGAGGCGCTCGATGCTGCCTGGGACCTGGTGAAGGACTTCTCGCTGGCCGAACGCCATGCGCTGCGTGACGGCGTGCCGAAGGATGCGCTGAAGCTGCCGTTCCGCAGCGGCACCGTGCGCGACCTGGCCCGCGAAACGCTGAAGATCGCCGCCCACGGTCTGAAACGTCGCGCCCGGGTCAATGCCGATGGTGCCGACGAGCGCGTGTTCCTCGAGCCGCTGGTCGAGATCGTCGAGGCCAACCAGACCCCGGCCGAGCGCAAGCTGGAGCTTTTCCACGGCGCGTGGGGCGGCAGCGTCGACCCGGTCTTCCGCGAGTTCGCCTATTGATCCACTGCCGTAGGAGCCCGCTCGCGGGCGATGCTTTTGGCTTTGATGTCGATCAGGAGCAGAAGCATCGCCCGCGAGCGGGCTCATACAGGGATGGCGTCGATGACGGGAGCGCAAGAAAAAGGCCGGCTTGCGCCGGCCTTTTTTTGATGCGCTGTGCGCTCACTTGCCCTTCGGCGCGTCCTTCAGGCCGCGGTCGATCAGCATCGGCTCGATGCTGGGCGCCTTGCCACGCCACGCTTCGTACATCTTCTCCAGGTCCTCGGTGTTGCCACGCGAGAGCACCATGGCGCGGAAGCGGTCGCCGTTGGCGCGGGTCAGTCCGCCGTGTTCCTTGAACCACTCGAAGCCGTCGTCGGCCAGCATCTCGGTCCACAGGTAGGCGTAGTAGCCGGCCGCGTAGCCGTTGCCCCAGATGTGCTGGAAGTAGCTGGAGCGGTAACGCGGCGGCACGTAGCTGAGGTCGATCTTGTCGTCCTTCAGGGTCTTCGCCTCGAACGCGTCGGCATCCTGCTTGGGCGCGTCCGCCGGCAGCGTGTGCCAGCCCATGTCCAGCAGGGCCGCGGAGACCAGCTCGGTCATGTCGTAGCCCTTGTTGAAGTTGCGGGCTTTCTTGATCTTGTCGACCAGTTCCTGCGGCATCGGCTTGCCGGTCTTGTAGTTGATCGCGTAATGCGCGAACACCTTCGGATCGGTGGCCCAGTGCTCGTTGAACTGCGAGGGGAACTCGACGAAGTCGCGCGCGGTGTTGGTGCCCGAGAGCGTCGGATACTCCTCGTCGGCGAACATGCCGTTCAGCGCATGGCCGAACTCGTGGAACATGGTGATCACGTCGTCGAACGAGAGCAGTGCCGGCTGGCCCGGTGCCGGCTTGGTGAAGTTGGCGACGTTGTAGATCACCGGCTTGGTGCCCAGCAGCTTCGACTGGCCGACGAAGTTGTCCATCCAGGCGCCGCCGCCCTTGTTGTCGCGCTTGAAGTAGTCGCAGTAGAACAGCGCCAGCGACTTGCCGTCCTTGTCGAACACCTCGAACACGCGCACGTCCGGCTGGTACACCGGGATGTCCTTGCGCTCCTTGAAGGTCAGCCCGTA
>JAGWVM010000008.1 GCA_018970895.1 Lysobacteraceae bacterium | reverse complement strand
GTGCGAATGGCCCGTGTGCGGCGGGGGGCATAGGAAGGACCCGGAGATTGAGGCGGCCTGTCTCACCACTTTGCCGACCTCATGGCCTTATCCAGGTTCCCGGCTATCATCTTCGGGAATACGTCGGCGAACCGTTTGGTCAGGATGCCGGCGAAGTCGAAGATCGGGCGATAGGTCGGGGCGCGGCGGGTGAAGACCAGGAACGGAACGACGATCCCGCGACCCAGGAACTTCCACACGCCTAGGGGAGCTCCGTCCTGTTTCGATTTAGCGACGAAATACTGCGTCATCTGGCCACGATAGCGCGTCAGCAGCCCGCGTTTCTTGCGTCGTTTCAACGATCGATCGCTTGCGTTCCCCGTGCTGCCCGAGCGGTCCAAGGCGCGCAAATCCGCCAGCATCCGCACAATCTGCCCGGACGGCACGTTGCCGTATTGATCGAGCGGCGCGCCCAGGCCCGGCACCGTGGTGGTGGCGTTGACGGGCGCGATCTGGCTGAACGCCAGCGCCTTCTCGAATCGCTTGACGTTGCGCGGACCGCCAATGATTTCGGGACCGAGATATTTCTCGGCCGGCGTGCCGGAGCCTGGGTTGAACTTGATACCGATGCGCGCCTGCAATTCCTGCCGGTCCTTGCCGCACGGCACGTAATAGAAGCCGTGCATCGTCCATGGCGTCGGCCGGTCGAATATCTTCGGGAGCTGCTGGCGCAGCGTTTCCAGCGCCTCCCGCGATGCCTCGTTGATCGTCAATCGCGCGGCATACGGGAGCTGTCGCTTCTCCCAATAATCCAAATCCTTCGCGAACCGCGCAAGGTCTGATGTCACATCGATGGCGAGCATGGCCCCCTGACGCAAAACGCCCGCCGCGGAAGTTCCGGGGCGGGCGCAGTGACGACGATGGGGGTTTTTGACTCCGAAACGTGTCGGTGTCAAGCGGCAGCAAAAAGTGCCAATCCATGCTTGAACAATCGCAGCACGGTCCGCTGATCGCGACCGACCCGTTCGGCCGCCTGGCGCAGCCCATAGCCGTCGACCGCGATCATGAAGACGAGATCGGTGAGGCTAATCCGTTCCGCGACCGCGATCGTCGAGGCACGACGCGTCCATGGAAGGTAGTGTTGCTGATGCAGTGCCGACAGCTCCGCCGGCCAATCGCGCGTGCCGCCGCCACCGCCGCCGCCGAGAATGGACTTCATGGAGTTGCCTGGCAGGAGTGCCGCCGTCACCGCGAGCCAGACGCGTCGGATTTGTCGCGCTACGTGGAATTCCATGCCCGTGATGCTGCCGCGCTCTAGCAGTAGGTCCAGCGAGTCACGTTGCAGATTTCGAACGGTCTGCGGCGTGGCATTGACGATGGCGCGTCGCTCCGTGTCATTAGCTGCCCGCGCCAGAAGGTCGAGACGATCATCTCGACACGTTTCACGTGAAACACCCGAGGTCTTCATGCGGCACGAGTTCCGTGGCTTGGCGACGGCGGTGGAACCGGCATCGGACCAATGCCGCCCATGTCCTTCCATTCGTTATAATCTCGTTCCCATTTTACCATTTCCGGCCGGCGCGCGACGGGAGCGGGCGGCTCGGATGGCATCAGCTCCGCTACGGCCCGGTCGAAATAACCGAGATGCTGCGGTTGCGCGCCGGCATCGACCCGGCGGGCGATCAGGTCCGCGATGTCATTGAGGTCATGACCATCGCTCAGCCATCGTGCAACGATGCCGCGATCACTTCGCAGCCGCTCGGTCCCGAGGCCCGCGGTGCCAAGCAAACGCGATGTGGCGAGATCGAGCGAGCTAGCTTTTTCTTCAAGAGAAGAAGCTAGCTTAAGCTGTCCGGGCGGCGCGTTCGGTTTCGGTTCGGTTTTCGCCGTGGCGGCCGGCGCGTCGCCGGCGATAGGCAGAAGCAAGCCGGCCTGGCGCCGATCGGTGCCGTCCTTTCGTGGTCGGCCGCCCTTCATGCCATTGATTCGGTTGGTTTCCGACCGTTTTGCCGCCGCGCCCAGCAGCGGCGAGGCGATGGCATCATCTGGCTCCAGCACCAGCAGCCCGCGCGCCACAAGTCGGTTAATTTCGGTTTCGGTTTCGGTTTCCGATGCCGCGACCAGCATCGCGAGCTCGGCACGGTTCGGCACGTGCGAACCCCAACGCAAAACCGAAACGCCGGCGGCCTGCATGGCGCGGACCAGCGCCAGCCACACCGCGCGGGCGGCTAGCGGCGCCGTCGCCAGCGCCGGGTTGCGCGCCAGCTCATCCAGGACGACGGAACAGTCACAGCGGCGGCTCATGGTTCGTTTCCTCGTGGGCGTTCAACGTTGAATCGTGGCCCGCGCCGCGACGTGCGGCAGGGCATAGCTATGGGAGGCGAGATGCTCGGAAGCGAAGGCCGCCAGTTCATCCGCCTCGCTGATCAGGATCGCGCGGACGATCACGGCCTCGGGATCGCGTACGCCCTGGCGACGAAGCTCCACAAGGAATTACGCGCAATCCTCCGGCGCAATCTTGACGACGGCGTTATGGAGCGCCCGGCGGATCGCGGCCGGCAGGTTGTCAAACGCATCCATGTCGTCGAACAGGTTACAGACCAAGGATTCGCCAGACATCACGTCGTTGCCGGCCATAGCCACCTGCGTCATGCCTCCGTCGCCGCCAAATCCGTGAACCAGCTCCAATCCGCGCGCCAGGCGATGCGCCTGGTGCCGGTGGGGCCGTCGCGGTTCTTGTCGATGATGATTTCCGCGACCCCTCGCGCGTCCCGCTCGGCCTCGGCGAAGGCGCTCACGCGGTTGGCGAATTTATCATCCGCCTCGCCCGGCTTGCGGTTGGGCCGCGCGCGCGCGAGGTAGTATTCCTCGCGGTGCAGGAACATCACGACGTCGGCGTCCTGTTCGATGCTGCCGGAATCACGAAGATCCGCCAGGTTCGGCCGCTTGTCGTCCCGCTGCATGTTGGCGCGGTTCAGCTGGCTCAGCAGCACCACCGGAACGCCGAGGTCGTTGGCCATCGCCTTCACCTCGCCGGACAGGCGCGTCACTTCCAGCGTGCGATTATCGCTGCGCGCCAGCTCCGGCACGCGTAACAGGCCCAGGTAATCGATCAGCACCAGGTCCAGCCCGCCGCGCCGCTTCATGCGCCGCGCCGCCGCGCGCACCTGTGCGACGGTTCGTTGCCGACACTCATCGATCACGAATCGTCGCTCCGCCATCGCTCGCGCGGCCGCGTGCATGCGGTCCACGTCACCCTGTCCAATTGGCTCGTAGGTGAAACGGCCAGTACCGTCACGCCCACGCACATGGCCGCGCCCGGCGGCCTCGCTTTCGATCGGCGTTAGCCCCGCCAGCAGCCTGGCGCCGATTTTCTCGCGCCGCATTTCCAGCGAGACGAACAGCACGCGATGTTGCGCCGCGGCCGCGGCGGCGGCAAAGCCCAGCGCCAGCGCGGTCTTGCCCATGCTGGGCCTTGCCCCCACCACCACCATGTCGCCGCGGCGCAGGCCGCCGAGTGCGTCGTCCAGCTCGCGAAACCCGGTGGTGACGCCCACCAGCCCATCCGGCCGCGCGGCACTCGCGATCGCGGATTCGAGCGCCTGGCTCATCGCCTCGTGCGCCGGCGAGGCATGATCGTCGCGATCCTCGGCGATCGCGAACAGCTCGCTTTCGGCCGCTTCCTGTGCCGCTACGGGATCGGCGGTTTCAAAGGCAGCGCGACCAAGTTCGGCAGCGATTTCGATCAGCCGGCGGCGATGCCAAGTGGCGAAGATCGCCTGCGCGTAGTCCCGCGCCAGCGTCGGCGACACCATCGCCGCCAGCAGCCGCGCGAGATATCCGGCACCACCCGCTTCCTCCAGCGTGCCCTCGGCCTCGAAATGATCCCGCAACGTCACCGCGTCGGCCAGCCGTCCAGCGTTGACGCGCGCGGCGATCACGTCCCAGATCGTCGCATGGACGGGATCGTAGAAATGCTCGGCCCGCAGCCACGCCGCGTCGTCGAAGGCGCGGTTGTTGGCCAGCACCGCGCCGAGCAGCCCCTGCTCGGCCTCCACGTTCGAGGGCGGCGTGCTCATGCCGTCCCCGCCGGCGGGCGGGCGAGCGCCAGCACCTGGTTGAGGCGGCGGACGATGTGGCCCGCGAAATCCCACACGCGCTGCGCGCCCTCGTCCGCCAGCAGATCCAGCGCCGCCGTCTCGACGAGGCTGATCGCCACCGCGACGCGCTCGCCGCGCGGCAACGCGCCCAGGGCCAGCACCAGCGCCTGCGCTTCCGGCGAGGGCCCGTCGCTCATGCGCGCGCCTCGTCCAGCACCACGCGCGGCAGCCCGCGGCGCCTGCGCGCGTCGAAAAGCGGCGCCATGTCGCCGTTGAAGATGAACCCGTAGGCGTCGGCGAGAACCTGCGCCTCGGCCCAGGTGATGGGGATGGAGCCATGCTCCGTGCGCGCGCGCCGCGCCAGCGCCGGCTCGAGCCCCGCCTGCGGTTTCGCCGGCGGTATCGGCGCCGTGGCCGGCCTGGGCGCGGCGGGCGGGACCATGCGCGGCGCCGAGCGCCGCAGCTTCAGCGTGGCACAGGCGCATCCGTTCACCTGATCGCGCGTCACCCTCGGCCCCGGCAGCGCGTTCACCATGGCCGTGATGGTGTCGATATGGACGTTCGCCGGATAATCCCGCGCATCACCGCGCGCCGTTCCTCCGAAAACAGCGTCACCACTGCCTTGCGCGGCGATTCCGGACCGGGCACGCGCTCCGGCAGCACAGGCAGCCCGCGAACGCGGGCAGGTTCCGGCGGCGCGGAAGGTTCCGGTTTCGACGAACCGCTGACCGCCGCCGGTTCGGAGCGCGGACGGTCGCCCCCAACGGCCTCGCCGCTCCCCGCGGCGCTTCCGCTCGCGTTTTCGTCGCGAACGCCGTCCGCCGCGCTCCGCGCGGGATCCCGTTGTGTCGGCTCGACAGCGCGCCGGGCGAACTCTTCCAGCGCGGGCACCAGGACGCGCGAAACTTCCTCGGCGCCTGCCTCAAGGAACTCAGCCAGCGCCATGCCCAATCGTTTGGCGGCGGCATCCAGACGCGGGCTCACAGCGGCAGCCCCAGCACGCGCGCCACGGTGTGCGTGGAAAGGCCGAGCCGGCGCGCGATGTAGGAAATCGACCTACCGCACTTGTCAAGATAGACGATCTGGCTTCTCTCGACCGCCAGCACCACCCCGTCGCCTCGTTCCGGCGGCGGCTCGACCGGCGGCCGCGCCAGGCGCGCGCCGACGACGTTGCGCGGCCCATCCGGCGTGGCGACACCGGCCGTGTAGCCGAACGGCCCGCGGATCTGCCAGCGATCCAGGGCCGCGTTGCGCCCGCGCCAGGGCATCCAGATCGTCACCGTCCCGGTCCGCGGATCGCGGCAAAAGACCCGGCCGGAATCGCTCCCGGCCGGGCGAGTTGGGGAGGAAACGTCCATGATGCCGGCACGGCCGGCTCCGGGGGCGTCGGTCATGGCCCGACGCCGATCACGCCCATGCGCGGCACCTTCACGAAGGCCCGCGCGTGGTGAATCCCGCAATACGACCCGCGCCCTTCCAGCGCGGCGCCGCAGAAATGAAACGCTGTCGTTCCGACCTCGCCGATGGGCCAGCAACAGCGGCGGCCCTCAGGCGCGCCCTGCCGCACCTTCACGACCGCCGCCGGCAGATGCGCCACCATTACCGCCTCCGCCTCCAGCGCCGGATCGGGCCGCGCCGGCGGCTTTATCTGGATCGGCGCGTCGCTCAGCAGCGGCGGCAGCGTCGGGCCGGTCGCACGTTTGGGTTTCGGCTTCGCCGCCTCCGCCACGCCACGCGGGCGGATCGGCGAGCGCCGAGACGGCAGATGCAGACGACGCGCCTTGCCAACGATCGAGTTTTTCGACAACGCCATGCGCCGCCCGATCTCGGCCGTGGAACATCCCTCATCCCACAACCCGCGCAGCCGTTCGACCTGCGCCTCGGACCACTCGGCCTGATCCCCCCGATGCGCCATCAGAACCCCGCTTCCAGCGTCAGGCACCGCACCACGCCCGCGTACCAGCACGCCCACGGCGTGCCGTTCGGCGCCGGCCCCGGCTTTTTCGTTCCGCGCACGATATCGTTCGGCACATCGACCCACGCATCCGGCGCCGTGGTCCCGAAGCTGCGCCGATCGATGAACGCCTGCCATCGCCCGCCCGGCAGCAGCCGCACATGCACCGGGCGGCAATCCGCGACCGAGCAGCAGCTCCATCCTTCCGGCGTTTCGAGCTGGCGCACCCAGCGCGCGATCGGCGAGTTGGGATCAGCACCCGGCGGCGGCGCGCCGAATCCCGCGCGCACCGCCAGCGCCCACAACCCGAGCGCCACGCCCAGCATGAACCACGATCGCGCGCGCATCACCCGCACCCTTTCTCGATCGTCTCGCCGCGCGGACCCGCGGTGAAATCCCGCCAGTGCCGCCATCCGTGGGGACACAGAAACCCCCATTCGCGCTGTTTCGGACCCGTGATGAACAGCGTCATCACCGAACGGCCGGCGATCAGCTCCACCCGATGCGCGGCGCTGGCGCGGCGCAGATAGACGCCGCCCTCCCGCACCAGGCGCGGCGCGCGGCCCGGTCGATGCTCGATATAATCGCCGCGCAGCAGGATGGAGGCGTTGCACCACGGGTGATCATGCAACGCGCGGTCATCGTCGCTGCGAAGGAAGTGGTGGAAGTAGGCGTTGAAGACCCGATTCCGAGGAATCACGTACCAGCGCCGCAGATAGGGGTCGTCCGGCTCGCCGATCACGACATCGGGCGGCCGTCGCGCGGCCATCGCCAGCAGCGCCGCGAGCAGCCACCGGGTGATCCAGCGCGGCATCGTCATGACGCCGCCTTCACGACGGCGTCGAAACGACTCCGCGCGATTTCCGCGTCGGCGAACACCAGCAACACGGCATTCTCTCTCTGAGTCGCCAACAGCAACGGCCATTCACGCCGATATTCCGGCTGGTCATATGTCGCCGCCGGCAGCGGCGGCACCTCGATATCGTGCGTTTCTCCCGCCACCACGACCTCCATCACAGCACCTTCGGCGCGAGGATTGTTTCGATCGCCTGCGCCGCGATCACCAGCCGACGCAGCAACGTCATGGCGCCGGCGCGTTGCTTTTCCGGAATGACCATGTCGCGGTTCACGTACGGCACCAGTTCCGCGAACAGCGCGCCCTCGTCGCGCGCCAGTTCCGCCAGCGCCTGCGACAGCTCACCGGTATCCGGCAGCTCCACGCGCTGCAGCCGGTAGCCGAGCTCGGCCGCCATGTGCGCCACCACACGCGGATTGCCGGTGATTCTCTCGACCGCGAGCACCACGTCCACCGGCGCCAGCCGGTCCGGCTGGTTGATGTCGCCATACGCCGCCAGCTGTGACCGCGCCACGCGCACATCCGGAATGGATGCCGCGGCATCGAGCCCTCCGGCGTCGCCGATATCGAGCTTGAAATGTGTCTTCAGCGCGTTAGCGTTCATGCGCCGCCGCCCAGATCGCGACGAGGCCGGCCACCACGGCGACCGGCAGGCCCAACGCCAGCGACCGCCAGGCCAGGAACGCCACCACGCCCGCGGCATTCGTCCAGCCCAGCACGAGGGCCGCGCCCGCGCACCAGATGAGGTTCCAGCCGAACAGCACCAGCACGACGCCCGCGGCGCAGCCCATGCTCATCGCCGTCCCGATCACCCGGCCGGCTCCGCTGCCGTGGACAAATCATCTCGCCCCCGAAAGGAAGCCCCGCCGCGCCTGGGGAGGGCCACGCCCGCCACGACGACGCCGGGCAGCGCCGCGAACGCTTCCGCGACAATCGGCATGTATCGCGCCGGCACCCCTCCGCGCGCCATCCAGTTCCCCACCACGCTCGCGCCGACGCCGCACAGCCGCGCCACCGCGACGGGTCCGCCCATCAGCCGCACCATGTCGCGCACCGACAGCGCCCCGGTCATCGTTCCGCCTTCCGATCGGCGAGCACGAACACATCCTCGCCGTTGGCGCGGCGATGTGCGTTCACGGCATCCAACGTCGCCGCCGTTCCCCAGGCGCTCGCAGAGATCGCGATGGCGCGCGGCGTCGCCAGGACGCCGTCGAACGCCATGCCCGCATGCTCGACGGCGGCCTTTTCGTCGGCCTCGCCCCACCCATATCGCCGCCGCTGGGCCTCCGACATCCGCGCGCGGTTTTTGGGATCAGCCGAGGCCGAGCGGCTAGCGGTTAGCATGCGCTCCCGCACCACGGGGTTCGCCCATGCCGCGTTGCTCGCCGCGGAGAGGCGCGCCAAGACCACCGGGTTCGCCATCGCGGCGACGGTGGCGGCCGAAATCTTGCGCCGCGTCTCGTCCGTGTGCCGCCTGCCCTTCGGCCACACCATCACGCGCCCCCGTGACACGCGGCGCCGGCCAGCGCATGCTGCCGGCGGAGGTGCCCATGAAACGATTTCTGATCGCTGCCTGCCTTCTGCTGATCGCCGCGGATGCCGGCATGCCGGCGACGGAGGCCAGCTTCATCGCCGCCGCCAATGACGCGCTCGCGAAATGGAACGGCGCGGCCAACGACATGCAGAAGGGCGGCATCCTCGCGGGACGCACGGCCGCGCAATGCCGGGTCCTGGCGCCGACGCACAACACCGCGTCCGGCTGGACCGGCACGGTGGACACCCTCGACACCGCCGACGGCGGCAAAGGCGTGCTGGTGGTGAAAATCGCCGACAACATCACGCTGCAGACCACCAACAACGCGTTCGGCGAGGCGATCGATCACACGCTGATCCCCGTCGGCAGCCCGTTGTTCGCGACGGCCGCCGCCATGCGGATAGGCCAGGCCGTCCAGTTTGACGCGGCCTTCGTTCCCGGCAGCGGCGGCGCCTGCCTCGAGGAAATGAGCCTGACCAACAGCGGCTCGGTGGAGCAACCGGAATACGAGGTCCGCTTCACCGCCCTGCGCCCGCTCGGCAACTGACGCGGACCGCTTCCGCGTGACGGCGAGGCGGGACGGGCGCACCTTCCCGCTCATGCCGCCGCCCGCCGCTTCGTCGCCTGCAGCACGGTCTCGACCGGCAGCCCCAGCTCGCCGGCGACGCGCTCGACATGCCGCAGCGGCATGCGCCCGTTCGCGCGCCACATCACGATCGCAGTGCGCCCCAGCCCCAGCCGGTCGGCCGCCGCCTGGTCGCCGCCCAGAAGCTCGATGACCTCGTCAACTCCCATGACATCAAGCATGCGCCGCCGCCACGACGAATGTCAACTCTCATGACATTCTCGCGCGCCAACAGCTGACGTGCCGCGGCGCGGCATCACCGCCATCCTCGCCCCATGCCCCGCAAGCCGCCTGCTTCCGAGATCGACGTCATGGCCGGCCGCCGCCTGCGCGCGGTCCGCGAGGCGTGGGATGCCAAGGGCTCGCTCAACCAGGCGTGGTTTGCCCAGCGAATCGGCGCCACGCGCACACAGCTCGCGAACTGGGAGGCCGGCCGCCTGCCGGACCCCCGCGCCATGGTGCGGCTCTACCTGGAATTCGGCATCCCGACCGACTGGATCTATCTCGGCCAACTGGCGCGCGTGGACTATGACCTGGCCGAACGCCTGCGCGAAAAAGCGGCTTCGCTCGGCGCCGTCGTCAACGCGCCCATCGCCGAATGGCCGATGCAAATCGAGCGCCAGCCTGGGATTCGTGCCGCGCGCCGCCCCGGCGCCGTCCCGCGTGGCCCGGCGCCGCGCGTCTTGCATGACAAGCCGACGCCGGCGCATGCTCGGCCGGCGAAGTCATGAAAACCACCCTCGCCGCCGCCGCTGTTCTTGTTCTCGCCGCCGCGGCGTCGCCGACGGACTGGACGGGCGAGGGCGCGAGGAATCTGCCGCCGTTCACCATGCCGGGACCATGGACGCTCCACTTCACCGGCAGCGACGATACCCGTGTGCTGGTCATGAGCGTCGCCAGCAATCAATCGACCGACCTCGCGATGATCCACAGGGCCGGCACCGCGTCATCCTATGAGAATCGAGGCGGCACGTTTTTCCTGGAAGTCAACGGCCAGGGCACCTGGCACGTCTGGGTGACGCCCGGCCCCTGACGTCACCCCAGGTCTGTCAACTCTCTTGACATCACGTCAAATCCCGTGACACGGTGCGCCTCCGAACCCCGGAGGCACGAATGCCCGACGACAGAACCCCCGATGCCCGTGCCGTCGATTACATCCTCGGCCGCATCGTTGACGACGGCTGGGTCGCCTACCTACTGGGCGCCGGCACCCAGGTCTGGCGCCTGCTGACGGAAGCTCACTGTGCCCGCAGCGGCGAAGACCCCGATGAATACCGTCGGTCGCTATGGGCCGCGTGCAGGCCCATCCGCGTCCGGCCGTCGGAGGCCGAGTGATGCCGCTCGACAGCCCAGCTGCCCCGCCCGTCGTCCATCACGGCCTCGTGCGCCACGCCGTCGCCCCGCGCGAGATGGCCGTCCGCCAGGCGTTCGGCCGCCCGCTCGTCCGCGCCACCATCGTCGCGGAATGGAAGGATCGTTACGGCCGCGTGCACTGCCTGGAGCACACCGTCACCTCCATCCGCCCCGCTGGCGACTTCCTGCCGATCGGCGCCGCGCCATGAGCCTTCCATTTTCTCGCCTCACGGCCGCGCCGCTCGCCGTTCACGGCTTTGTATGGAACAACAGCGGCGTGCAGCCGGTGCATCGGTTGCGTAATGGCAAATACCTTCGTCGTTACGCCAAAGGCTGGACATCAACGCCGCAGGCCCTCTCAAACGTCATGCCCTCCGAGGACGCCGCTCGCGCCGCTCGCGCTCAACACCTTGCCGCTGCGCGGCCTAGCCGCCTTCCTCCCACATGACCTCCCTCGTCCCCCTGCTCGCCCAGCTGCGCGACAGCGAGCCGCTGCCGCACCGCGCGCGCCTGTTCGACATCGCCATCGCC
Organism: Lysobacteraceae bacterium; assembly: GCA_018970895.1. Classification (GTDB taxonomy): domain Bacteria; phylum Pseudomonadota; class Gammaproteobacteria; order Xanthomonadales; family Rhodanobacteraceae; genus Dyella_A. Next base: position 35,870 of record JAGWVM010000008.1, on the reverse strand, counting down.
GAGGCCCTGCGCCTGCAACGGGCACTCGACAGCATCGCCGACAGCGGCCGCGAGGACGCGGAACTCGCGGAGCTGGAAGCCGCCCGCGCGCGCCAGGCCGCGGATGCCCGCGCCGCGGCCATCGCCCGCGCCATCGCCGCCGGCCGCGTCATCCCCATGCCGCGCCGGCGAGGCCGCCCCATCCCCCATCTCGTTCCGGGAGCCGCATGATGCCGATCGACCGCATCCAGACCGCGCTCACCATCGCCCGCGACCTTCGCATCGGCGCCGGCATGCTGCAGGTCCTCGAACGAACGGCCGGTGACACGCTGATGCACCCGAAGGCCCGCGCCCAGGACGTTCTGGAACTCGCCGATCACGTCTCGGACGTTACCCAGTTCATCACCCGCGCCGCGAACCGCCTGCGCGAAATCGCCCCCCGTTACGAGGAAACCCCATGACCGACGACGTTTCAGCCGAGCGCATCGCGTTCAACGCAGCAGCAAAGGTTTTCGTCACTCGATGGCCCGAACACTTCGTCGCTGTGGTCCGCATCCACGAGCAAGGTGATCGCCCGACCGATCTGCATCTAGCCGGTCCCGGCGACCAATGGAGCGGCGCGCGAGCCGCCCTGACGCTCCTCCACGCGCAGATGGTCATGACACCATACGACCAGCGGATCTCCGCCCTGTGCGACGAGCTGGCGACCGTGATCGGCGCTAAACCCGACACCATCAACGCCACGATGGTCGACAATAACAGGTTCATTCCATGACCGACGACATCCCCCTCGCCCTCATCGACCCGCCGGCGGACCCGGTGCGCAAGCGCATCGATCCGGCTCGGCAACAGGCGCTGGAAGACAGCGTGCGCGAGTTCGGCGTCCTCACGCCCATCCTGGTGACGCGCGAGGACAACCGCTACCGCGTCATCGCCGGCAGCCGCCGCCTCGCCGCCGCGCGCGCCGCGGACCTGCCCACCATCCCCGCCTATGTCCGCGCGCTGGACGAGGCGGAGCGCACCGGCGCCGCCCTGGTCGAAAACGCGGTCCGCGAGCAGATGACGCTCGCCGACCAGTGGCGCGCCTTCCGCCGCATGCGCGAGCAGGGCATCGCGATGCACCGCGCGCAGAACGCCCTCGGCCTCACCCCGCGCGAGGCGCTGCGGCTGGAGCGTCTGGCGAAGCTGCCGGCGGCGGTGCTGGACCTCGTGGACGCCTGGGGCCCGCCGGGCGTTCGTGTCGCCACAGTGATGATGCAGGCCGGCGAAACGAAGCTGGAAAAGGCCGCGAAGCGCTACCTCAAAACCTCGCCCGAGCACGAATCCTGGCACAGCATCGCCGCCGAGATCGAAACCCGCCGCGCCAACCGCGCCGACGCCATCTTCGACATCGAGAAATCCAAGCTCGCCTGGGACGAAGACCTCTGGGCGCAGCCGGACGATCCGCGCCGCTTCACCACCAACGAGTTCGACCGCTTCATCAAGCTCCAGACCGCCGCGATCGACGACGAGATCACCCGCCGCGCGCCCAAGGAAAACGTCGCCCGCGCCGAGCGCGACAAATGGAACACCATCGCGGACCCGAAAGGCTTCACCCAGACCTACGGCGCCGAGGCCCGCATGAAGCGCGGCTACGCCGAGCGCATCATGCTCAAGCCCGATGGTCGCGTGGAACGTTATTACTTCAAACCGAAGCCCGCTCCGGCAAAATCATCCGCCGCCGCAAAGGAAGCCGCCGCGCCTGGGGAGGGCCAGCCCACCGCGGAGGAAACCCAGAAGCGCGGCATCAGCAGGGCCGGCCTCGCGATGATCGCAAAGGCAAAGACCAATGCGCTCCGGCAACGTCTCGCCCAACGCGCGCTGCCGTGGGAGGACCTGGCCAAGCTCGTCATCTTCGCCTTCGCCGCGAACAATGTCGCGGTCCGCGGCGGCTTCTACGCGGAGGGCATGCGGCAGCATCAGCGGTTCGACGCGCTCGCCGCCCGGCTGCTGACCCCGGGCGGCACCGTCGCGCCGCTCACCGACGATCTGGCGCACGAGCTGCTGCACGAGCTGCTCGCCACCATCTTCGAGTTCACCGGACCCGACGCCACCACTTACGCCCCCGGCAGCGGCGAGGCCGCGGAATGGGCCGGCACCCTCGTCAACGCCGCCGAGCTGCTGCCCCGTTTCGACACCGCCGAGTTCCTCGCCCACGTCCCCGCCGATGAGCTGCGCCAGGCCGCCGAGGCCGCCGGCCTCACCCCCAAGAAAACTGCTACCGCCAAGGCCCTGCGCGAACTCCTCGCCGACAAAGCCCGCGACTGGCGCCCCGACGCCGCCCACTTCGGCGCCCCGGGCCCCATCATCGCGGACCCTGATAACGACGACGTCGGCGAAGGCGATCCCGACGGCGAGGACGAGGGCGAGGAATGAGCGACGACACCACGCTACCGCCCGGCGATTACGCGATCGTTGAGCTTTTCGGGCACACTTCCCTCATCGGCCGCATCGCCGAGATAGAGCGCTTCGGCAACAGGATGCTCCAAATCGAACCATTGTTCCGCGGCGAGTTGCTGCCGGCAGTTTTCTATGGAGGATCGGCGATTTACGGCATCACCCCCTGCAGCGCGACGACCGCATTGAGGCGCCACCCGCAGCAGGAATATGGCCTGCCGGCCACAATCCGCGCCACACTCCAGCCCGCGGCGCTTCCGCCACCGATTGACGGCGGTGCCGAGGAAGATCCGCCCGGGGACGAGTTCTGATGCCTGACCGCAAGCCCCGCTCATGCCGCGTCTGCGGCTGCACGGATACCGATTGCCGGGAGTGCATCGAACGCACCGGCGTGCCTTGCCATTGGATCGGGCCGCGGCTCTGCAGTGCGTGCGTGCCGCCGCCGCCCGCGACGCCGGAGCCGCGCAAGTGACCGTCTACGTCGACGATATGTACCTGGTGCTGATGGGCCGCTTCCGCCGCATGAAGATGTCGCACATGATCGCGGACACCGAGGCAGAGCTGCACGCGATGGCCGACACGATCGGCCTGTCGCGCGGCTGGTATCAGGGCGATCATTACGATGTCAGCATGTCGCTGCGCGCCAAGGCGATCGCCGCCGGCGCGACCCCCATCACGCTGCGCGAGCTCGCCTGTATGAGTTACTTCCAGCGTCGGGGCTTGCCGATGCCGAAGCCCGAGGACGCCATCGCCGCGCGGTGGCGCCGATGAACACACAGCTTCGCGCGACGCTGCAGGAGGCGCGCCAGGCTGCGCGCTGCGGGTTGCTCACCGCATCCGAAATGAAACTCATCATCACGCCGACGCTCAAAGTCGCGAACAACGACAAAACTCGCGCGCATCTCTACGAACTTCTGGCCCAGCGCATCACCGGCTATGTCGAGCCGCACTACGTCAGCGACGACATGTTGCGCGGGCAGACGGACGAGATCAACGCGCGAGGCATCTATGCTCGCGAGATCGCGCCGGTCGAGGAAGTGGGGTTCATCACGAATGACCGATGGGGCTTCACCATCGGCTATTCACCGGATGCGCTGGTCGGCGATGATGGCCTGATCGAGTGCAAGAGCCGGCGTCAGAAATACCAGATCGAAACGATCCTGGCCGATGGCGTGCCTGACGACTACATCATTCAGATTCAGACCGGGCTGCTGGTGAGCGAGCGCAAGTGGTGCGATTTCATCAGCTACCATGGCGGCCTGCCGATGCGCATGATTCGCGTGACGGATGATCCCGAGATGCAGGCGAAGATCGTTGAGGCTGCAACAGAGTTTGAGGAGAAGGCGGCCGAACTGCGCGCGGAATACGACCGCCGGCTCGCGACCAATCCGCGCCTTATCCCGACCGAGCGAACCATCGAACAGGAAATGCACACATGAATGATATGTCGCTGGTCATCCAGCCGAAAAGCGACCAGATCAACGCGGAGGACCTGCTCTCCGGTCCGCGCACCTACACGATCGAGGGCGTCACGATCAAAGCAGGCGCCGAGCAGCCCGTCTCCATCGCGCTCGCCGGCGAAAAGCGCGTGTGGCGCCCGTGCAAAACCACGTCGCGCATCCTGGTGGCCGCATGGGGGCCGGACGCCAACGCCTATGCCGGCCGCCGCGTCACCCTCTATCACGACCCGAGCGTGAAATGGGGCGGCCTGGAAGTCGGGGGCATCCGCATCTCGCACCTGTCGCATCTTTCGGCGGACCTGAATATCGCGCTGTCCGAAACGAAGGGCCGGCGCAAGGCTCACACGATCCGGCGACTGAGCGATGGTTCGCAATCCGCAGCCGCACCGTCGCGCACACAGACCGACAAGGCCGCTGAGGGCGTGCGGGCGCTTCTCGACAAGGTGCAGGCGTGTGCCACCTTGGACGATCTCCGCGCGCTCACCGGCGATCCGCAAACGATCAAGCAGCGCACATGGCTCGCGGCGAACCGCCCCGAGCTTGCCGAGCGCGTCGATACGGCGGTGAACGATCTTCTGGCGTTGTTTGAGCCGGCGGCCGAGGACGATTTCCCAGGTGTCGTTACGCCGCGCGAGGACGTATGATGCCCGAAGAACTCACCGAGTGGTCGCCGGAGGTGGTGCTGGCGGCGGCGTGGCATGACGATCCGCCTGACCGGCGAGTGGAAACGTTCCGACGTTATCCATCAATGCATCGTGATTGGCTCCGCGTCGTCGAAGCCGCCCGCAAGCTCGCCGCAGAGGGCAAGCTGGGACCTGTCGAGACACCCGTAACTTGGAAACCCACCGGCGACTACCGGCCGCACGCATCGCGGCGCGTGTGGGTCTGGAGCCTCGACGCGAAGGACGGGGTGAGCTTGCCGGTGCTCCAGCAGAAGTGGCGCTCGGATCGCGGGAATGAGGAATGGCGGAATGTGGGGAGCGGGGAATGAAATACAAGCGGGTTTACTCGATGCTGAAACGAGCGGGGCTCAGTCCGTTCAAAGCAGCGGAGGGCGATCATGGAGACGAATGACATCCCGTCATCCGGGCCAACCGACTGGCAGCCGATCGGTGACAAGCACGATTTGGCCGTCCTGGGAAAGTTGGGCGAGGAAGCGGCTGAGCTGGCCGGGATTTGCTTTCGCTGCATAATCCAAGGCCTCGACGAGGCCGAGCCACGCACCGGCAAAGTCAATCGTGTCGCGCTGACAGAAGAAATCGCCGACGTGACCGCAATGATCGACGCCGCCGTTCAGCGCCTTCGTCTTTCCGAAGTAGAGATTTCGCGCCGCGTTGTCCGGAAATCGATTTACAAAAAGCCTTGGTTTGACTCACTCGCCGCGCGGAGCCGCGACAGCGATGCCTGACCGCACCAAGATCGAATGGACGGCCGCGACCTGGAACCCGCTGCGGGGCTGCACGCGCGTCTCGGAGGGCTGCCGCAACTGTTACGCCGAGACGGTGGCTGCGCGGTTCAGCAACCCCAGCCAGCCCTACCACGGCCTCGCGGAGCGCACGCCCTCCGGCCCGCGCTGGACCGGCAAGGTCGAGCTGATCGAGCACCTGCTCGACCAGCCGCTGCTATGGAAAAAGCCACGCCGCATCTTCGTCAACTCGATGAGCGATCTCTTTCACGAAAGCGTGCCATTCGGCTGGATCATGCGGGTCATCGACGTGATAGGTTACGCGCCGCGGCATACGTTTCAGATCCTCACGAAACGGCCCGACCGCATGAGCGCGTTTTTCGCTCAGTGGACGGATTTTGAGGGCGAGGATTTCGAGCCAAAAATGGTTCGCGGACCCGCGGCCACACGCGCCGCGCATCCGAGCGGTCGCGGACGCCTGTTCGCTGATATGCTTGAGGCCAAAGGCACGCCGCCGCCGGGCGCTGCGTTTCCTACGTTCGACTGGATCGGCGGCATGATCGGATGGCCTTCGATTTTCAGGAACGTGTGGCTCGGCGTGAGCGTCGAGGATCAGGTCACCGCCGATGAGCGCATTCCGCTGCTTCTCGAAACGCCGGCGGCAAAACGGTTCATCAGCGCCGAGCCGCTACTCGGCCCGATCACGATTCCACCCGGCCTCGATTGGGTCATCGCCGGCGGCGAGAGTGGCCCGAACGCCCGGCCGGCGCACCCAGATTGGTTCCGATCGCTCCGCGACCAATGCGCCGACGCCGGCGTGCCGTTCTTCTTCAAGCAGTGGGGCGAGTGGCATGAGTTCGACACCGGACCGATTCCACAACAAATCGAGGCGCACACCGGCCCGGCGGACGATCTTGTCGCGCTCGCCTCTCATCCTGGCTGGATCGCGCCGGACGGTCGCTTCTTCGCCAGCCAGGACGATTTGCCGGCTGACGAAACCCCTTGCCGCTTCATCGACCGCGTCGGCAAGCGCCGCGCCGGCCGCCTCCTCGACGGCCGCGAGCACAACGAGTTCCCCGATGCCTGACCTCCTCACCATCGAGCAGGTCGCCGCCCGCCTCGGCTGCCACGCGGAGACAATCCGCAGGGCGATCCGCGCCGGCCGGCTTGCCTGTTACCGCCCCATCGGCATGATCCGCGTCTCGGAGGCCCAGCTCGCCGCCTTCATCGAGGAGTCCGCATGCCCCGCCCGCGCCCGGCCGAGCCACGGCTCGCCCTCCGTCGAGGCACCTGGTGCGTCGTCTGGTACGACGGCGGACAGCGCCGGCGCGTCAGCGCGGGCACGGCGAATCCGGCGCTCGCTCGACAGTTCCTCGAGGATTTCCGCGCCGAGGCTGACCGTCGTCCGCTAGCCTCCACCTTCGCCGCCGCGCTGGATCGTTACGTCGCCGGCCGCGCCGGCAAGGTCATGGCCCATGCCCGCCTCGCCCAGGCCGCCACGGCCCTCAAGCGCGCGCTGGGCGAGCTGCGCGTGGACCAGATCACCCAGACCGCATGGGATCGTTACGCCACCGAACGAACGACACGCCCCGGCCGGCGCGTCAACGCCGCCACTCACCAGCCGCGCGCCGTCAGCCCCGGCACGCTGCGCCGCGAGTTCAACGTCCTTCGCGCGACCCTTCGCCGCGCCTGGCGCGACGGATTCCTCTCGCGCCCGCCGAGCCTGGAGCCGCCCGCGGACAGCGCGCCGCGCGATCGCTTCCTCACCCGCGCGGAGGCGCGCGCCTTGCTCGCCGCCTGCCGCGAGCCGCATGTCCGCGTGTTCCTGGCCCTGGCCTTCGGCACCGGCGCGCGCAAGGGCGCCATCCTCGCCCTCACCTGGGACCGCGTCGATTTCCGAACCGGAATGATCGATTTTCAGGAGCCCGGCCGCCCGCTCACCGCCAAGCGCCGCGCGGTGGCGCCGATGAACACACAGCTTCGCGCGACGCTGCAGGAGGCGCGCCAGGCTGCGCGCAGCGGCCACGTGGTGGAATACGCCGGCCAGCCCGTGCCGCACGGCCTGCGCTGGTCCTGGCGCCGCCTGTGCGAGCGCGCGGGCCTCGCCTGGCGCCCGACACCGCACCACATCAAGCACAGCGTGGCGAGCTGGCTCGCCGAGGACGGCGTGCCGGTGGACCAGGTCGCCGATCTCACCAACACCGACCCACGCACCCTGCGCCGCATCTACCGCAAGTTCGACCCCGCCTACCTGCGCCCCGTCGCCGAGGCGCTGGCGCTGTAACTGGGCTTAGTCAGGAGCACATTGATGCCAGGATTCCCCCCTCTCCCGCCGCTGCACACCGTTTATATCGGCGGCCCCCGCCATGGACGCCCGTTGACCATTGTTACACCGATAGCGGACCGACTATTTGTTTACGAGCATGAAAATATCGATGGCGGCATTTACAGAAAAAAGCACACTTATGTCCGCCATGAGATTTGGGAGTACCGACGCCCAACTGCCTACCGGGAGCCGCTCGCTGTGACGGTTTTTTTCCAGCACGAGAGTTTGTCCGCCGAAGAGGCGTTGTGGCATTGGACAGATCTCTTCTCCTCATCTCCAGCTTCAGACCATTCACGTGTCCAGTCGTAACGGTCCACCTGGACCGCCAACCCGTCGTACCCCGCAGTTTTCTGCTGCATACTGCGTTGCGATCAGTAGCGCCAAATCGCGCCAAGCCGTTGACATTCCCCACAATCCCGAGCCCTTTCACGGCGGTAACAGGGGTTCGAATCCCCTACGGGACGCCAAGCATTTTCAATGGCTTACCAGCGATTTCCGCCGAAAAATATGTGGCGTAACGGTCCATATGGACCGCAACCGGCCCACGCCGCGCCGCCCTGCTGATCGCGCGCTGCGGCCTCTCTCAACGGGAGGCCGCTTCGGTGCTCGGCGTCCGGCTCGACACCATGAAATCCTGGTCGGCCGGCCGCAATGCCATGCCGGCCGGCGCCGTCGCGGAGCTGCGCGCGCTCTACGCCCGCATCGAGCGCGCTGCGGCCGAGGCGCTGGACGTCTTCGCGCGCGACGGCGGCGAGGCGGAGGTCATTGAGATCGGGATCGCCGGCGACGACGCCGAGGCCCGCACGCTCGGCTGGCCCTGCCTCGGCGCGCATGAAGCGGTGATCGGCCTGATCGCCGCGCGGGCCTGCGTCTCGGTGCGTGTCGTGCCGCGCGGCGCGACACTGGCCACGCGAGCGGCCTCTATCGCGCGGGGGTAGCTCCCACCAGCCCCCGCACCGCCGCGAGCTTTCCCCGGCAGTCATCGCCGGCCGCCCCGAGGTCCAGCAGATACCCCGCCAGCACCTGGTCCCATCGGGGCACATTCAGGTCCGGCGGCACCGGCGCCGGCGCGCACGTCAGCAGGCTCGCCGGCACGGCCGGCCGCACCATCACCGGCTCAGGGGGCGGGGCGCATCGCGTCAACAGCGCGCAGCACGGCAGCAGGAACAGCGCATGACGCGCTCGGGGCAGTCGCATGGGCAATCTCCATCCTCACATTGGCCAGCGCCTCGGCCCGCTTCTCCGCCGCGTCCGCCACGGCCTGGACGGCCGCCGTCGCCGCCTTCGCGTCCGCGAGCTGCGCCGCCGCGACCACGGCCTGTTGCCGCGCCGCCTGCTCCGCCAGCACGCGCGCGTCATGCTCATGCAGCCACAGCGCCGCGCCGAGCAGGATGGCCCCGCCCGCCGCCACGCCGGCAAATACCTTGCCCAGAGGGCCGCCGAGAAGTCCGAGAATGGGGCCGAGCAGGAACATCAGACCGCCTCCAATGTGCCGTTGCGTAGAAATCCGTGATAATCACGGAATCCAGGGCCTTGGCCGATCGAACAGCCGCAGCCGCAGGTGTCACCATCCTTATCGACGGTGATATTCGGTGGCTCGCCGTGCCGAACCCAGCAATGATGCACGTAATCTTGGGGCCGGGTGCAATTATTGGCGCGGCCGTCAACGTGCCACGGCCCCCCTGGCGTGATGACAATGAGGTGATGGCCGTCTGGTCCCTTCCGCTGATACCAATCAGCGAAATACATCGCGCCAGGCCCCAGTTCTTCGAAAACGACCTTCTTCCCGTCGCGAAAAAAGGTACCGTCTCCGCGCGCCTCGACAAAAAAGCAGGGGATCGAACGCGGTCCGCTCAAGGCTCATCCTCCACTGCGGTTCACGATGCGCCCCCCGCCGGCGGGTCCGGCTCGGTCTTCGCCTTGAAGCCCAGCGCCGCGCCACCGGCCGCCAGCACGCCGGCGAACCCGGTGCCGTAGCCCACCGCATCGAACGCCGCGTGCAGATACACGACGCTGTATCCCGCGAGCCCGGTGAAGCTGATCACCCCCCAGGCCCAGAGCAACCGGCCCATGTCAAAGGTGGTGCCGTCCTTCCCGGTCAGGCAATCGACCAGCAGCTTCTTCACCGCGCGGCCGCCTGATGGTCGGCGACGCCCATCATCGCCTGGATTTCCCGCACCGCATGCGGCTCGATGTCGAGCGCCGCCGCGATCCCGGCCGCCGGGTATTGCTGCCGCGTCATCTCCGCCACGCGCTCGCGGTGCCGGTGGAACAGCGCCAGCACGCCCTCGCGCGCGCTCACCGCAGCACCGCCGCAGCGGCGATCACCGCCAGCACCACGGCGATGCCCAGCACCGCCCACACGTTGCGCCGCAGGAACCCCTGCGCCACCTGCTCATCCTTCACGGCTGCCGCCGTCGCCAGCCCAGCCGCGGCCGAGGCTTCCGCCTGCGCCTGCTTCACCGTGAGGTCCGCCGCCTTGATCGTTCCGCTCATGTCGAAGCTCCTGTTGTTGCCGTCAGCATCCCCGTCGCCGCGTCCACGCGCCGCGCCACCCGCGCCGCCCATCCGCGCCCGAACTCCACCCATCCCGGCAGCGCCTGGTAGAACGCGAGCTGCGCCGCGCCGATCGCGGTGATCAGCGGGCCCGGCGCCGCGCATTGCACCGCCGCCAGCGTCGCCGGCCCGATCACCCCGTCCGCATCCACGCCGAGGCAGCGCTGGAATATCTCGGCCGAGCGCCCGATCCCCGCGTTCACCGCCATGTCGAACACCATCAGGTCGATGCCCGCCGGCAGCGCGTCGCCCGCCACCTTGTTCCAGTAGTCGCGCCGGTAGATCGTCTCGGCATCGTTCTGATTGAGGCGGGCGATATCGAGGTCGGGATACGCCCGCTGCGAGATCCCGAAATTGGTCAGCCCTCCAGGATCGCCCGCGTCATTGGTCAGCCCGCCCTCAGACGCCAGCGTGAAATCGATGCACGGAAGCCAGTTCCTCGCGCTCATGGTGATCCTACCTTCTGCCCGATATCCGTGAGCTTCTGATCGATGCGCCCAAGCCGCACCGCGATATCCGACAACGCCGTCGTGCGGTTCGCCTGCGTCGCCTCGACGCCGGCCAGCCGCGCGCGAACCTCGGCGACCTGCGCGTTGATGCCGCCCGCCCAGAACAGCGCCAGCGCGATCTGCCCGATGATCGCCGCGATGATCGCGCCGTCGAGCCATAGCCGCATCACCTGCCGGTTGTCGCCGTGCGCCGGTCCATCGCTCATCGTTTCGCCTCCGTGCCGTTACGAAAATCATCAGAGGTCATCACGCGGCAATCGTCCCGCCGATCTCCGCCGTGTCGTGCCGCACCGCGCGCAGCGCGCTCATGGTCCCATCCGGCCGCCGGTGCGTGCCGGGCTGCCACGCCTGCACGCCGTCCCAAAGCACGACGTTGATCACCACGCCGGTATCGTCGACCACGGCGTATCGTTGGCCACCGCCAATCTCGACGCGCTCGAACGCCACACCGGCCACCCCGCTACCATTCATAAATGATCACCTGTCCCGTTGCCCCATTGCCGCCCGTCCCGCCCGTCCCGCCCGCCGAAGCGCCTCCACCGCCACCGCCGCCACCAGGGCCACCACCCACACCGCCCGTCCCGCCGGCGGCGTTGGAGATGCCCGACGCCCCTCCAGTTCCACCGGTCCCGCCGCTGCCGTAGCCTGTGAGCCCCGCCAGCCCGTTGCCGACCGTCACATTCGCCGCCGAAGCCGTGGCGCCGGCATAATTGTTCGTGTTGCTGCCAGCGACGTTGGAGACCACACCGACGCCGGAACAGCCACCCGACGCCCCGCCGGTCAGAACCAGCCCCGATGTCTGCGGTTGCCCGGCGCTGCCTCCCCCGCCAACGCTGCCGCTGCCGCCGCTACCGCCGAAGCCGCTCACGATATTATTCGACGACGCGGCGCTGCCCCCGAACCCAACATTATTCCCAGTGCCCGGCGATCCGCCCGTCGTCCCGCTACCGTTCGTGCCGTTGCAGGCATTTTCCCACGCACCGCCGCCGCCGCCGCCAGCGCATCCAGCGCCGATCTGACCACCACCGCCCCCGCCGCCACCGCCGGCAAAGAGTGTGTTGAAGCCCGTTCCCGTCACGTAGGAGCTGCCGCCCGCCGTCCCCGCGCTGCCTGCGGCACCCCCTGTGCCATTGGCACCCACGGTGATGGTCAATGCTCCGCTGATCGCCGATGTGGCGATCGCGCCGACCGTCAGGAATGCGCCTCCACCGCCACCGCCGCCGCCCGTCGCCGTCTGTGCCGTTGTCGCCGAGGCACCCCCGCCGCCGCCGCCCCCGCCGCCGGAAATCGTGATGTAAAAGAACGTGCTGGTGCTCTTTGGTGTCCAGCTCCCGGACGAGTTGAACACGGTCGCTGTCGGCTTGCTCACATTCGCCCAGGCGGGATTCGCCGAGGCGCCGGCCGTCTGAAACACCTGCCCGGCCGTGCCCGGCCCCAGCGCCGCCCAGCCCGTCGCGCCCCGATACAGCACGTCGCCCTGCGTCGCGCCCACGAGGTCCAGCACCGCGGACGCGCCCACCCCCACCGGAACCGCGCCGGCGCCCGTCGTGTTCGCCAGCACCGTGTCCGCCGCGATCGTGCCGAGCGAAATCGTCCCCGCGCCGGTAATCGTTCCGCCCGCGAGCCCCGTGCCCGCGACCACCTGCGTCACCGTGCCGCCCAGCCCCGTGGCGTGCAGCGTGTTCGACGCATCGAGCGACAGGCCAGAACCGATGCTCGCCACCGCCTGATTCCAAGCCGTGCCCGTCGCGAGCATGATCTGGCCCGCCGCGCCCGCCGGGAAGCTCGCGTCGTTGGCTGCAATTGTGCCGCCATCCTGCGGCTGGATCGTGATTTTGCCGGAGAGACCACCCCCGATCAGATTCAGCGCGCCACCGTTGGTGATGCCGCTGCCGGACGGCAGCGTGACGCCACCCGGCGTCACCGCCACCTGCCCCGTGGCATTCGTCGCGGTCAGCTCCGCCGTGCCGCCGCCCGTCGCCCAGCCGACATGCCCGTTCGAGACCGCGCCGGAGCCGATATTGCCGCTCGCGGCCAGGTCCAGCACCGTTCCGGTGTTGGTGAAGTTGCCGGAGGGATAGATAGCCCCCGGCAGCTCGAACGTGGTCCCGAAGTTGCCCAGCAGCGCCGGCCAGCCCATCGGTGCCAGGCCCACGGTGCCACCCGCGAGCTGCACGCCGTTCGCGACCGCCACCGCATCCGCGAGGCCCGCCGTGCCGGACGCGCCGAGCAGATGCAACGTATCGCTGGCCGGGATCGCCGCCGTCGTGATCGCCGACACGCCAGAGAGTTCCAGCGTCGGCACATTCACGCTGCCGCCGGTGATCGCGACAGCATTCGCGTTCTGGCTCGCCATCGTGCCCAGCCCGGACACGTCGGCCGAGCCCAGCGTCACCGCGCCGGTGCGCCCCGCGACACTCACCACGCCGGCGTTAGCGATCGTGTCGCCCGAGACGGTAATTCCGGCCCCGGCCGCCAGCGTCACGTCCAGCGTGTTACCCACCGCCGCGAGCCCGGTGCCCAGCACCGCCGGCTCGAACGTCGTGCCGGTGCTCCACACCACGCCCGCCGCCGGTGCGGCGAGCCCGATCGTTCCGTTCCCGACGATCGTTCCGTCCAGCGTCCCATTCGCCGTCAGCAGCCCGCTCGCCACGATCGTTTCGCTACCGCTGCCACCGGTGCCGGCCGGCCCCTGCGGGCCTTGCGCGCCCTGCGGCCCGGCGGGCCCCACAGGGCCGGCGGGTCCGCTCGCGATCGTGATCGTGCCCGTCTGCAACAGCGAGTTCGGCAGGACGGTGATCCACGCCTCGCGCTGCAGCGTGCGGCCGCCGGCGGTGTGCACATCGACCGTCACCGCATAAACCTGCGTGGACGTGCCGCCGGCGAGCCACACCACCACCAGCGGCCCCACCACCACCGTTCGTTGCGCCACCAGATCGTATGGTGCGCCGACGCCGGCCGTGGCGGAAACGATCACGTCATCGACATCGTCCAGCCATGCCGTGCAGTCCAGCGAGAAATCCAGCGTCTCGCCAGGATCCTTGTTCGGCCATACCAGCGGCAGCGGCGCGGGCGGCCGCGTGCGCACGCCAGGCGGCGGCGCGAAGCCGATGGCGATGGTCCGCGCGGCGGACGGCCGCCACGCTGTCGCCGCGCCGACAAACGTTCCCGGTCCCGTCAGCGTGCCGCTCATCAGCTATGCCCCGTCACCATCCACGCGCCGTTGACCTCGGCGATATCGACCACGCCGCCGCCAGCATTGCCGATGCCCAGCACGGAAGCCCCGGCGGGATAGATCAGCCGCACCCTTCGTTCCGGTGCGCCAACATTCAGGGGAATGCCGATCTGCCCCGTGGCCGCCCCACCGGTGCCCACGCCATTGCTCGGGGCGACCGTCGCGGTGGCGTGCGTCGCACCGGTGCCGTAAGGCAGGTTGACCGACGACAGCCCCACCACCTCGCCATCCCACGTGAGTGGTACCGGCGTGCCCACGCCCGTCCCATCCGTGCTGATCGTGACCGTGGGCTCGGCCGTGAGGCCGCCGCCGTTCGCCGTGATCGTCCACCACGCGACACCGCTGCCCACCTGCGACGCGGTTTGCAGCACCACGGACGTGATGGCGCCCGTGCCCGCTGGCAGCACGCCCTCCAGCACATGGTCCGGCAGCGTCAGCACGCCGGCGGCGATCATGCCGGAGGTCAGCGTCACGCGCCCGCTGCCGTTGAACCGCACGCGCGACAGGCGCAGCGGGCCGAGGGCCAGGATCAACTGGCTCGTCGCCGTCAATGTGCCGGAGCTGCTGATGTCGAGGCCGTCGAGCTCGATCGACGCGCCATCGCGCACCAGGATCACCTCGCCGGTCGCCGCCGAGATGTCCGCCGTCGTGTCGCACAGGCGCCATGGCCCCGTCGTCTGCGGAAACGCGAGATCGAACGCCGTCGATGAACATTCCACGTTCGATACGCTGAGGATATTCTGATTGCGGACGCACCGGTTTCCAGAGCCAGATAGCTGGATATTGCCGCCCAGGTTCATCGCGGTGCGTACGCCATCGAACAGATTGTGAGAGATGTCCGCGCGAATCGCCTGGCCGCAATCCACGCCGAACGTGCTGGTGCCCACAACGTTGTTGCCGCGGATCGCGATGTCCTGCGCGAAACCCAGGATGCCGGCAAGCCCGCTGCTGGCGCCGCCGCCGTTGTTGAGGCAGGTATTGTCCAGCACGCGGCCGCGCTGTGCGGCCACGTAGATGCCATACCCGGTGTTGTTCCACACATCGCAGCCCACCACGGTGGCATCCAGCACATCGGGATTCGTGATGGCATAGACCACCGACGGGTTCGATCCCGGCGCGTGATTGATGTTCGCGTCGCCGATGATGATTCCGGTTCCGTTATCATGCGCGCGCGCGCGCCCCACCGTCACCTTGCCGGCCGGCACGCTCATGCTGTCCGTGCTGAACAGCTCCACCTCGATCCCGTTCGATCCGTTGGCGTAATACTCCCCGCCCCAGATCAGCACATTGCGCACCTGCGTCAGCAGCACGCCGTTGATGTGCGCACCGGTGGCGATGCACTCCATCAGCAGCACGCGCTGCTCCTCGTCCTCGGTGGTCTCGCCGTAGATCGTGAGGCACGATCCCAGCGTCGGGTCGGTGTGGTTCTGAAACGCGCATCGTTCCGCACGGAACTGCTGGCACGCGGTGGTGACATAGACGCCCCAGTTCGGCGAGGATCCCACGAGGCCGCCCATGTCGAAGATCACGCCATGGATGTCCGCGACGGTCGTGTTGATTTTGCAATAACCAGCACTGCTCGCGTTCGGCGTGGGCCGCTTGATCATCGAAACGCCCGGCGTGCCGAACATGCTCAGCACCGCGGCGGCACCGGTGGTGAGATCGCCCTCGGCCAGATACGTGGCCGGTCGCAGCCGGAACGGCGCGCCCGATGCCAGCGCCGCGTTCAACGGCACCGTCCAGTCGCTGCCGGACGGCGAGCCGAAACTATCGAGATAGGGAATGTCCTGCGAGGACGGCGCGATGAACGGCAGCGGCATCCGCATCGCGGCGCCAGCGGAGTTCGCGACGATCGTCGCGTTCGGATCCGGCACGGACATCAGCGGCAGCGCCAAATGGTCCGCCGCCGTCGCCGTCAGGTTGCCGCCGCCGAGCGCCAGGCCCGTGCCGATACCCACCGGCGCCGGCACGCCACTGGCGCTGGTGCCGAAAAGCTGATTATCCCCCGCCGCGGCGGCGATCGGCACATAGCGCGCGTCGAGCAGCGAGATCGGCGCCAGCATTTCGACATCCGGCGAGCCCTGCCGCAGCAGCAGCAGCTCATCGGTGGGCCCCACGGATGTCGCCACTGGCAGCGCCGTGATGCTGGTCATGTCGTTACAGGTTCGTTGTTGACGCCGTATTGAATCTGCCCCGTCGGCGACAGCAACAGATTGCTCGCCCATGCCGGTCCAAGCTGGAACGTGATCGCCCCGCCGGCGATGGAGAGCACTGTCGTGCCGCCCAGCGCGATGGTGACCGCGGCCGCCAGCGCGCCGGCGACCACCTGGTTGCCCGCGGCATCGAACAGCCCGGCATAGCCGACGGCGCCCCAGCTCGCCGTGCATGGCCCGAAATTGATCGGCGCGTCGTTGCCGCCAGCGCCGGACAGCGCCGTGTCGATGGTGATCGGCTGGCGCGCGTAGCCCGCGCTCGCCAGCGGCTCGACCAGCACGCCGTCGGTCAGATGCGTGCCGACGCCGAGGAAGCCCTGAACGAGCGGCATGTCAGTACCGCACCGTAACGGCCCCGGCAGCACCCGCGGCGCCGTTCACGGACCCGCCGATGCCGCCCGCGCCGCCGCCGCCATAGCCGGTGCCGGCGGTGCCACCGTTGCCGGAGGGCGCGCCGCCACCGCCCTTGCCGCCATAGGGCCCGGCGCCGTCGCCGCCATTGGGAATGCCAGCGCTGCCGCCGGCGTTGCCATGGCCGCCGGTGAGGTTGACGGCGCCGCCGCTGCCCACGCCGCCAGCGCCGCCGGGAAACGCGCCCGCGTCGCTGCCGCCGCCGCCGCCCGTGGCCGCCAGGCTGCCAAACGTGCTGCCGGTGCCAGGATAGCCGGACGACCCGACAATGCCCAGCGCGCCGCCCTGCCCCGCCGTCCATGCGATGCCGGTTCCATACGTGAACGGAACGAACCCCTCGGCATAGCCACCACCACCGCCGCCGCCGCCGGACCCGCCGCCACCGCCGCCGCCATCGCCATAGACACCGACCATGCCGCCCGCGATGCCCGCCGGCGGGCTGAACGTGCCGGAGGCGGAGGTCAGCAGCATGATGCGCGTGAGCCGGAGATTGTCCTCCGTGACGCGCCAGTTGCCGACGCCGTCGCTCGCCAGCGTCATCACCTGCGCCACCGCCAGCGTGATGCTGGTTGCCGTGCCCGGCAGGATCTTGTCGCTGCCGGCGCAGTTGATGGTGAAACTGTTCGCCGAGGTATCCGTCCGGCAGAACTGGATGCGCAGCGGCAGCACACCCGCCGCCGCCGCCGCCGGCAGCGTCACCGCCACGTTGCCGCCCGCCGCCCCGGCGAGCACGGTGCCGGCATTGTCGGCGGTGAGCGTGCCGTTGGCGTTGATGGTGGCGATGTTGCCGGCGGCGATGCGCAGAATGCTCTGCACGAGCTGCGTCGTGCTCGCGTTGCTCTGGGTGATATTCGGCTTGGTGATCGCCGCGATAAGCTCTTCCTGGATCTGGTTGTACTGATACGCCTGCCAGATCGTCGGCGCGATCGAACCGCCATTGCCATCGGTGGCATATTGCGGCGTGCCGGACGCCGGCGGCAGATCCATTCCCGCCAGATTGACGGTGTTCGGCGCGATCAGGCGGTCCATGATCGTTTCCCCATGGTCGTTGCTTAGGTGTATTGAAACAGCAGCACGGTGTGCGCCGGCTTCAGTCGGTTCAGCACGCACTGCAGGATGGAGGTGCCCCACACCGCGAATGGCTCGCCGAACGCGCTGCCGAACTGAAATCCCTGGTAATGCAGCGCGGCACCGTTGATCTGCCAGGTGTAGGCGAGCCCGTCGCCGAACGGGCCACCGAATGGCCGGCCAAACGGCGATGCCTGGAACGTGCTGATCGTGATCGTGTATCCCAGCGCCGCCGCGATCCCGATGAAATAGGCCGGCGTCGGCGCCGCGCCGCTCTCCGCCAGCAGCCGCGCCAGCAACGCGCCGCGCCGCTGCTGGATTGTCGGCGACGGCCCAAGGCACGGGTCCGGCAACCCGAAACTCGCCTCCCACGCCGGCAGCAGCGCCATGGTCTGGCCGGGATCGGCCTCGACCTCGGAAAGCTGCGCCGCCGTCGCGTGCAACGCCGCCATCGTGTCCGCGAAGCCCAGCCGCATCTGTTCCAGGCTCGTATCGACATCGCGGGACACCGCGTCGCCCGGCGGCCCCAGCCGGCGCATCAGGTCGGCAAACTCCGCCGAGCCCAGCCCCGCGTAGGGATTGAGATATGCCCGCGCCCCGCTCATCGTCCGCGCCTAGGTAAACGTCACCGCGCCCAGCACGGCCATGTGCCCGGCGGCACTCACCACGTCGGCCGTGGGTGCCACGAGCTCGAAATTAGCCACCCCCGCGGCGCCGGCGATGGCCTGATAGATCTCGTCGAGATAGACCGTCCCCGCGAGATCGTTCGCGTCCACGTCGTCGCCGATCACCACCACGCCGACGGGCGGCTGCGGCGTGTTGCGGCTGGTGAACAAATCCAGCAGCGCCGCCACGATCGCCGCCTGCGTGGCGCTGCTGCTGGGCTGCAGCGCGTGCACGGTGACCGCGATCGCGTCACCCACCGACGCGAAGACCGTGATGCTCGCGGTCACCGGCGCGTGCGGCGAGATCGCGTCCTGCACGGCCGTGATGTCGGCCGACAGCGGCAGGATGTTTCCGGCTGGCGCCGTGCTGCCCGCCCGCGCGTCCATCGCGAACGTAACCCCCACGGTGCCGGGGCCGGCATAGAGCGGCATCACCCACGCGCGGGTCACGCCCGCCACGCTCTTTGCCCATCCGTAATAATCCGCCGCGGCCCCCCCCTGCGGCGGGTTCGCCAGCCTTGCCAGCAGCCGCGCGCGGAAGGCCGCGTCCGTTTCGATGTCGGTGCCGCCCGCCGTGCCAGGGCTCGCCACGCTCGCCGCGCCATTCACGCTCGCCAGCGCCACCTGCAATTGCAGGCTGGCCCCGGTCGCCAGGTTGCCCGCGGACCCGCCCGCCACGGCCACGATCGCCACCGTCGCGGTGCCGGAGGCCAGCGTCGCCGCCGCCTGCGTGGTAAAGGACGTGACACCGTCCGCCGCCAGCAGCGGCGTGCCGCTCGGCACCACCGCCCCCGTCGTGCCGGCGAAGACCGCGTTGCCCGCCGCCGACGCCGCCCCCAGCCGCGCGAGGCCATAGGTGCCGGCGACGCGGTCGAGATAGGCGCCCGTCGCCGTCGCCGCGAACATCTGCGACGACAGCCATTGCAGGTACTGCAGCTCGAGATACGTCATCGCGGCGAACTGGTCGGCCAGGATGTTCGCCATGGAGATCGGCAGCGTCGGGTCCGTGCCCAGCCGCGCGGCCAGCATCGCGCGCGCCTGGGTCCGCCAGTCCGACAGCGCCGGGATCGGAAAGCCCGTTGTGCCGCTCACGGCCGCGCCATGCGCGGGCATGCCGCGTTCGCGTCACGCATACCGGTTCGACGCCTCGCCCGCGGCATCAGCTCGCCAACGTCGCGGACCATTTCGCCGCGTAGATGGAGGACCCTCGGCCGTTCGGCCCGTTACGCGAAATCTGCACACCCAACCCCAGGTTTTGCCCAACCAGCGCCGAGGTCACCGCGATATCCGTTGCGATGCCGTTATCTATCAGCCATTGCAGCGCCTGCCGCGCCATCACCTCCGCCTGGCGCCGCGTCTGCGTGGTCAGCGATTGCCGCCGCAGCAGCCAGAACCTGGCACCCATCGGCGGCGGCGTCGTCACGCCATCGGGCGAGCTGTCGCCCCACCAGCCGCGCGGATCGGCACCGGCCGGCAGATCGTCGTCCGCGTTCGCCACGCGATCGCATGCCAGCGACAGCAGCACGGACGTGCCCAGCGTCTCGTCCATGACGATGTCGCCATTGGCGATCGCGATGTCGCCGCGCTGGTTCAGATCGTCCCAGAACAGTCCGATATCGGCCATCAGCCCGCCACCAGATGCGTCGTCGTGTGGCTGCCCACCGCCATCGCCACGGTTGGCGTGCCGGTGTTGCTGCCGCCGGCCTGCACGCCGCCATGCACGTGCGCGTTGAACAGCGCCACGAACCGCGCATCGACCAGCTTCTGCAACGAATCGCCGATGGCGCCGATGCCGATGCCGGCGCCGGTGACGTTCACCTGCCCGTCGCTCTGCACCGTCACCGGCAGCGTGGACCAGATTTCCAGGCCGCCGCCACGCCAGACCACGGCGCTGTTTCCGTCGTAAAACCCGAACTCGCCGGCCGCGAGATCGCCGATCCGTTTCGTGATGTCATCGGCGCCGAGGGCCACGAAATGGTCCTTCTGCCCGCCGATAGCCGCCACCAGCACATCGCCCTGCGCCGGCAGCGCGCTCATGCCATATGGCAGCAGCAGCTCCATCGTCTTGGTCTCGCCGGACGACATCGCGATCGTCACGATCGGCCGCGGCCCGCGCAGCGCGCCCGCCACACGCCCGCGCCGCAGCGCGCCCACCGCGTGCTGCCCCAGCCATTGCACCGCGGCACCGATGTTCATGATCCTAGACTCGTGATCACGCCCTGCTGGTCCAGCGCGCGCCCGCCCTTGGCGCGGTTGCGCCGCACCCGCACCTGGCCGGGATCGGCGGAGAACCCATCGACGGGCCCCAGCTTCATCCGCGTGGTCCTTCCGGTGCCGGGCGCCATCGCCCATTCGCATTCGGCGATCAGCAACGAAAGTTCTAGATGCAGCGTGGGGATTTGCACGCTGACCAGCATGTTCGGCTGCCACAACGAACCGTCACGCTGATGCCACCCCATCACCTCGACCTCGACGCTGGTGGAACGGCCGGCCGCGTGCCGCGCCTCCCATGCCGCGCGCTCCGCCGCCTGCGCCTGCGTGAGCCCGCTTTCGGCCGCCACCACATGCGGGCGATAGCGCGGCACGCCCGCGTCCATGGCCTCGCCCAGCACCGCGGGGTTGTTCGCCGTTTGCGGCGCGGTGGCCAGCGAACTCGTGCTGTTGGCGACACGATCGGCCGCCGTCGGGTTCGCCGGCAGGCTGGTCAGCACGCCGACCGAGGCGGGCGCCGTGATCGCCGGCGTCTGTGTTTTGACCCGCCACAAGCTGAACCGCCCGCGGGAGCTGAGCGACACGCTGCCCCGCTGCACGTTGCGCCCCTCCTCCAGCGTGTCGGTCGCCGTCGCGGCACTCGCCGTCGTCAGCACCAAATTGCCGTTGCCGTCATCGGTCAGCAGCACGCCACGCAGCCGCGCCAGGCGTTCCAGGAAACGGAACCCCGTCTCGTGCGGCTGCATCGCCACCTGCGGAAACGCATCTCCCATCGGCGCCTGCACCACCACGCCGACGCCGAAAAGGGCGCCGATGGTCCGCGCGATCGCGTCCAGCGTGTAGCCGTTGAACTGCCCGCCCGCGAGGTCCGGCGTGCAGTCCACCACGTCCTCGGTCCGGCTTCGTCCCGAGATCGTGACGACATGCTGGCCCGTGGCCAGGCTCGAATGATAGCCATCGACATACCCGGTGAGTATCGGCGCCCCGCCCAGCGTCACCACGGCGGTATCGAACGGCGCGATAGCCGCCACCGCGTCGGCCTCGCCCCATCGCTCCGAAACCGTAAAGGCGAAACTGCTGGCGGCACGTTCGATCCCGCGCTTCACGCTGCCGCGTTCCCACCCCGTGAAGCGCTGTCCGCCGATCACCAGCTCCATGGCGCCGGGATCCGTGCCGATGAAGCTCATGCCGCCTCCAGCCACACGCCGCTGGCCGGCATGAAGCCGGGATGGATCGCGCTGTTCAGCGCCGCCAGGCTGTCCGCCTGGGTCGGGTCCTGAAGCAGGCGCTGCGCCAGCACGAGGGACGGGACCGGCGCCCCGACCCGGTAGGCCGCCAGGATCGGAAGCTGCTGGATGCGGGCCGAGATGTCGGCCGCCACCGCCGCCTCCAGCGCGTTGAAATCCGCCACCAGCGCCGCCTGGGCGGCGTCGGCCGCCAGCTCGCGCGCGCCGTCCAGCAGACCGAGCAGCTGCGTGCGCGCCGCCGCCGCGTCGGAGGCCGAAATGAAATCCACCCGCGCGTAGATCGCCGCCGCCGTCGCCACCGCGGCTCCTTGCACCAGCAGCGTGAGCGCCCGCGCATTCGCTGCCTGCACCGTCCGCGCCGGCGTGCTGGCGGCGGCCGGCGCCACCGCGCCATTCCATGCCGCCAGGGCCGCGACACCGCCGGAATAATCCGGCGGCGACGGGCCCGCCGCCACCACCGCGTCGCCGATGGCCTGAAACCCCGCGGTGACCGCCGCCGCCGTGGTCGCCGGCGCGGCGGCACTCCCGGCCAGCGGCGCGATCGCCGCGGCCACGCTGGCCACGCCGCCGACGGAGACGCCAAGCATCGATGTCGCGGCACTCGCCACCCCGGATTGCAACGCCGCCAGAACGAAGGCCGGGTTGCCCGTCACCTCGGCGGCCAGCGAATAGGCCGTCGAGAGGTCGGCCAGCGTGCCGGCGGACAGCCCCAGCACGTTGCCGGCCGTGTCCAGAACGCTGACCGGCGAGGCGATGTCGCCGGCAATGACGAACTCCATGGACACGCGGCAGATCCGCGCATGCTCGACGAGGTCCTCCGCCGCCGTGAAGGTCAGGCAGTTGACCGTGAGCTCGCCGTAGGACGGGTGCACCAGCGTGCCGTTGCCGGCGGTGAAAAGGCATGCCTGGCGTAACAGGTTTCGCTGCCCGGCATAATCGTCGCCCAGGACGAATCCCGCGACGGTGAAGCGCGTCGGCTTGCGGCCCAGGTCTTCCACATAGGCCGTCTCGCGGCCGATGAACTGATGCACCGCCGCGTTGCGCCCGCTCGTTTCGGAGGCGCCGCGCACCTGGAACGGAACGCCGCGGAACGACGCCGGCAGCAGGTAGTCGAGCCACGAGAGATCGGCTGGGAATGCCGTGGCATTTCCCGCGACCGGGCCACCGAGGAAGCCGAACGAATCGCTCACGGCGTGACGGACCACCACGCGTCACCGAACGCCTGGCCGGTGTCGTCGTTCACGATGCGCGGCCCCGCGCCGCCCGTGGTGCTGCTCTCCACGGTGCTGCCGGGCGGCAGGCCCACGAAGCGCACCGTCACGTCGGACTTCGCCGCCGGCGCCGGCAGCGGCTGCGCCAGCGGCAGGCCATCGACGCCGAGGCCGATATTCGGCTGCGCCACCGGCCCCACGCCGTCGGCGACGTTGGAATAGATGTAGCCGATTCCACCGCCGATCGCCGCCCCCGGCACCGCGCCGACACCACCGAAGACGGCACCGGCCGCGGCGCCGATCCCCGCGCCGATCGAAACATCCTTCGCCGTGCCGACCGCGTGCTGGATGGATTTCTTCGCATTATCCAAATGTGGCAGCGCGTCGATGATTTTCATCGCATCGTCGAAAAGCGGCTTCATCTTCTTCCACGCCGCCTCGATGTCATCGCCCCACGTCTTGAACAGCGCCTCGACATTCTTTTCCGAGAGCTGCCCGACATATCCGGCAACCTTGCCCACCAGGCCGCTGATGTCGCTGGAAATCCAATCGCGGTTGGCCGCGACCCATTTCGTCATGTCATCGACCACCGGCATCAGGATCGGTGTCAGCTTGTCGCCGACCTCCGTCGTAAACCCGCTCGCCGCGGTGGTCAGATCGTGCCAGGAATGAATGAATTTCTCATCCACGCCGAGCGTCGTTTCGTTTCGCAGATAGCCGACCTGGGTAAACCGCTCTTCCAGCTTCCTGATCCCGTCCGCGCCGAGTTCCAGGAACGGGATCATGTCCTTGCCGGCGCGGCCGAACGCCTCCATCACAAACGCCGCCTGCTGCTGCGGGTCCTTGATCAGCTTGAATTTCTCGGCCATGTCGGCCAGCACCGCGTCGGTGCCTCGCATGTGGCCGCTGGAGTCCTTCATGGCGATGCCGAGCTTGCCGAGATCGGCGGCAAACATCTTGTTGTGTCCGCTTGCCGCCGTCGCCAGGCGCTGATTCAGCCTGAACATGCTGGTCGAGAAACTGTCGCCCGCGACACCGGTCTGCATCGCGGCATAGGATAATTTCTGAAACGCATCGACCGCGAGGCCGGTTTTCTGCGCGGCCAGCGACAATTGCTCGCCGCTTTCCGCCGCCGTCACCGCCAGATCCACCAGGCCAGAGACGGATGCCACCGAGGACAATGCCCCGATCATCGGCAGCAGCTCGCCGATCTTCTCGCCGATCCGCCCCAGAGGCTCGGCAAGGCTTTTGTATGGCGCTAGGGATTTCTCGACCCGCTTGCCCAGCGCCTCCACCGCGCCGGCCATTTTCTGCACCGGTCCGCCCACCTTGTCGATGGCGTGGAACACCACCTCGTATTTGGCGCCCTTGGCATCAGCCACGGCGCAGATTCCGCCGCACGCCGTCCAGCGCCGCGGCCGTCGCCGCGATCTCGTCCAGCGTCATGCCCATCGCCTCGCCCACGTCCCCGATGACGATGCCGAGCTGCAACGCGACCGCGAGAATATCGACGCCCTCCGTCAGATGCCGCCCAAAAAACCCAGCATCACCGCCCCCGCGGCGCGGAAATCCGCCAGCTCCATCTCATCCACCTGCGGCAGCGGCACGCCGGCGCAGACGGAAATCAGGTTCGCCATGGCGCTGTCGTCGATGCGGTAGCCGCCCGGCAGATAGACGATGGGCGTGCCGCATTGCCGCAGATCCCGCACCGTCGGCCGCCGCAGCGTGAGCTGCATCACCTCCACCCCGCGCGCGTCCCGCAACGGTTTCGACAGCGGGACGATCTCCACCAGCGCCGGCGCCGGCCCCGCCTCGCTCATGACAGCGGCGTCACGTTCACGGTGTTATCGGTGCCGGCGAACTTCGCGGCATAGCTGCCGGCCATGAGGTCGACGCGCATCGGCTGGCCCTCCCGCGTGGCCCTGGACAGCGAGTAGGTCTTGCCGCTGCGCGTCACGATGGTGATGGTGCTGCCGTCGATCGCGTTGATCGTGCCGATGCTGGTCTGCGACGTGTCGTACAGATCGATCTCGATCATTGCCGGCACGGGCTTGGCCTCGTAGCCGATCATCTCGCCCTGCGCCGACATCTGATGCGTCTGTTCCATCCCGCCGCTTTGCCAATGCGCATTGCCCTTCACGGGGTATGAGACGCTGTCGATGAAGAATTGCTGGATGCCACCGATGGCGGGCATGACCGTTCTCCCTTACGCCGCCGCCTGGAGGCGGAACTGGTTGAGGACCGCGAAGACCGCGAGCGCGCCCGTCACATACGGGTCGTAGAGCACGTCGATCCGGTTCGGGTTCGTGACGTTACGCTGCACGACCAGCCCGGCGGCGAAGCCCGGCAGGTTGTCCGCGACACCGACATCGACAAGCTGCTGGTAGTGCGCGATCAGCGCCGAGCGGACCACGGCGGGCGTCACCACGGCGCTGCCGGTCGCAACGATATCCGTGTCATCCGCCAGCGAAACGGCGCTGTAGCGCTGTGTGACGAACGATTTGAGGTCGCGAAGGATGTACATCAGCTTGTACATCGTCTGCGTCAGCAGATAGGACCGGTCGCTGATTCCGGAACTGTTGAACTGGTAGGTGGTGACGGCCTGCCACACCCGCACCGCGCCGCTGGGGTCCACATGGAACGGCGAGATGCCGTTCTGCGCCAGCGCCTCGTTAGTGACCTTGGTAAACCGGTCCGTTTGTTGCGGCGCCAGAATGAGCGTGTTGGTGCCATAGCCGGTCACGGCGTCGGCGCCCAGCAGCGCGTCGCCCTCCTGCAGCGGAATGGCGGGCGCCGCACCGCTCTTGAGCCGCTGCGCGCACCACCCCGCGAACGCGCCGGCGATTTCCCATGGCGGCGTGGGTGATCCGTAGAGGCCGCCGATCGTGATGTGCTGATTGTTGTAGGTGCCGCCGTCGGTCAGAAGCGTGGCCGCACTCGCGCTGATATGGGTGAAGACATGGCCATAGGCCTGACTGCTGTCCGCCCAGCGGCCGCCGGTATCGGACAGCATCGCCTGCATCGCCGCCAGCGAGGTGGGGTCGTTGTACGGGCAGACGATGAAGTCGAAATTCTGATCGCCGATCAGGGCCGCGATGCCGGAAAGGCTGGGCGTGCCGGTGCCGCCGGCCATCGGCGTGACGCTGACGGTGAGGCCGGCCGGCGTCGCCTCGCCGCCGGCGGCGCCGCGATAATTCACCCGCAGATCGATGTTGTTGTGCATCAATCCCGCGATCCGCGACTGGAACTCGACCGGGCAGGTCAGCGCGCCGGCGGCCGGCTGGCTGCCCAGCGCCAGCGGTTGCGCCGAAAAATACCCGCTGTTGGCGGCGGTGAACGCATTCACGATCTTGGTCTGCAGCCCGGCACCTGTGTCGTTGACGGCGACCGGGATCGTCATCAGTTCGCCGCCGACATAAAGCGAGATCGTGCCCGGCGCCGTGGCCTGGCCGGTCCAGGTCACCGTGCCCGTCGCGGCCGTCCCCGACGGCCCGTAGAGATATGCCGCGTGTACCTCGCCGGCGGGGTCGTTGGCCATGTACGCCAGCAGCGTCCGCGACAGGATGCAATGCGGGCCGAACATGGCAACCGCGGCACCTGGCCCAGGCACATAGACCAGGCTGCTGCCCGAGGGCTGCGTCACATCCGTCTCGCCGATCACCAGCGTGCGCGCCACCGGCAGGCTGGCGCCGGCCATGGCGTTGCTGGTCTCGACATGGAACAGCGGCAGCAGCTCGTTGGCCGCGATCTGGGTGAACGGGATCTCCGCCGGGCCCGACAGGGCCGACGAGCCAAGCAGTCCGGACATGGGAGCTCCTTACGCGAGCGTGATGGTTTGCTGGATCGGCGTCGCCACACCGGCGGGCTCGACGGTGTTCGCCATCGTCACGAAAAGGTCAGGAATGGCCTGCGGGAATGCCTCGTGCGTCTCGGCATCGAAGGCCATGGTCGCCTCGCCGAGAATCTGCTCGCCGCGCCCATCGTATTTCAGGACGATCTCGAAACGTGTCAGTCCCTCGGTGCCGCCGCCGGTGAAGGCGGGGCTGGACAGCAGCGCCACTTTCGCGGCGTCCACCGCCGCGTCCAGCATGGTCTCCACGCTGGCCCGGTCGGTCGCGGCGACGCGGGCGACGACGTGGATCGTCGTGGAGCTTTTCCAGTACACCAGCGGCGCGCCGCGCTCCGCGTCCGGCTCGCCATGCTGCATGGCGGCATAGACCAGCAGCGCCGGAAGCTGTTCCTGTTTCAGATCGTTCGGCCGCGAGGTCTCGATCATGAAGTCCGCCAGCGCGCCGCCCGCCAGGCACAGCGGTTGCAGCGCCGCCACCGCCGCGTCCCGCAGATCCGTCCGCCAGCTCATGGCCCCGACCCGGACATGGCCTAAACGGGCCCCCGCAGGAAGATGCGCAGATGGCCGATCCCGTCGCTGTCCGCCTCGCTGACGATATACGTGGCATTCCGGTTCGGCAGAAAGAACGTATCGTTCTCGACCGGCAACGATGGCAGCGACGATGCGCGGACGCCAAGAAAGGTGCGGGTGATGGCCGTGCCCACCTCCGCCCCCGCCTCCGCGATCTCCTTGTAGAACGCGTCGAAGACGCCGGTGGTGGAAACGGAAGCCCCGCCCACCGCCGGCATCCACACGACAGGTTCCCCGAACGCATCCATGCACGGCCCCAGCACCAGCGTATCGAAGTCGATCGTCACGATCGGATCGTCATCGTTACATCATCCCCGACATCAGCACCTCGGGCCGGGTGCAGATGTGCAGCGGGTAGGAATAGACCTCCTGCCGCCACCACTCCTGACGGTCCCGATCCTCGATGGGAACGACGTAGATCGGCTTGCCGAGCGTGCCGAGCCATGTACGGATGCGAACCCGGGCCGCAATAAACCTGCCGCCCCTCCGCCACCCGCACGCGCACCGGTGCGCTCGCCACCGGGCTCAGCCCGTCGCGTTCTGCAGCACCTCGGGGCGCGTGCAGATGTGCAGGTTGTAGGAATAGACCTCGGATTTGAACCAGGCGCCGCGGTCCCGGTCCTTCACCGGAATGATGTAGCGCTTCTTGCCCGGCTGGCTGACCCACGGGAAGCCTTCCGCCGGCGAATAGGCCACCTTGAACACGCCCGGCGCGCCCTGCGGAAAGAAGTACGCGGAGTTGGTCGGCACGGCGATCGTGCTGCCGTCATCGCTGCCGCGATAGTTGGTCCAGTGGATGCCGCCGTAGGGATAGGTTTCCCACGCGTTGCCCTGCCGCAGCTCCACCGCCGCGGACCAGTTCAAGTAGGTGTCGCGGACGTCGATGTGGTTCGTGAGGTTGTCCCAGAACTCATCGCCGCACAGCGCGTGGATCTTCGTCGTGGGCAGGAACGCGCCCTTCGCGGCGCGCCACATGGTGCGCGTCACCTGGTTGCACAGCGGCCGCAGCGAGCCGGCGCCCGCGTTGGTCGTCGTCAGCGCGAAGGCGATGGCGGACGGCGCGCTGATGCCGAACTCCGTGAACCAGTTGCGGATGGTGCTGCCCCCGGCGTCGAGCAGGACGCCCTGGATGGCGCCGAGGCGGTGATACTCCATCGTGTAGTCCTGGAGCGTCACGGCACCCGTGGGGCCGGACAGGCGCCGCGCCAGTTCCTTCTGCACCTGCATCAGCGCGGACTCGCGGCCGAAATCGCGAATGCCGCGCACCTCGACCGCGCGGATCGTGGCCTCGGTCGCCAGCCGCACGGTGTTGAAGTAGCGGAGCTTGCGCAGCTCCGTCGCACGCGGCGTGGGCGGCGCGCCCAGCGGCGAGATGGGGATCAGGCTCAGCACCCCATCCCGTTCCTCCACCGCGACGGCTTCGGTGAGCTGCGGCTCCGGCTCGAACAGCTTGAGGCTGTCGAGGAAGTTCGGCACATACGGTGCCTTCTCCACCGCCGTCGTCAGCGAGATCGTGGTGAAGGGATCCTGGTCGAAGACGTTCATGGCGACCATGATGATTTCTCCTCAGCGGGCCCGAATGCCGCGCTTCGCCAAACCGGCGATCGCGGCATTCTGCAGGGCGGTGGAATCGGAAGCGCCGGTGACGGCGGCGTCGAAGACGAGATGCGCCGCGATCACCTCGGCATCGCGGGTGATCATGGTGCACTCCAGCGTCGCACCAGGATCGATGTACATCTCCTCGTAGAGCAGGCCGCCGACCTCGCCGGAGGCACCCGTCCACGTGCCAAGCAGCCCGGACGGGCTGAAGTTGATCGGCAGGTCGAACGCGTCGCCGGCGACGAACGCCGTGCCGCCGGCGGTGATGGTGAGGTTCACCACCTGCGAGGTGAACGCCGTGCCGGCGGTGGCCGTGCCCAGCACGTTGCCGTCCGGATCGATCACGTTGAACGTGGTCGCCGCCGTCGCCACCAGGCGGAACAATCCCGAGCGCGGAACGGTGCCCAGGCTGGTGCTGCCCACCGTGCCGTTGCCGGTGTTGCCAGGGTTCGCCGCCGGCGTGCCCACGGCGTACTCGCCGGTGGCACCCATCACCGTGCCGGCCTGCCAATGCGCCTCCACCGTGCCGCCGTTGGTGATGAGGCCGGTCTCGCGGGACAGCGTGCCCGGCAGCTCGGCCAGAATGAAGCCGCCGGTGTGGCGGCCCTCGGTAAGAACAGGGGACGTCATCGTTCAGCTCCTCTGGTTAGCGGCCGACCTCGGCCATGACTTTCTCCCAGCCCGCGTCCACCGCGGCCTGGCGGCTCATGCCGCGTGGCGCCGCCCCGCTCAGCACCGGGGTGGCGGCGCCGCGCATCCGCTCGCCGATGCTGGCCGCGCCCCGCGCCCCGCGCGGCAGCTTGCGCAGGAAGCCGATCGCCTCGCCGCGCGACATGCGGTTTTTCGGGTCGAGCGCGATCGCCATGGCGTCGGCCAGGCGATCCGTCTGCATCCCGAAACGAAGGATGGCGCGCACGCGATCGGCGCCACGCCGGTGCGCGGCACCAAGCGCCTTGGCCTTCGGGCTGCGCGCGCGCAGCTCGGCCTCGTCGCTCTCGTCGTCGCCTTCCTCGTCGTAGTCCGCGTCGTCCTCGTCGTCGCCGTCCTCGTCGTCGCCGTCGGCGGCATCTTCCTCGCCGTCGTCGTCCTCGCTCTCGTCGCCGAGGTCATCGGTGCGCTTTGCCTTCCGGGCCTTCTTGCCCTTGCGCTTGCGCGCGGCATCATCGCCCGCGTCGTCGGTGGGCTCGCTGCCATCGTCCTCGCGCGGCTCGCCCTCGTCGCCCTCCTCCGCCGCGCCGTCGCCGTCGCGCGGATCCATCTCTTCCTCTTCCTCGGCACCCGCGCGCGCGCGGGCCTCGCCGCCCCGGCCGAGGCCGAGCAGGTGCGAAAGCGCCATCATCAACTCCTGTTGTTACGGTTTGTGGTCGAGCGAGCGCACCAGCGCCCGCATGGCCGCGTCGGGCGCCATGACGGCATCGGCAAAGCCCGCGCCCACCGCGGCCTTGCCGATGAAGATGCCGGCCTTCGTCGCGCGCACGGCCGATGCCGCGAGCTTGCGGTTGCGCGCCACGGTG
Source organism: Lysobacteraceae bacterium (assembly GCA_018970895.1). Taxonomy (GTDB): domain Bacteria; phylum Pseudomonadota; class Gammaproteobacteria; order Xanthomonadales; family Rhodanobacteraceae; genus Dyella_A. The sequence continues at coordinate 5,405 of JAGWVM010000008.1, read as the reverse complement.
TCGATGAACAGCTCGCCGGTCTCATTGATGATCGCCTGCGCCCGCGCACGGGCGCCCGGGTCGATCGGCATCACCTGGTTCAGGTCTGCCTTCTGGGCGCCGAAGGTCATCAGCGTGACCGCGATACCCTCATGCTTCAGCCACTCGCTGAACTCGGCGTGCATGAAAATGACGCCGACGCTGCCGGCCCCGCCCGTGCGCGGCACGACGATCCTGTCGCACGCCGACGCCAGCGCGAAGGCGGCGGAGAACGCATGCTCCGACAGGATCGCCCAGATGGGCTTGTGCCCGCGCGCGGCGAAGATCGTGTCCGCGAGATCGAAGCAGCCGGAGACCTCGCCGCCGGGGCTGTCGATATCCAGCACCACCGCATCGATGCGCTCATCGGTCAGCGCCGTCAGGAACGCCGTCCGGATGCTGTCGTAGCCCGACATGCCGGAATAGGGCCGAACACCGCCCAGCTTGTGCACGAGCGTGCCGCAGACGGGGATCACGGCCACGCCGGCGATCACGTCATAGCCGGGATCAGGCCGCTCCTCGCCGCCCCCCTCATAATCGTCGTCCGCCATCATCGCCGCGCCGGTGCCGAGCAGGCGGCCATTCAGGATCACCGGCGCGCCGGCGAAACGCTGTCCCATCGCCGCCAGGATCACCTCCGCCTTGTCCGACGTGATGGCCAGCGGCACGTTGAACACGCGCTGCGCCAGGTGGAACAGGGGCGCTTTCATTGCGGCCGGATCGTCTTTTGCGCGGGTTCGTCGCCGGTCCAATCCGGCAACGGAATGCCGAGCTTGCGCATCCGCCGCAGCTCGCGCGCGCGCTGTTCCAGATTGTCCTCCCAGTCCTCGCCCTGCTCGGCGCATTCCTTCTCCAGCGTGCTGAACCCGGCATCCAGCCCCAGCACCGCGCCCTGCCGTTCCTTGAGCGGATCGACCCAGCCACGCCCCGGACCGAGCCAGCGGCAGCGCGCGAAGGCCGTGCGGTGCTCGGCGAAGATCGCCGCATAGCGCCGCGGCATCGCCGCGCGCAGCCGCGTCTCGACGGCTTCCTCGAGCCAGGAAGCATAGACCGGCGTCGCAAAGCCGAGCGCGAAATCGGTACGGCGCCGGATCAGCGTCTTCCAGCTTTCCAGCAGCGCCGCGCGGGCAGACGAATAATTGACCTTGGACCAGTTTTGCGTGAGCTGCTCGGCGGAAATACCGAGCCCGGCTGCGATGTTGCGAAGCACCGCATGTTCGAACGCATCGAAGTTGCTGTGCGGGCGCGTCGCCGTGACGCCCGCCATCTTCTCGCCCGGAAACAGCTTCGGGATCCGCACGCCGCCGGCCGTGATCGGGTTCTGGTCGTGGAACGCGAGCCGCTGTTCCTGATACCAGCGAAGATCGCCGTCCCCGCCTTCCAGCGCGTTACGCACATCGTCCTGCGCATACGGGCTCTCGATGAAGAAGGAGAGGATCGTCTGCAGCAGGGCGGCCTGCACCTCGGCGCCGTCGTAGCGCGTCAGCATCTTGAACCGCGGCATCACGCTGGCGAGGACGGAGATGCCGCGCGACTGCCCGGCCCGATCCGTTTCGAAGTCGTGCACGACGATGGGGCGGCCCCAATCCGTCTCGCGTGGCACGCGGTCCCAGATCTCCGCTTCCATCGCGTTGTACATGTCGTACTGATGCGCGCGGCGGATGTGATAGGCCTGCGCGGCACCCAGGTCGTTGATCTCCACGCCGTTGCGGAAATGCGCCGTGTCCACCTGCTCGAGCGGGTTGGACAGCCGGTCCGGATCGATGATCTGCAACGCCGTCGCATACCGCGCCCGGCCTGGGCCGATATTCTCCGGCAGCCACAGCATCACGCCCAGCGCGTCGCCATCGATCAGCTTGTGTGCCAGCGCCAGGCGGAACATCTGCGTCATCGTGTGATGGCGTGACCCATCGGCCCAGCGGTTCACATCCTCGGCATAGTCCGCCCAGGCCACCTGCGCCTCGGTGGCAAACTCCTCGGCCCAGACATCGTCGAAGGCTTTGTCAACACGCCGCAATGTCTTCCAGTCCGGCTTGGCGGCCAGGCGGAACTGGAGCCCGATCGCGGAGTCCAGGATGCGGTTGATCCCGCCCTTCGCCCAGCCATCGTTGCGGTGCAGGTCCCGCGCGCGCGCGACAACCGTGTCGCGATAGAGGTTGATCTCATCGTCCGGCGAGCGGATGAGCGGGAACCAGTCGCCCATCTCCTGCCCGTCCCAGCGGGCCGCGTCGTAGGGCCAGATCTCCATGCCGTGCGGCACGGTGCGGTCGCCCACCATCGCCCGCGGCCGCGGCGCGCGCGCGGCCGGCGGCAGCGGCCTGCCGTCCGGCCCCAGCAAGGCGAGCGGCGCCTCAGCCATCAGAACCGCACCCCGATCGCGCGGCGCCCACGGGTGTTGCCCAGCGCCTGGTTCAGCTCGCTGATGAACTGCGTGAGCTGCTGCACGTTCGCCTTGTTGTAGGTGACGCTGCGCGTGCCGGAACCGTTGGCGTAGCTCACCGTCACTGGTTTCCCACCCGTCATGAAATCCGCGTAGGCCTGCTGCGCCTGGCCGAGCCAGGTCTGCAGCGTCGCCTGCGGCACGCCGGCCAGCACCGACGGCGTGGTGGAGGCAAAGCCGCCGATCTCCGCGACCAGGCCGCTCATGCCAGCCTCGACAGGCGTTCAGATCGAGAAGGCGCTGCCGGCGGCGGGGTTTCTGGCGTTGCCGCCGCCGCCGGCCGCCCGGCCGAGATGGGCGGGGACTGTGCCCCCTCGACCAGCTGGTTGCGTTCCCACGGCGCCGCCCAGGACGGCGGCCGCGCCCAGTCGAGGCGGCCGAGGCCGTGCAGATGTGCCAGGATCTGCGTGCCCACCATCAGGTCCAGCGCTTCGTTGCGGGGGCGTGTCTTTTCCCAGCGGCCCGACTTGGCGCGCTGCTCGGCGCAGAGCTGCTCGAAGAACTCCCCGGCGCCCTTCTCATCCGCCGCGCGCAAGCCGGCGGGGAAGTGCACGCGGCCGGCGCCCTCCTCCGCCACGCCCAGCTGGGCGGCGATCGCGTCCTTCCACGTGTCCGGCGCGAACAGCAGCACCGGCACCTCGCCGCGCGCCGCGGCCCGCCGGTCCGCTCGCGCCGCGTCGGGATACGACACCACCAGGCGCTTGGCGTTGTTGGACGCACCCTTGCTCAGGATCAGCGTCCAGACGTCGCGCCCGCCCACCACGCCCAGCCGGCGCGCCAGCTGCATGCGCTTGGCCTGGCGCCACGCGGCGTAGGCCAGCTCCGTGACACCCGCCTCGCCGGCGCTGTCGATGCCCACCGCCCGCACCTTCATGACGCGGCCGGAGCCATCGTCCAGCGGATAGGCGACCTGCACCGCGGCGGCGATCATCGCCTGCCAGTCGGCGCCGGACAGCGCCGGGGCCGCGGGGATGGTGCGCCGATCGACAATCCAGCTCTCGGCGCCGACGCCGAAGCCCCTCGTCATCAGCTCGAAACGATTGCTCTGCACGTCGATGAACGTGGTCAGGAAGCGCACGCCCTCCGGCACGCGGCCGAGGCGCAGGCCGTCCTCCATGCGCTCGCCCAGCACAGCGGCATCCACGCTGCCGATCTTGCGTGCCCGGCCATAGGGGATGCCGAGCTGCTTCACCGTCACCTCGCGCAGGGTCTTGTCGTCGCCCTCCGCCTCGTAGGCGCGGCGCGCTTCCTCCAGCGCCCTGGCCAAACCGCCAATGCCACGCAGCAGAAATGGCGACATGACGCCGACGATCCAGAACCCGGCGATGTCGCGGCGCGGCAGCTCGCCGGAGATCGTTCCGTCTTCGTGCACGGTCTGGCCCGCGCCAGCCCAGAACCCCTCGGTGTTCATCGCGCGCCGGTGCTCATCGCCGATATGCGCGCCGCAGCATGGGCACAGCAGCGCCGCCTCGCGCTCCGCGTCGTCCAGGCTGCCATCCTGCGGGAACACCAGCTCCATGTGACGCGCGGTGCCGGGATTGGGCGAGGACACGCCGCTGCATTCCGGGCAGCGCCACCACCAGGTGCGCCGGTCGGACTGCGCGTAGAGCGCCATGATGCCGCGCACCCATTCGCTGCGCGCCGGCCCGCGCGCCAGGTCCGGATGCGACATCGCCAGCAGCATGGACGACAGGCCATAGGCCTGGCGCCGAATGTCGAGCTGCGCCTTGGGGTCGCCGAAGTCGGTGGGATAGGCGTCCCACTCATCGGCCACGATTCGTTTCGCTGTCTTGTTGACCAGGTTGGCACGGGAGGCGCCGAGGAACTGGGCGGTCATGCCCTTGAAGCGTTTGAAGCCGATGCTGTCATCGACCGGCCGCAGGCCCTGCTTCGCCGCCACGCCGCGATGCGCCTCGATCAGCGGCTCGATGCGTTCCTTCACGTAGGCGCGCATCGTCTCGTCCGTCTGCATGTACCAGAGGAACGAGGCGGGGTCGGCATCGATCGAGCCCAGCAAAAGGTTTTCGCCGACACCCGTCTTGCCGCACTGGCCCGGGCCCACCAGCGCCACCGTCGTGTGCAGCCTGTTCGTCGTGGCCTTCATCGGCTCGACCAGGTAGGGCGTGAGCTCATGCGACCACCGGCCGCCGCGCGGGCCCGTGGTCCAGCGATTTGCCGCGGCCCACGCCGCGACATCCAGCGGCGGCGCCGGGATCGCGGCCTCGAGGGCGGCGGCGAACAGCGTCCGCGCCGAGGCCGCGCGCAACGGCTCACTCATGGAGATAGGCCTCGATCTCGGTGGCGCCGAGCTTCACCTGCAGCTCGCGCACCACGCGTCGTTGCGCCTCCACAATGGCCGCGTCGATCCGCAGCACGTGCTCCTCCGGGAAACGCATGTCCTGACAGGCGCGGCGCATCGCCTCGCGCGACGCGCGCTGCATCTCCGGCAGCACCTCGCTCAGCACCGCCTCGACCTCGCCGCGATCCACCAGGCGGCCAAGCTTCTCCGCCTCCTCGCGATGCAGTCGCGACAGCTGCGCCGCCTTCAGCTGGTCGCCGATCGACAGCCCGACAGTCGGCGCCTCCTCGTCCCCGCCCAGCGGCAGCACCAGCTGCGCCAGCAGCTCGTCACGGGCCTCCTTGCGCTCCCGCTCCTCCTCGCGCTTGGCGCGCAGGAAGGCGATCACGGCGTCGGGATCGAACTGCCATTCGCGCCCGTTGCGGCCGCGCTCGAGGACCGGGAAATCGGACCAGCGCTCGACCCACTGGTCGAGCGTCTGCCGCGAAATGCCCAAAAGCTTGGCCAGCTCCTTCTTCTTCACGACGGGCGCGCCCGTCCCAGGCCGGTCCGCCATGTCGCGAACCGGCTGCGAAGATGACCGCAACGACAACGTCAACCCCTTGATAAATGACAAAAAGTGTCCCCCCCACCGGGGTGCGAATGGCC
>JAGWVM010000249.1 GCA_018970895.1 Lysobacteraceae bacterium | reverse complement strand
GGCGACCACGGCCAGGACCGCCACGGCGAACAGCGGAAAGGTTTCCAGGAAGTTCGCGCTGGCCCTCGCCGCGCGTGCGGCGGCTCCGGCCAGCGGCACCGGCTCGCCGTCGCGGTTGCCCACGTTCCAGCGCAGCCCGCGCTGGCCGGTGGCCAGTGCGGCAGCCACCAGGATGTGAACCAGTCCGAGCGCGGTTGCCCACGCCAGCATTCGAAGTTCCATCGTCATCTCGTTTTCCCCTGGGAAGATCACGCGGGTCGCCGCGGCCGTGGCCGCCCGGCGGTATCGTGCACGGGTTGCCCCCCAGGACCTTACGCCCTTGGATTACCGCTGGATCCTCTTCGACGCCGACGACACGCTGTTCCATTTCGACGCCTACCAGGGCCTGCGCCGGATGTTCGCCGTACATGCGGTGAACTTCGGCGCGGACGACTACGCGCGCTACCAGGAGATCAACAAGCCCCTGTGGGTGGCCTACCAGGAGGGCCGGATCGGCGCGACCGAGCTGCAGACCACCCGCTTCGACCACTGGTCGCGGCGGCTCGGCGTGCCGGCCGCCGCCCTCAACGAGGGCTTCCTGCACGCGATGGCGGACATCTGCACCCTGCTGCCGGATGCCCGCGCCCTGCTTGACGCGCTGGCCGGGCGGGCGCGCCTCGGCCTGGTCACCAACGGCTTCACCGCCCTGCAGACGGCCCGGCTGGAACGCACCGGGCTGCTCGGCCGCTTCGACCCGGTCGTGATCAGCGAGCAGGTGGGCGTGGCCAAGCCCGATCCGCGCATCTTCGACCACGCGCTCGAACGCATGGGCCACCCGCCGCGTGGACGGGTGCTGATGGTCGGCGACAATCCGCACTCGGACATCCTCGGCGGCCTGCGCGCGGGCCTCGACACCTGCTGGTTGAACATCCACGGCCACCCGGCGCCCGACGGCATCGAGCCGCACCACGAGGTGCCCTCGCTGGCGTCGCTGCACCAGCTGCTGCTGGGCTGAGCCGGCCCGCTTCTCCCCGCATGACCGGCGCCGCGACGCGGGCGCCGCCGAAGGTGTCTGATGCGCTCTTTCCACACGGGAGGAGCGCCATGGTCAGCTTGGGCCTGGAAGAGGAAGTTCAGGTGGTCGACGCGCGGGGCGAACTGGTCCCGCATGATTTCAGCGGGGAGTCCGACGGCAGCCGCAGCGAGGGCATGCTCGACCGGGAAATCCACCGCTGCGTGATCGAACTGAAGACCCGCGTCTGCGCCAGCGTGCCGGACCTGCTCGCCGCGCTGGCCGGCCTGCGTGCGCAGGCGCGCCGGCGTGCCGCGCTGCAGGGACAGCGGATACTGATCGCAGGCGTGCACCCGACCGCGCGCTGGCAGGCGCAGGCGATGCACCTGGGGCCTGCGTTTCCGCACTACACCGCGCTGGTCGAGGAATACCGGGACGTCGCCCGCAGTGCCTTCAGCTTCGGCATGCACCTGCACCTGGGCTTCGAACCGGATGCACCGCGGATGGCGATCATGAACCGGTTGCGCCACGTCCTGCCCGAGGCGCTCGCACTGTCGGCCAGCTCGCCGTTTTTCGAGGGCCGCGACACCGGCCTGCAATCGTGGCGGCACAGCCTGCTCGACCGTTACCCGCGGATGGGCACTCCGGACGCATGGGCCAGCGAGGATGCCTACGCCGCGCACGTCCAGCGCCTGCGTCGCACCGGCTGCATCCGTGCCGACCAGGGACTGTGGCAGGACCTGCGCCTGCACCACCGCTACGGAACGCTGGAAGTGCGCATCATGGACAGCCACCCCGAGCTGGCGCGGATCGGCCTGATCGCCACGCTGCTGAAGTGGGAGGCCGAAACGCTGCAGATCGAACTGCACCACGGCCGCGCCGGGCCTCCCTGGGAGCGCGCCTGCATCGACGAGAACAAATGGCGAGCCCGGCGCCACGGGCTGGCCGCGCGCTGGATCGACTGGGACCGCGAGGAGGTCCTCGACACGCCGACCCGCTTCGAGCGCTGGTGGTCGCGCATCGCGCCGCGGGCAGCGCATGCCGCCGAGCGGATGTTCTGGGAGCACGAGCTGGCCGACGCGCTCGCGGCGGACAGC
>JAGWVM010000113.1 GCA_018970895.1 Lysobacteraceae bacterium | reverse complement strand
GCCACCACCATGCCGTGCAGCAGCGGAAGCAGCAGCGCGGCGAGCAGCAGTCCGGCCAGCACGGCGCCGCCCAGTCCGCCGCCGTGGCGCCCGAGCTGCATGGCCACGTCGCCGAACATCATCGCGTGGAAGGACTGTGCCCACTCGGGCACGCGCACGGAATGATCGAGCAGCGCGCCAAGCGAGCGCCACAGTGGCAGCGCGACCACCGCGGTGGGGAGCAGCAGCAACAGCACCCACAGCAGCAGCAATCGCCATTGCATGGCGGCGAACGGAGCAGCGACGAGCGCACCGACGTCGACCCGACGGGATTGTTTCCAGGCCATCACAGCGTCCCCAGCAAGGAATACAGGTTCTGCAGCAGTGCCGCGGCATCGGCGGTCCAGCGCCGCGAGGCGGCGCCGTTGGCCTTCACGGCATAGCTGTCGTTGAGCTTGTCGGCGTCCAGGTAGACCGCGCGACCCGGATCGAGCTCGGCCGATACCACCCGGGTCGGCCGGGTCACCACGAACCGTGCCCAGCGCCGATGGTCGTTCCAGGCAAGTTCCTCGTGACTGCCGTCTGCATAGTTCAAGCGCAGGGTCTGCGGGGCGGCAGCTCCATAGCGGCGCACGGTGACGGTGCTTCGCCACGGGAAGGGGCCGCGGCCATCCTTTGCGTCCGGATGCTGCTTTTTCCAGCTCGCCAGCTGGCGGTCAACCGAGGCGTCGCGCGCCGGGGCATCGTCTTCGGTGCGCTTGCCATCCCTGACGAAGCTGCCTGCCAGCGGCTCCACGCGCACGGTATCGATCGAGGTGACCGCATCGTCCACCCACTCGGTGCCGTAGACGACCTGGTCGAATACCTGATTGACGATCTCCGGCTTGCCGGACACGTCGATCAGCGCCGCGCGCAGGTCGGCAACGGACGGATGGCGGTAGCGCCAGCGCCTGTAGTACTCGCGGAACGCCTTCTCCATCACCGGCCTGCCGAGCCGCTCCTCGAGATCATGCATGGCGGTCGCCGTGCGCGAGTACACCGTGCCGTAGCTGGAGGAGGACAGCCGGTCCCAGGCGTTCTCGCCGATCGGGTCGGAGGGCTGGTGCAGGCCGGCGGTGATCCGCTCCATCGCGAAGCCGGTCATCTGCGGCACGATGCCCAGCGCCTTCATCCATGGCGTGGCGAGGTCGATGAGCTGGCCGCGATCGCGCAGCATGCGCTGGTCCCAATACTCGTTGAGGCCCTCATCGAGCATCGGTTCCTCGAACTCGTTTGAGGCCAGGATCCCGTAGAAATAACCGTGGCCGAACTCGTGGATGGTGACGAAGTCCAGCATGTACTGCGTGAGCGTGCCGGGCTCGACGGTCCTGTAGCCCTCGGCGGTGAAGAAGGTCGGGTATTCCATGCCGCCCGCCTCGCCGGCGTTGTAGGGCGGCACCACGGCGGTGAGTGTCCGGTACGGGTACGCGCCCAGGGTCTTCGAGAAGTAGCCCAGCGCATCGATGCTGGCCTTGAGCACCGGCGACGCGCTGGCCGCGTATTCGGGCGGGTAGATCACCCGCACCGCCACCTTCGGGCTGCCCGGGCCCTCATACGTGCCGTCGAGCGTCTTGTAACCCCTGGCGGCCACCCACGCGAAGTCGTGCACGTCACCCTGGACGAAGTGGTAGGTGGTCTTGCCGTCGGCCGTCTGCGGCGCCCCCTGCAACTGGCCGACGGCACCGACCGTGTAGTCCGACGGCACGGTCAGACGCACGTCGTACAGGCCGAAATCGGCGTAGAACTCGCTGTTGAAGTGGAACTCGTGGCAGTTCCAGCGCACTTCGGTGGCGCCTCGCTCGCCCGGCAGCTCCAGCACGCCGATCTTCGGGAACCACTGCGCGACCAGGTTGAAATCGCCGAACCAGCCGGTGCGCTCGACCACCCGCGGCAGCTGGCTGAGGAAGGCGATGTCCAGCGTCAGCGTGCCGCCCGCCGGCACCGGCTGGGCCAGGTCGACGCGCACCACCGTGTGATCGGTGGCCGGCCCCCCGTCCGGATGGACGAAGCGCCACTTAAGGTCGGTATCGGCCTGGCGCACGCTGTCCAGGTCGATCCAGCCCCACTGCCCCTTCTTCAGGCTGGCGTTGCCGCGTGATCTGCCGTGTGCGGTGAGCACGTCGCGCTCGGTGAAGAACGTGCTGCCCTGGTTGGCGAACGCGTTGAGGTACAGGTGCATGTAGATGCTGCGCACCTCGCGGTCGCTGCGGTTGCGCCACTGCAGCTGCTCGGTGCCGCGCACGGCGTGCCTGGCCGCATCCAGTTCCGCGTCGATGCGGTAGCTGACCACCCGGTCGGACAGCGTCGGTTCGTTGCCGGTACGTTCGCCGCCCCAGGCACCGGGCGCACTCGGCGTGGTCACCGCCGCCGCATCCGGCGATGCCAGCGGGATCGGCGCGTAGGGCGCCGCGGCGGACCCGGCCGGGGCCGGCACGCTGGCGGGTGCCGGGCCCGGTGGCGCGGCCTGGCGGGCGCTCGTCCCGAACGGCCATGCCAGAACGAAAAGCACGGGCAACCACCCGCCGGATCGGAATGAAGACCGCATGACGCCCCCCCCTGTGGAACCGCAACGCCCCAGACTGGAACAATTGCCGCACGCAGACAAGGGCGCAGATGGTGACCGGGTTCGCCATCGAGGGCCCGGGCAAGGCATCATGCGCGTCTGCAACTCGCCGTGGCACCCGCTGTCCCAGCCCGCGCCGCCTCCCCCGTCCACCAGGTGTTCCATGCGCATCCTGATTGCCGAAGACGATCCCGCCATCGCTGCCGCCATCACCGATGTGCTGCGCCAGGGTGGCCATGCGGTCGACCATGTGGCCAGTGGGGCGCAGGCGGACGTGGCCCTGCGCGACGCCGCCCATGACCTGCTGGTGCTCGATCTCGGCCTGCCCGGGCTGGACGGCAGCGAGGTGCTGCACCGGCTTCGCCAGCGCGGATCCGGCATGCCGGTGCTGGTGATCACCGCGCGCGAGGGCCTGAACGAGCGGGTGCGCGTGCTCGACCTGGGCGCCGACGACTATCTGGTGAAACCGTTCGCGCTGGCCGAGTTCGAGGCCCGCGTGCGTGCGCTGCTGCGCCGCTCGGCCAGCAAGGGCAGCACCGAAGTGCGCATCGGCCGGCTGCGCCTGGATCTGCCCGGGCACCGCGCCTGGATCGACGACGCGCCGCTGGAGCTCACCGCGCGCGAGTTCGGCCTGATCGAGGCGCTGGCCAGCCGCCCGGACCGCATCACCAACCGCGCACAGCTGGTCGAGGCGCTGTGCAACTGGGACCAGGAGCTGACCGACAACGGCCTGGACATCGCCATCCACCGCCTGCGGCGCAAGCTGCACGGCAGCGGTGCCAACGTGCGCACGGTGCGCGGCCTCGGCTACCTGCTCGAGGAAACGGCCGATGAGTGAGGCCGCCGGCCAGCGCCGCCCCAGCCTGCGGCGCCGGCTGCTGTTCATCCTGCTGCTGCCGATGCTGCTGCTGCTGATCGTCGACGCGGTGGTCACCTACGGCGTGGCGCTCGGCTATTCCAACCGGGTCCATGACGCCGACCTGGCAAACGACGTGCGCACCCTGGCGCAGATGTTCCGCTCCGGCGAAGTGTCCGGCGACCTGCCCCAGGAAGCGCGCTTCCTCATCGAGTACGAGCCGGACGGGCACAACTATTACAGCGTCCGCTCCAGCAAGCGCGGCCTGCTCGGCGGCAACGGCGATTTCGACCAGCCGCCAGCGCCGCCGCCCGACGCCAATCCCGAGCTGTTCTACTCGCGGCTGGCCGGCCGCGCGCTGCGCGGTGCGTCGCTGAGCCTGCGCGCGCCGGCCGATCCGTCCGACGTGCTCACCGTGACCATCGCCGAGACCCTGCGCGACCGCCAGCACCGGGCGCGACAGATCCTGCTGCTGGCGGTCCCGCTGCAGACCGGGCTGATCTTGGGCGTGCTGTCGCTGGTGTGGCTGGGCGTGACCCGCGGGCTGCGCATCCTGCACCCGCTGACCCGGCGCCTGGCCCTGCGCGAGCACGAGCTGGAGCCGATCACCGGCCCCGACGTGCCGGTCGAGATCCTGCCGCTGACGCGCACCATCGACGCCCTGTTCGAGCGGCTGCGCACGGTGCTCTCGCTGCAGGAACGCTTCATCGCCGACGCCGCCCACCAGCTGCGCACGCCGCTGGCCGGTCTTCGCCTGCACGTGGACCGGGCCCGCGGCAGCAGCGATCCGGCGGTGGTACACGACGCGCTCGACCACATCGAGCAGCTGACCCAGCGCACCGCCCGCACCTCGACCCAGCTGCTGGCGCTGACCCGCGCACAGAGTCCCTGGAAGGAGCGCGCGACGGCCGGCGACGTCGACCTCGCGCGCCTGGTGCCCAAGGCGGTGGAGCTGCGCATCCCCGAGGCGCTGCGCGCCGGCATCGACCTCGGCTACCAGGGACCCGACCGGCCGGCGCGGGTCCACGGCGATGCCGCCGCGCTGCAGGAGCTGCTGGACAACCTGATCGACAACATCCTGCGCTACGCCGGAGAAGGCGCCCGGGCCACCGTCAGCGTGCTTCCCCTGCCCGATGACGGCGTGCTGCTCCAGGTGGAGGACTCCGGCCCCGGGGTCCCGCCCGAGGCGCTCGAGCGCCTGGGCGAACGCTTCTTCCGCGTGGCCGGCACCCAGGCACCAGGCACCGGACTGGGCCTGGCCATCGTGCAGCAGATCGCCCAGCAGCACGGCGCGCGTCTCGGCTTCGGGACGGCCGCCGGTGGTGGCCTGCGGATCGCCCTGCAGTTCCCGCCCCTGCCGAAAAGTTGATGAAACCCAGATCGTGGAATCTTTCGCCATGACCCGCTTTGCGCTTCGCTTCGCCCCGCTCTTCCGTCCCTGCCTGCAGCAACGCCCGAGCGGATTCCGCGCCCGGACCGGCACGAACCGCCACTGACATGGGCTTCACCGCACGCTTCGCGCGCGCCGCGCTGGCCGTCTCGGCCGGTGTCGTGGCCGGCTGCAGCGGCATGGCCATGCCGAAGCTGGACGCCCCGGTGCCGAACCGGTGGAGCCACGCCGCGCCGCTGGCCGCGGCCGAGCCGGTGGACCTGCGCGGCTGGTGGCATGCGTTCCACGACCCTCGGCTGGATGCGCTGGTGGAAACCGCGCTGCGCGACAATCCGCGGGCGGCCGAGGCCCGGGAGCGGCTGCTTGCGTCGCGTGAGCGTTTCCACAGCGCCAGCGTCGCCTACCTGCCGCGGCTGCGCGCCAAGACCGAGGACGCGATCGACCCGGACGCCAGCGCCTCGTTCTTCGTCGCCGGCTTCGACGCCACGTGGGAACTGAACCTGTTCGGCCGGGGCACCGCGACCCAGCGGCAGGCCCGCGGGGCGGTCGACGCCAGCGCCGCCGAACTGCAGCGGGTGCGTGTCAGCCTGGTCAGCGAGGTGGTGCGGGACTGGCTGGAGCTGCGCGCCGCGCAGCAGCGCGAAGCGACGCTCCAGGCGATGCGCGACCTGCGCCGGCAGTTGCTCGATCAGGCGCAGGTGCGCGCGCGGCTGCGGCTGGCCGCGCCGCAGGCCGTGGCCGAGGCGCAGGCCGATCTGGCCGCAGCCGATGCGAACCTTGCCGAACCGCGTGGCGACATCGACCGCCTGGCCCAGCGGCTGGCCGTGCTGCTGGGCCGCAGCGAGCCGGATCCGTCGTGGCTGGCAACGGCTCCGCTGCCTTCGCTGGGCGACCTGCGGATCACGCAGGCACCGGCCGACCTGCTGCGCACGCGGCCGGAGATCGCCCGCGCCGAGGCCGAGGTGGTGAAGGCTGCGGGCGATGCCGGCATTGCCCGCGCCGACCTGCTGCCGCGGCTCGGACTGGGAGGATCGCTGGTGTGGTCGACCAACCTCACCACCCACCGCCGCACCCGCGACCACGCGCTGTTCTCGGCGGGTCCGGCAATCGACGTCCCGCTGTTCGACTGGGGCGCGCGCGAGGCCGAGCTGCGCGCCAGCAAGCACGATCTCAAGGCCAGCGTCTACGCGTACCGCCAGGCCGTGCTCGAAGGCGTCGCGGACGTCGAGACCTCGCTCGGCCAGCTCGAGCGCCAGCGCGAACGGCAGGCAGCGAGCGCGCGGGCGCGGTCCGCGCTGGCCGCCGCCGAGCGGGCCACCGCCACGCGCGTCGGGCTGCGGCTCGCGGCCCCGGCCGAGCAGGTCGACAGCCAGCTGGCGCTGGCGCAGGCCTCGCTGACGCTGACCGACGCCACGGTGGCGCACGATCTCGCCTTCGTCAGCCTGTACAAGGCACTGGGCGGCGCGCCGCTGCCCGACCAGGCGAAGCCCGCCCCACCCACCGGCAAGGAGGCGCACTGATGGTCGCCCTTGCCCGCAAGACGCTGGTCTACGAATGGCGGCGGTTCCTGCCGGCGATCCTCGCGGTCGGTTTCGCCGGCCTGCTGCAGTTGCTCCAGGCGGCGCTCGTGCTGGGCATCTTTTCCAGCGCCAGCGTGTACATCACCGGATCGAGCGCCGACCTGTGGGTCGGCTATCCCGGCACGCAGAGCGTGAGCCTGGGGCGGCCGATCGATCCGGACGTGGAGATGCGCCTGCGCATGGACCCGGCCGTCGCCCATGTCGAGCCGTTCTACTGGGTCGATGCCGACTGGCGCGGCGCCCACGACACCGGCGGCGAGTCGGTCTACGTCACCGGCATCGACACGCGGGCCGACGGACTGATGTTTTCCCGCACCCTGCCCCCGGCACTGCGTGCGCGGCTGGCCGAGCCGGACGCGGTGATCGTGGACCGCGCCGACGTCGACAAGCTCGGCGTGAAGGTCGGCGACACCGCCGTCATCAACGGCCGCCGCGTGCGCGTGGTGGGTGAATCCAGTGGCCTGCGTGCACTCGGCGGTGTCAACGTGGTGACCTCGCTGGACACCGCACGCCAGCTCGACAACGACCCCACCGACCTGGGCCGTCCCACTTACCTGGTCGCCCGCCTGCGTGACCCGGCCCAGGCCGATGCGGTGGCCGCACGCCTGCGCGGCGACAAGGGCTTCGGCCCCTACGACGTGTGGACCGCGCGCACCTTCGCGCGGCGCTCGGTGCTGTACTGGATGCTCGACACCGGCGCCGGTGCCGGCGTGGTGTTCCTGGCCGGCATCGTGTTCCTGGTCGGCGCGGTGATCACCAGCCAGACCCTGATGGCCGCGGTGGCCGGCTCGGTGCGCGAATACGCCACGCTGAACGCGCTCGGCGTGGGCGTGGGCAATCTTCGCTGGGTGGTGCTCGAGCAGGCGTTCTGGGTCGGTGCGATCGGCCTGCTCGGCGCAACCCTGCTCGGCGTGCTGCTGCTGGTGGCCGCGCGCAGCCAGGACGTGCCGGTGGTGCTGAATATCCCGATCACGCTGCTGTGCGTGGCACTGGCGATGGCACTGGCCGCCGTTTCCGGCCTGGTGGCGATGCGCAGCCTGCGCCGCGCCGATCCGGCGAGCCTGCTGCGATGAGCCGGCCCGCCCCCGTGACCGCCAGCCGACCGTCCGGCCACGCCCTGCGCGCCGAGGGCATCGCCAAGGCATTCGTCTCAGGCAAGGTGCGTACCCAGGTGCTGGACGACCTCAGCCTGACCATCGACGCCGGCGAGCTGACCCTGATCTCCGGCCCCTCCGGCTGCGGCAAGAGCACCCTGCTGGCGATCCTCAGCGGTCTGCAGAAGGTCGATGCCGGGCGCGTGATCGCGCTGGGCAGCGAGCTGGGCGAGCTGGACAGCCGCGCGCTGGAGCGCTTCCGCCTGCTGCACACCGGCTTCGTCTTCCAGGGCTTCAACCTGTTTCCCGCGCTCAGCGGCCTGGAGCAGGTGGAGCTGCCGCTGCACTACCTGGGCCTGTCCGGGCGGCAGGCGCGCGAGCGCGCCGCACAGTCGCTGGACGAAGTCGGCATGACCCCGCGCATGCACCTGCGCCCGAGCGAGCTGTCCGGCGGCGAGAAGCAGCGCGTGGCGATCGCCCGTGCGCTGGCCAAGCGGCCCGAGCTGCTGTTCGCCGACGAACCGACCAGCGCGCTGGACGCCGCCAACGGCCAGACCATCATCGATATCCTCCATCGGATCGCGCGCACCCACGGCACCACCGTGCTGTGCGTGAGCCACGATCCCCGCCTGATCCGTCACGCCGACCGCGTGCTGTCGATGGAGGATGGCCGCATCCTCAGCGACCAACGCCCCGCGCCGCCGGCCGCGACGCCCGAAGGAACCGCGCCATGAAACCGCTGCGCCCCATCCTGCTCGTTTCCCTGCTGCTGGCCGCCGCCGGCTGCTCGCACGGCACGCCGCCGACGCCTGCCAGCGTTGCCCCCACCTACGCCGCCGTGGCCCGGGGCCGCATTGACGTGGAGGGCGGCCTGCTCAAGCTCGATGTCGCCCGCGAGGGCACCCTGTCCACCGTCCAGGTGCACGAAGGCGACCGGGTGGCCAAGGGTCAGGTGCTGGCCACGCTCGACCCCGAGCCGGCGCGCCTGCAGCTGGAGGCGGCCGACGCCGCGTTGGCGCAGGCGAAGGCCCAGCGCGAGCTGCTCGACGGCAAGCTGGAGACCGCCCGGGTACAGGCACGGCGACTGGCCGAGGCGGCCCGTGCCGGCGCCGGCGACGGCCAGAGCGCTGATACCGCCGCGGCCACCGTGCAGTCGCTGCAGGCCGAGCGCGCAGGCGCCGATGCGGCGGTGGCGATGGCCACCCAGAAGCGCGATGCGGCCCGCTACGAGCTGGGCCTGCGCACGGTGCGCGCACCGCTCGCGGCCGAGGTGGTGCGGGTGACCGCGCAGGCCGGCGCCAGCGTCTCGCCTGCCTCCGGCGCCCTGTTCACCCTGCTGCCGCTGACCCCGCCGATCGTGCGGGCCGAGCTGAGCGAGACCTACGTCGACGCGGTGAAGGTGGGCATGCCCGCGATGGTCGCCACCGACGGCGGCGCCACCGACCGCAGCTGGCCGGCCCACGTGCTGCGGATCGGCCGCGTGGTCGGTCCGTCCACGCTGGAGGACGATCCGCAGTTGCGCGCCAATCTGCGTACCGTGAGCTGCGTCCTGGCCTTCGACCAGCCGCCGCCGGACGATGTACGGGTCGGCCAGCGGGTGCTGGTCCGCTTTGGCAAGCCGTCCAACCCGGCGAAAGTCCACTGAAAAGCGCAGCGGGCACGCTGTCGGCCCATGCGCAGGAAAACCCCGTGATCCGACCGACCGATTTCCTCCTCGAAGGCGACCGCCGCGGCGTGCTGCTGATCCACGGCCTGACCGGCACGCCGATGGAAATGCGGCTGCTGGCCAAGGGCCTGAACAATGCCGGCTTCACCGTCTACGGCATGCAGCTGGCCGGTCACTGCGGCGACATCGAGGACCTGCTCGCCACCGGCTGGCGCGACTGGTACGCCAGCGTCGAGGCCGCCGCCGACAAGCTGCTGGAGCGGGTCGATCACCTGTTCGTGGGCGGGTTGTCGATGGGCGCCCTGCTCTCGCTCAAGCTCGCCGCCGAGCGGCCGCGGCAGGTCGCCGGCGTCGGCGTGTACGGCGCCACCTTCCGCTACGACGGCTGGAGCATCCCGTGGACGGCGCGGCTGTCGTTCCTGCTGCCGCTGGTGAAGAAGCTCGGCCTGGGCCGCCACCGCGTGTTCGAGGAGCAGCCCCCCTACGGCCTGCGCGACGAGCGCCTGCGCAATCAGGTCGAGGCGGCCATGCGTTCGGGCGACAGCACCGTGGCCGGCCTGCTCGGCAACCCGTGGCACTCGCTGGCCGACCTGTACCAGCTGTCCACCCATGTGCGCGGCCTGCTGCCGAAGGTGACCTCGCCCTGCCTGGTGGCCCACGCCAGCGAGGACGACGTGGCCAGCGTACGCAACGCCGAGACGGTGGTGCGCGGCGTCAACGCGCCCACCGAGCTGCTGCTGCTGGACGACAGCTACCACATGATCACCATCGACAAGGAGCGCCGCACGCTGATCGAGCGGTCCGCGCGCTTCTTCGACGCCATCGTGGCGGGCCGCGACGCCATCGCCGTGGCCGCCTGAGGCCTGGCCATGCCGCTGCTTACCGTTGTCCTGTGGCTGTCCAATGCCCTGCTCGATACCGGCGGCCAGCTCGCCTTCAAGGCGGCAGCCGGTGACCCGGCGGCCGGCGACGGCGCCGCTCGCTGGAAGTACATGGCCGCGCGGCCATGGCTGTGGATCGGCATCGGCTGCTACGTCTTCGAATTTCTGGTGTGGATCGCCTTTCTCTCCCTGGTGCAGGCGTCGGAGGGGGTGCTGCTGGGCTCGATCAACATCGTGGTGATCATGATCGCCGGTCGCTTCCTGTTCGGCGAAAAGCTCACGCGGTTGCGCGTGGCCGGCATCCTGCTGGTGAGCATCGGGGTGGCGGTGGTGGGGGCCGGCGCATGAGGCGCTTCTACCTGGTCGGCTTCGCCATGCTGATGCTGTTCGACACGTTCAACTTCATCTGTTTCAAGATGGCGGGCAACCATGCCCTGCCGGTGGAGGCCAGTCCCGCCTGGCTGCTGCGGCTGGCCGCAGAACCCTGGGTCTACGGCGCGGCGCTGGGTTATCTGGGCGCGTTCTTCACCTGGATGACCCTGCTCAAGCACGCGCCGATCGGTCCGGCCTTCGCCGCCTCGCACCTGGAGGTGGTCAGCGTGATGCTGCTGTCGGTCTGGCTGTTCCACGAGCCGCTCACGGCGACCAAGCTGATCGGGGCGACGGCGATCATCGCCGGCATCGTCTGCCTGGCCCTGGCCGAACGCGAGGACGCGCCGCCCGACGCGGCGTGAGCGCCATGCTGCGCCGGCTGCGCGAGATGCCTCCCACCGCCGGCCTGCCGCTGCAGGCGCTCGACCTGCTGCCGCGGGCCGATGCGCTGGCCGGGCGCCTTGCCGCACAACTGGACACGCCGCCGCTGCAGCTGGAGTGCTCGGGTACCGCCGCCCTGCTGATCGCCCTCGCCACGCTGCGCAAGCGCGCCCCCGACCGCGACGTGGTGGTGGTGCCCGCCTACACCTGTCCGCTGGTGGCGATCGCCGTGCACCGCCTGGGCCTGACCCTGCGCCTGTGCGACACCCGTCCGGATCATTGGGACCT
>JAGWVM010000007.1 GCA_018970895.1 Lysobacteraceae bacterium | reverse complement strand
CAGCGCATCGGCGCGATGTTCACCGACTGGCGCACCTGGACCACGATGTTCTACATGGTGCTGATGCTGCCGCTGGGCATCGCCTATTTCACGATGACGGTGACGCTGCTCGCGCTGTCGCTGGGTTTCTCCGCGCTGCCCTTCGCACGGCTGGTCGACGTCGACGGCCTGGACCACCTGTTCGGCCACGGCGCTTTCACGGTCGACTGGGGCTTCGGGCCGCACGTGCCGGGCGGGGTCGAACTGGTCGCGCTTGGCGTCTTCGGGATGCTGCTGTTCTTCGCCACCCTGCACCTGGTCCGCGCGATCGGCCAGCTGCAGGGCCAGCTGGCCAAGCACCTGCTGGTGGCGGGGGCGGCGCGCTGAGCCGACCGGCTACACCAGCCCGAGGTCGACCGGACGTGCCTGCGGGAACACCGTCTGCACCTGGGCGGCGCGCAGCCCCCACAGCTTTTGCATGAGTCCGCCGAGCACGTCGCGGTAGTTGTTGAGCACCGGGTAGTCCCGGTTCTGCAGCAGGTTGGCCTGGGTCACGGCGACCTGCTCGCCGGCGATGCGGCCGCCGCGCACGCGGCCACCGAGGACCCAGTGCACCGTGCCGTGGCCGTGGTCGGTGCCCTTGTCACCGTTTTCGCGGAAGGTGCGACCGAACTCCGACAGCACCACCACGTTGGTGTCGTTCCAGTCGTCGCCCAGCGCGTCGGCGTAGGCGGCCAGGCCTTCGCCGAGGTTGCGCAGGTTGTTGGCCAGCCCGCCGCTGGTGCTGCCCTGGTTGACGTGGGTGTCCCATCCGCCGACGTCGACGAAGCCGAGCCGGTACTGGTCACGCATCAGCGTGGCGATGCGCCGCGTCTCGCTGGCGAAGTTGCGGGCGCTGGGCGCGCCCCGGCTGGCGGCGACCATCTCTTTCTCGAGGTCCGCGGTGACGTCCTTGCGCAGGGCCAGTCCGTCGGCGGACGCCGCGGCGAGTGCCGTGCCCTGGTACATGCTGGCGAGGATCGCCGACTGGCGGTCGTTGAAGTGCGACTTCGTGTTGCCCTTCAGCGAGATGTTGGGGATGTCGTGGGCCGCGCCCTGGAAGCTCAGCGGCAGGTTGTTGGTGAAGGCGATCGCCGGCGTGCCGGTGAGCTGGCCGGACAGCCGCGCCATGAAGCCGGAGCGGTAGTCGCCGGCGCGGTCCGACGGCTCGCCGCGCTCGATGTGGTCCTGGGTCTCGAAGTGGCTGCGCGAGAGATCGGTGGTGCCGGCGAACGGCACGAAGGCAATCTGCTTTTTCTGCCACAGCGGCCAGATCGACTCGCGCAGCACCGGATTCAGGCCCCACGAGGCGTCCAGCGGCAGGGCCGCGTCGGGATTGGAGGCATCCGGGCGGGCGATCGCCAGCGTCGGGCGCGATGCGTAGTAGAAGTCGCTGCCGGTCGGCACCAGCAGGTTGTTGCAGTCGTAGCCGCCGCGCAGGAACACCAGCAGGAAGCGCGGTGTGCCGGCGGGTGCGGCGAACAGCCGGCCGGAGAAGGACAGCGCGGGAGCCGCGAGCGCGGCCGCGGCGGCGGTGCGGAGAAACTGGCGACGATCCATGACGAACCTCAGCGGGTGTTGAAGTCGGGGGAGGACAGCAGGAAGGTGTTCCATTCGACCGGCGTCCGGGCCTGGGCGAGCGCGTCCCGGGTGTGCGGTGACAGCCACGGCGCCATCGCCTGCGCGAACAGCGGGCCGTTCAGCGCGGGCGGATCCGGTCGCTCGCCGGGCTGCCGGCGCGGCGGTGTGCCGTCCGGCGCGAACAGCGGTGCGCGCCCGCTGCCGATCATGCCGGCGATATCGAAGCGCTTGGCCATCTGGCCGGAGCCGGACCAGCTGGCATTGTCCAGCGGCCAGCCGTCGGGGGTGATGCGTCCGTAGATCGGTTCGCCCATCTGGTAGAGCGCGCCGACCAGCGGGCGCACGTTGCTGATCGGTCGGCCGTCCAGGCTGAAGCGCATCGCCGAGACCAGGAACTGCATCGGGTCCTTGAACTTGGCGCCGGCGGTGGCGGTGATCTCCTTCGAGGTGAACAGCGTGCGCAGCACGGCGGCGATGTCGCCGTCGGTGCGCTGGAAGGTGTCGGCCATCGCGTCCACCAGCGCCTGCGGCGGGTGGTCGGAAACGAAGTACTCGGCAAGCTGGCGCGAGATGAACTGCGCGCAGGCCGGCTGCCTGACGATCAGGTCGACGGCGTGCTCCACCTCGTCGAAGCCGCCGCCTTCGATGCGCTGGCCGAGGAACACCTTGTCGCCGTCGTCGTGGCGCGCGGGGATGAACTCGAACAGGCCCTGGCGCACCACGCCGGATCCCTCGCCACCGAAGCGGCCGAAGCGCCCCGGGCGATTCGCGCGCGTTCCCCGCATCAGCTGGCGCGGGGGCAGTATGCCGACGCCGGTCAGGATGGCGGCCAGCTGCTGCACGTCCTGCTGGGTGTAGCCGGCATGCACGCCCAGGGTGTGCAGCTCCATCAGCTCGCGTGCGTAGTTCTCGTTGATCTTGCCCTTGGCGTTCTGCGCGTTGTCCAGGTACACCAGCATTGCCGGGCTCTTCAGCGTGGCCATCACCAGGTCGCGGAACTTGCCCATCGCGTGCGGGCGGATCACGTGCTCCTCGTAGTCGGCGGCGAGCAGCTTCACCGGGCCCTTGTTGCCATAGACGCTGAAGTGATTCAGCCAGAACCACACCATCTGTTCCTTCAGCGGATTGCTGCCGTAGATCGCGTGCAGCAATTCGGCCTGCTGGGCCTCGCGCAGCAGTTCGCGACCGTGCTTGAGCGCCGCCTTCTTCGCGGCGACGCGGGCGTCGCCCTCGGGCATCGCCTTCACCTGGCGCAGCGATTCGCGGAACGACCGCACCAGTTCGGCCGGCGGCGTGGCGATCGCCTCGTAGCCGTCGATCTGCTGCTGGATGGCCGGTGGCAGGTGGTCGTCGCGGTCGGCCAGGGCGGCGTCCAGCCATCCGGTGCGGCCAAGCTCGCGATAGCGCTGCAGGGTCGCACTGTCGATGCCGAAGCTGGCACGGCGCAGCCAGGCGATGTCGTCGCGGGTCAGGGGCGCGTCGCCCGCGCGGACCGGCGAGAGGGCGGCGCCGGCGAGCGCAAGCAGCAAACCAAGCGGGGCGAGGCGGAGGGTGCGGCGCATGCGTGCGGTATCCCGATCGAGGCGATGTGCCCATCCTCAACGCGGCGCGCGTCGTCCGGTGTACCGGCTCGGCCGCGGGGCAGGCGTCCGTTCATGCTTCGCAAGACGTTGCGCGGCCCGCTCAGAACGCGTCGACGAACTCCAGCGCCATGCCGCGCGCGTCGCCGATGCGTTCGACCACGCCGCGCACCGCGTTAGGTGCCATGACCTCGCTGCAGCAGGCGTGGCCTGCGCTGTCGTCGACCCGTTCGCTGGAGCTGGAGTCCTCACGCATCATCGGCGCCAGGTCGCCCACTTCCTCCACGTGCTCGATGCCGTCGATGCCGTGCAGGACGTTGGTCGCGGCATCGGCATCCCCGCAGCTGCCGATCAGGCGCATGCGAACCATGGGCATGGCGGGTTCTCCGGTCGTCAGGGGAACACCATGCCGACGCCGCAGGCGTTGCCGCGGCACGGTTACCATGGTGGATCGCCCGATCGGATCCCTGCCGTGCCCAAGACCTACGACCGCGCCTATTTCGACAAGTGGTACCGCCACCCGGACCACTCGGTGGCCGCGCCGGCGGAGTTGCGCCGCAAGGTGGCGCTTGCGGTGGCGCTGGCCGAGTTCTACCTCGGCCGGCCGATCCGCAACGTGCTGGACATCGGCTGTGGCGAGGCGCCGTGGCGTTCGCACCTGCGCGCCCTGCGCCCGGGCGTCGCCTATCGCGGCCTGGACGCCAGCGAATACGTTGTGTCCCGCTACGGCCGCAGCCGCGGCATCGGCCTGGCGACCTTCGGGCAGCTGCAGTACCTGCGCTTCGACGAGCGCTACGACCTGATCGTGTGCAGCGACGTGCTGCATTACCTCAAGGCCGGCGAGATCCGCGCCGGGCTGGACGGCCTGGTCGACATGCTCGAGGGGGTTGCCTTCATCGAGGTGTTCACCCGGCAGGACGATCCGGCCGGCGACCTGCAGGGCTTCGTCGCCCGCAACGCCTCGTGGTATCTGCGCACTTTCCGCGAGGCCGGCCTGCTGCCGTGCGGCTCGCAGGCCTACCTCGGGCCGCGGCTGGAGCGGCGCGTGGCGGCACTGGAGCGGGCCTGCCCGGCAAGCTGAGCCGGCGTCACGGCATCGCGACACCTGACAGGGGAGTGGCCATGGGTTGGCGAAGGACGTGTGGCGGGTTGGTGCTGGGTTGGCTTGCCATCGGTGCGGCGCCGGGAGCGGATGCTCCCAAGCCGTGGGTGACCGATCCGATCTACGCGGCGCCGCAGCGACTCGTCACGGTGGCCCCGGGTCGGCGGATGAACATCTACTGCCTCGGGCGCGGGACGCCCACGGTCATCCTCGATGCCGGGATGGGCGATTCGACGATCTCGTGGGCGCTGGTGCAGAAGCCCATCGCCCGGACGACCCGCGTCTGTTCCTACGACCGCGCCGGACTTGGCTTCAGTGATGGTTCCCGGAGGCCGGGCACGGCGCTGAACATTGCCAGCGACCTTCATGCGCTGCTGCGCGCGGCAGGCGAGAACCCGCCCTTCGTGATGGTGGGCCACTCGGCGGCAGGCATGTACATCCGCGTGTTCGCCGACCGCTACCCGGATGAAGTGGTCGGGCTGGTCTCGGTGGAAGGTTCCCACGAGGACCAGTCGATCCGCGGGTGGGCGCTCGGCGAGCCGGGTCAGAAGGCGAGGTGGGACGCCTTTCTGGCGGAGTCGGATCGCTGCGTGGAGGAGGCCCGCAAGGGGCTGCATCCCGGCACGCCCGCGTTCGAGCAGTGCGTGGGCGCCCCGGATCCCCGCTTCAGCGCCCGGATCAACGCGGCGCAGCTGCGGTACGCCGCCACCCCGCGCTGGCAGGCGGCAGCGGCATCGGAGCGCCATGCGATCTTCTACGCCAGCGCCGACCAGACCCGCGCCACCCGGCGGCATTTCGGAGACATCCCGCTGATCGTGCTGACCCACGCGCCGTATCCGCGCGCGAAAGACGAGACCCAGGCGCTGCGCGACCAGCGCACGCTGTCCTGGGAAGACATGCACAACGAGGTGGCGGCCATGTCGACCCGCGGCATCGACATCATCGTGCCCGGCGCGGGGCACTACGTGCAGTACGACAAACCGCAGGTGGTGATCGATGCGGTCGACCAGGCGGTGGCGATCGCACGCAGGGATGGCGAGAGGCGGGTGCCGGATCGGGCGCCGTGAGCCCGGCTCCCGGATCGGGCAGTCGAGGCCGGCTCGAGTGCCTTCCGCCTGGTGCCGAAGAGCCATGGCTCCCGCTGTAAGCAAGCGGGCGACGCAGGGCAGCGAGCGGTCGTGGGAGTCGCGTGCTGGCACGGATCGGGGACTTCGTGCTCATGCGGGCGGCAGGCTTGGTCGCGTGGATGGTCTGGCGGGCAGCCGCCGACGCCTGATGGTGCCCGGTCGCCGGACGGGCCGGGCGCGCGTCGGCGCGATCCCGGGCTGACCGGGTGCGATCCCTTGTGCGATGCGAGATGACAGGGCGCGCGCGGCTGCGCTACAACATTTCAACTTTTACTGAAATATGAATTCGTGAGCCGCAAGACCCCGACCAGGCACCCTCTCGTGGTGGAAACGGCGCGCCAGCTCAAGGCGCTCGGCAACCCCGTCCGGCTGCTGGTGCTGTGCCGGCTCCATCACGGCGGCGAGGCGTCGGCCGGCGTGCTGGCGAAGGAGCTTGGGGTGGGCATGTCGGCGCTGTCGCAGCATCTGGCCCGCATGCGCGAGGAGGGGTTGATCCTCCAGCGGCGTCAGGCGCGCCAACTGTTCTATCGACTCGATGAATCCGCATCCGCCCATCTTCCGGCGGTGCTCTCTGGCATCTGCGGCCTCGTCCGGCCGCCATCCAACGAAGGAGAAGACCCGATGAACAAGTCCGTGATTGCCCTGGGCGCCGTGCTCGGCCTGGCGTTCGCCAGCTCCGGGGCGCTCGCCGCAGACAATTTCTGGGTGACGCCCACCATCCACTCCGCCGGCAAGATGCACGAGCTGCCGCAGGCTTCGTACAAGCCCGACAGCAAGGCCACCTACAAGATCGTGTTCAGCCTCACCAAGGCCGCGTCCAAGCCCGACGAGGTCAACCCGGGCATCGAGCGCGTGGCGCGCACCGTGAACCTCTACACCTGGGCCGGCGTGCCGCTGAAGCATCTGCACATCGTCGCCGTGGCCGCCGGCGGCGCCACCGCGATCGCGCTGGACAACGTGCACTATCGCCAGCAGTTCGGCACCGACAACCCGAACCTGCCGGTGATTGCCGAGCTGCGCAAGGCCGGGGTCGACATCGCGGTCTGCGGCCAGGCGGTCGCCGAGCACAAGTACCCGTACGACGCCATCGACAAGAGCGTCACGCTGGCGCTGTCCGCACTGACCACCATCACCGAACTGCAGCACAAGGGCTATGCCCTGATGCCGCTCTGATCCCCGGTCCGGCAACGGAGACACGCCCATGAAGCGTACGGCCACCCGCCTCGCGGCGACGTGCGTGCTGGCGCTGTTCGCCCTGGTGATCACCGGGGCGGCAGCCGCGCAGGCGCAGAGCACGGATTACCTTCCACCCTGGAACCCGCCGCCGGCGGGGGGCGTGCATTTCAGCGCTCCGCCGGTCGATGCCATCGCCGACCTGCACGGCGACATCGCCGACCCGCAGCTCACGGTGTTTTTCGCCGGCAACCAGTTCATGGTCGTGCACGACCTGATGGACGCCTTCCGCAAGGCCTACCCGCAGTACCAGCGCATCTACGTCGAGACGTTGCCGCCGGGCATCCTGGCCAGGCAGATCGAGAGCGGCTCGCTGGTGATGGGCAACCTGCGCATCGCGGTGAAGCCGGACATCTTCACCGCCGGCAAGGCCTCGATCGCCGAGCGGCAAAAGCAGCACGGCTGGTTCGCCGAGACGATCGACTATGTGCGCAACCCGCTGGCAATCCTCGTCGCCAGGGGCAACCCGAAGCACGTCGAGGGGCTGAAGGACCTGGGCCGTCCCGACGTGCGGGTGAGCATGCCGAACCCGGCCTGGGAGGGCATCGCGCGGCAGATCCAGGCCAGCTACCGCAAGGCCGGGGGCGAGGCGCTGGTGACCGCGGTGATGAAGACCAAGGTGGCCGACGGCAGCACCTTCCTCACCCACATCCACCATCGCCAGTCGCCGCTGCGGGTGCTGCAGGGCGAGTCGGACGCGGCGCCGGTGTGGTCCACCGAAGCGTATTTCCAGCAGCAGATCCTGCATCGCCCGGTGGAGACGATCGCGATTCCCGCCGACCAGAACTCGGTCGCCACCTATACCGCCGCGCGCATGAAGGACGCCCCGCATCCGCAGGCGGCGAAGGATTTCCTGCGCTTCATGCAGACCCCGACCGCGCGGGCGATCTACCGCAAGTACGGCTTCCAGACCGTGGGCGGGGGCGGTCACGATGCGCATTGATCGTTGGCGTGGCTGCGTGGTCGCCGTGGCCGCGCTGCTGATCGGGAGCGCCTTGCCGGCCATGGCGCAGGACGCGGCCACCATCGCCGCACAGGGCAATGGCAAGGGCGCGGCGCCCTGCCAGACCTGTCATGCGCCGGACGGCAGCGGCCAGGCGTCCGGGGGCTTTCCGCGGCTGGCCGGGCAGAACGCGGCCTACCTGCAGTCGCAGCTGGATGCCTTCGCCGCCGGAACGCGCGAAAACGCGGTGATGCAGCCGCAGTCCGCGGCGCTGACCGAGGCCGAGCGCCAGGCCCTGGCGCGCTATTTCAGCGCGATGCCGGCGGTCGCCACGCCGGGCGCGGCGGGCACTGCGCCCTATGCCGATCCGGAGCACCTCGGCCAGATGCTGGCCACCCGCGGGCGCTGGTCGAAGCAGGTGCCCGCCTGCGAACAGTGCCACGGCCCGGGTGGCGTCGGCGTGGGTGCGGGCTTTCCGCCGCTGGCCGGTCAATCGGCGAACTACCTTGCCGCGCAGCTCAAGGCCTTCCGCAGCGGCACGCGGCACAACGATCCGATGGGACTGATGCGGCACATCGCGCAGGCCCTGGACGATCGGGACATCGATGCCGTGGCGCACTGGTTTGCCGCGCAACCGTTCCCGCCCAAGGAGTCGCGCCCATGACACCGCGCCATCTGCTCGCCGGGCTCGCCGTGCTGGCCCTGGCCGCCTGCTCGCACTCCGCGCCGCCGCCAGCCGCCACGGCGATGTCCCAAGGCGGAATCGGCACGGGGCCAGCCGCATCGGTCGCACCGCCCACCGGCGCGAAACCCGTGCCGACGATCTTCGTGCCGCCACCCGAGTCGGCGATTCCCCGGGGACCGTTCGGCGACATGGTGCGGCTGGGCCGCGAGATCTTCGTCGATACCGGCGTGGCGGCGAAGGCGTACGTCGGCAACGGCCTGCGCTGTTCCAATTGCCACCTCGATGCCGGACGGCTGGCCAACTCCGCGCCGCTGTGGGGCGCTTACGTGGCCTATCCCGCCTACCGCGCGAAGAACGGTCACGTCAACACGCTGGGCGAGCGCCTGCAGGGCTGCTTCAAGTACAGCATGAACGGCAAGGCGCCGCCGCTGGATGCGAAGGAGATGGTGGCGCTGGAGACCTACGCGTTCTGGATGGCCAAGGGCGCGCCAACCGGGGAGAAGCTGCCGGGCGCGGGCTATCCGAAGAAGGGCTTCAAGCCGCCGCAGCCGCCGGACTTCGCGCGCGGCGAAGCGGTGTTCAAGACGCACTGCGCGCTGTGCCACGGCGCCGACGGCCAGGGCCAGCAGGTGGCGGGACGCTACGTGTTCCCGCCGCTGTGGGGGCCGGACTCGTTCAACTGGGGCGCCGGCATGGGCCAGCTGGACAACGCGGCGGCCTTCATCAAGGCCAACATGCCGCTGAGCCAGGGGGGCTCGCTGACCGACCAGGATGCCTGGGACGTGGCGATGTACATGGACGCGCACGAGCGACCGCAGGATCCCCGCTTCAAGGGTGATCTCGCCGCCACCCGCAAGGCCTATCACGACACGCCGATGTCGCTGTACGGCACCACCGTCAACGGTCACCTGCTCGGCTCGGCGCCGGCCATGCGGAAGTAGCCGGTGCGGAGGGTCGACCAGAACGCACCGTCCGTCGCGGCGCACGGGAGGCCTTGATGGCGGCGCCGGTGGTGTCGATCGGTCCGCTGGCCTGGTCGCTGGGCACGGTGCTGCTGGTGGCGGGCGTGGCGGCCGCGCTGGCCGTGGCGGCGTTCCTGCACCGGCGCGGTCGCGCCCGGGTCGAGCCGGCGCTGTGGGCCTTGCTCGTGCTGGCGCTGCTGGCCGCGCGCATCGCCTTCGTGGCGCGCTGGTGGCCGCCCTATGCGGCCGCGCCGCTGTCGATGCTCGATCCGCGCGACGGCGGTTTCTCGCCGTGGGCCGGGGTGGTCGCGCTGCTGCTCGGCGCACTCGTGCTGGGTGGGCGTCGGCCCCCGCTGCGCCTGCCGCTGGCCATGTCGCTGGCCGGTGGCCTCGGGGTCTGGGGTTTCGGCCTGCTCGTCGTGGCCCGGCTGGATGCGGCCACGCACACGCCGCTGCCCGCGCTGACGCTGCGTGACCTGGACGACCGGCCGGTGGCCCTGCGCGGCTTCGCGGGCAAGCCGGCGGTGGTGAATCTCTGGGCGACCTGGTGCCCGCCGTGCCGCCGCGAGATGCCGGTGCTGGTCGAGGCGCAGCGTGCCCGGCGGGACGTGCATGTCGTGTTCGTCGACCAGGGCGAGTCGGCGGCCGAGGTGCGCGCGTTTTTCGCCGTCAGCGCGCTGCGACCGGAGCATGTGCTCATCGATGCCGGCCAGTCGCTCGCGCAGCAGATGAACGTCCGGGTGTTCCCGACCACGCTGTTCTTCGATGCGAACGGCGTTTTGCGTAGCATGCACGTCGGCGCGCTGTCGCCGGCGACCCTGGCCGCCGAGATGCGGCGCATTGTTCCCGGTGCCGGGTCGGCACCGGTCCACGCTGGAGTTTCCCGATGAAGTTTCGTTTGCTGGGCCTGGCCCTGCTGCTGAGCGCCTGTGCCCAGGCCCAGGACACCCCGCACTACCCGGCGCCGGTGCAGGCGCTCGAGGCCAAGGGCATGACCATCAAGGGCACCCTGACGGCCCCCGACGGTTACCACGCCTACCTCGGCATCTACGGCGGCCGGCCGGTGCCGGTGTACGTGACGCCGGACGGCAAGCACGCCTTCGTCGGCGTGATGTTCGACGCGCAGGGCAAGGATCTCACCCAGGGGCCGATGACCGAGGCGACCAAGCCGGTGCTGGACGCGGCCACCTGGGCCTCGCTGGAAAAGTCGACCTGGATCGCCGAGGGCTCGCCCAGGGCGTCGCGCATCGTCTACGTGTTCAACGACACCGAGTGCCCGTACTGCCATCGCCTGTGGGCCGCGATCCAGCCGAAGCTGGCCAGCGGCGAGGTGCAGGTGCGCTACGTGATGGTCGCGGTGATCGCGCCGAAGAGCGAGCCGCGTGCCGCCGCCGTGCTCGACGCCGCGGATCCGGCCGCCACGCTGCGCGAGCACGAGCAACACTTCGGCAACAGCCCGGTGCAGCCGCTGGCCAAGGTGTCCGCGGCGACGGCGAAGAAGCTGGATGACAACGCCACGCTGATGGACGCGCTGGGCATCACCGGCACGCCGGCGGTGGTCTACAAGGACGCCTCAGGCGCGATCCGCATGGCCGACGGCATGCCGCCGCCGGAAATGCTGGATGCGATCTTCGGCAAGTAGCCGGGCGCTGCGCGGACACGAAAAAGCCGCCCGGGGGGCGGCTTTTTCGTTGCCTGGAATCCGGGCTTGATCAGCCGCGACGCGAGGCCTGCTTGCGGTCGTTCTCGGTGAGGTACTTCTTGCGCAGGCGGATCGCCTTCGGGGTCACCTCGACCAGCTCGTCGTCGTCGATGAAGTCCAGCGCCTGCTCCAGCGACATGCGGATCGGCGGGGTCAGCTGGATGCCGTCGTCCTTGCCGGCGGCGCGCATGTTGGTCAGCTGCTTGGCACGCAGGGCGTTGACGGTGAGGTCGTTGTCCTTGGCGTGGATGCCGACCAGCTGGCCCTCGTACACCTCGTCGCCGTCGCCGACCAGCAGGCGGCCGCGCTCCTGCAGCATGTTCAGCGCGTAGGCCGGGGTCGGGCCGGTGCCGTTGGAGATCATCACGCCGTTCGGGCGCTGGGCGATCTGGCCTTCTTCCTTCGGGCCGTAGTGGTCGAACACGTGGAACAGCAGGCCCGAACCCTGGGTGAGGGTCTTGAACTGGTTCTGGAAGCCGATCAGGCCGCGCGCCGGGATCATGTACTCCAGGCGCACGCGACCCTTGCCGTCCGGCTCCATGTTCTTAAGCTGGCCCTTGCGCACGCCCAGGCGCTCCATCACGGCGCCCTGATGGGTTTCCTCCACGTCCACCACCAGCTGCTCGATCGGCTCCATCAGCTGGCCGTCGATTTCCTTGATGATCACTTCCGGACGCGACACGGCCAGCTCGTAGCCCTCGCGGCGCATGTTCTCGATCAGCACCGACAGGTGCAGCTCGCCGCGGCCGGAGACCAGGAACTTGTCGGCGTCCGAGCCGTCCTCCACGCGCAGCGCTACGTTGTGCACCTTCTCGCGGTCCAGCCGCTCGCGGATCTGGCGGCTGGTGAGGAACTTGCCGCCGGACATCTCCTTGTTGCCGGCGAACGGCGAGTTGTTGACCTGGAAGGTCATCGAGATGGTCGGCTCGTCCACGGTCAGCGCCGGCAGCGCCTCGGGGGCGTCGGGCGAGGTGACGGTGTCGGAAATGGTGAGTTCCGGGATGCCCGAGATGGCGACGATGTCACCGGCCTCGGCGGTGTCCTGCTCGATCCGCTCCAGGCCCATGAAACCCAGCACCTGGCCGATCTTGCCCGAGCGCTTCTTGCCCTCGCGGTCGATGATCGCGACCGGCATGCCCTTCCTCATCGTGCCGCGCTGGATGCGGCCGATGCCGATCACGCCGACGAAGCTGTTGTAGTCCAGCTGGCTGATGCGCATCTGGAACGGGCCTTCCGGATCCACTTCGGGCTTGGGCGCGTGCTGCATGATCGCTTCGTACAGCGGGGTCATGTCGCCTTCGCGGGCATGCTCGTCCAGCGAGGCGTAGCCGTTCAGCGCCGAGGCGTAGACGATCGGGAAGTCCATCTGCTCCGGCGTGGCGCCGAGTCGGTCGAACAGGTCCCACACCTGCTCCACCACCCACTCCGGACGCGAGCCCGGGCGGTCGATCTTGTTGATCACCACGATCGGCTTGAAGCCCATCGCGAACGCCTTCTGCGTGACGAAGCGGGTCTGCGGCATCGGGCCGTCCATCGCGTCGACCAGGATCAGCACCGTGTCGACCATCGACAGCACGCGCTCGACCTCGCCGCCGAAGTCGGCGTGTCCGGGGGTGTCGACGATGTTGATGCGGTTGCCGTTCCAGCTGATCGCGGTGTTCTTGGCCAGGATGGTGATGCCGCGTTCCTTTTCCTGGTCGTTGGAGTCCATCACGCGCTCGGCCAGCACGGTGCGCTCGGCGAGCGTGCCGGACTGCTTGAGCAGCTGGTCGACGAGGGTGGTCTTGCCGTGGTCGACGTGGGCGACGATGGCGATGTTGCGCAGGTTTTCGATGGACATGGATAAACGCTCGGCGGGCGCCGTGGGGGCCGCCTGAAAGGTGGGCAGAAGGAATAACCGCCGGATTATACGGGCTTGTGTGACAGATTGCTGCGGCGCGGCGGCGGCCGTTCAGCCGGGGCGACCCGAGCTGCCGTGCAGGTGCACCGGCAGCGCGGGGCGATGGGCGGCCCGGTGTCGCCCCGCGCGCCGCCGGCGGGTTCGCTCAGGGCGACCGCGGGCGGCACGTCGCCGGCAGCAGTTTGGGCGCGATCTGCTCGGCGCGGCACGACCAGGTGATGCCCTGCGTGCCGGCGCTCGGGGTCAGCTCAAGTGTCCTGCCGGCGATCTTCGCGTTCGCGCCGGCGGCGTAGCGCACCTCGATGCGGCCATCGTCCTGCACGGTGACCGACTGCACGTAGCGCCCGTGCAGGCTCTCCGGCGCGGCCAGGCCGGCGGCGGCGTTGCCCGACGGCCAGCGGCCGCGGCGGGCATGGAATTCGGCGACGGCGACCTTGGCCGGGTCGGCCAGGATCATGCCTTCGCCGACCTGCGAACGGATCACGTAGTCCTGGTAGGCCGGGACCGCGATCGCGGCGAGGATCGCCACCACGGCGATCCCGGTGGTGCCGCCGCTGCCGGCACCGAGCAGCTCGAACGGCTGCTGGGCATAGTCCATGCGCAGCGCCAGCCCGTCGGGCTGCACCGCGAGACTCATGCTGGGCACGCCCTCGGCGGGAAGGTGCAGGGTGTGCGCGGCGGGCAGTCCGCTCAGGTCGACCCGGCCGCCGCTGACGTCGTCCAGCGCCTGCAGCAGCTGCAGGTAGCCGTAGTACGCCTTGCGACGGGCGTCGTGGGTGCGCGCGGCAAAGCCGATCAGGCTGCTGCGGCCGGGATAGCCCTGCTGCCGCAGCCAGGGCGCCAGCGCCAGCGAGGGATGTGCCGCCACGCGGTCGGCCAGCGCCTGCGGCACCTCGGCGAAGATCAGGAAGTCGCCGTCCTCCAGCCAGTAGACATGCGAGCCGAGGCGGCCGAACAGCTGCTTCAGCGCCGCCGCCGAGCGGTCGCCGCCTGCCGGCGCGCTATCGCCGCCACCGTGCGGGATGTCGAGCACATGGATCGAGGCGCCGTCGATGGTCCGTTCGGCAAAGTGCCAGCCGTGCGCCTTGGCCAGTTGCCGCAGGTGCGCATACAGCGCCGCGCGGTCGCGCACGCGCAGCGCGGTGTAGCTGCCGGCATCATCCTCGAACGCGACCAGCTCGGGACCGATCCACTGCGCGACGTCGGACGGCGCGAAGCCGAGCTGCGCCTGCAGCCGGTTCATCGCCTGGCGCCAGTCGGCCGCGCGGTCGGCGCCGAAGTCCAGCGCCAGGTTGTTCTCGACGGCCTGCCACTGGGCCGCGTCGGGCAGGGCGAGGTTGGCCACCCAGCGCGGTGGGCCGGCGACCTTGAAGGTGGGATTGAAACCGCTGGGAGCGAGGTAGCCGAGCAGGCGTGCCTGCGGCGCGTGCAGGCGCAGCTGCCCGGTGCCGTGACCGTCGACGCTGCCGGCGCCGAAGGCGATGCCGTCGGCCTTGCTCAGCAGGTCGCCGGGCAGGGTGCCGACCGACTGCTGCGGGATCGCCCCGGTCGCGAGGCTGCCGACGCCGTGCAGGCTGGCCCAGGCGAACAGACCCTCGCCCGAGGTGTCGATGGCCTGTTCCTGCGCGGTGATCGCGCGGGCGGCGGGCGAGTCCGGCGAGGCGTTGGCCACCGCGCTCAGCGCGCTGTCCAGGTCGGCCTGGCTGGCGCCGCGCTTCGACGCGAGCAGGAACAGGCGCTGGTTTGCCGCGTCGAAGTGCACCGGCACGCCGGCGGCCAGGGTGGCGTCACCTCGGGCGTTGAACAGCGTCGCCAGGTGCATGGCCGGCGGCAGCGCCGCGAAGCGCTGCGCGACGGCTTCCGGCGTCTGCTCGGCCAGCCGCATCGCAACCAGTACCTGGGTGCCCGGCGACATCACGCCGACCGGATCGATCGCCACCGCTTCGATCGGCGAACGCAGGTCCACCAGCAGCGGCGTGAGGTAGGCCGACAGGCCGGCGTCGGCGAGCAGCTTGTCGCCGGCGATGGCCTGGCGCAGGGCCTCCACCGCCTTCAGGTTGGCTTCGCCGGCCGTGGCGGCATCCACCGCACGGCCATCCGGCACGCCGCCGACCATGGCCCATGGCGACGGGATCCGCAGATACGCGACCGTGGCTGCCGGGAGATGCCGGTGCAGCCATGCCGGGCGGGCCAGCGCCTGCTGCGCATGCAGTCGGGTGGCGGTGCTGACGGTGGCCGGGGCGGCCTGGTCGTCGCGATGGCAGGCGGCGATGGCGAGGCAGGCGGCGGCGATGGACGCGGCCAGCGCGTGACGTGAAAGGTTCATCCGTGACTTCCCCTGGTGGCGCGGGTCCGCAGCGGACTGCGCATCGATCGCGGAGGGTAGCAAATTGAGGGTCCGGGGCGGACCGCGCTCCGGACCGCGCGGGATCGAACGTCCTGGCTCTACGGGATCGCCGGAACGGCACAAGTCTCTGTATCCCGGCTTCTGCCGGGATGACGACCAGGGAGTGGAACGGGCCCCGGGGACGGTCCGCTTCGATCGCCGTTCACACCAACCCCGTCATCGCATACACCGCGATCACCACCAGAACGGCCAGCGTCTTGATCACCGTGATCGCGAAAATGTCCTTGTACGACTGGCGATGCGTGAGGCCGGTCACCGCCAGCAGGGTGATCACCGCGCCGTTGTGCGGCAGCGTGTCCATGCCGCCGGAGGCCATCGCGGCCACGCGGTGCAGCACGTCCATCGGGATGCCGGCGGCCCTGGCGTTGTGGATGAAGGTGTCAGCCATGGCGCCCAGCGCGATGCTCATGCCGCCGGAAGCCGAGCCGGTGATGCCGGCCAGCGCGGTCACCGACACCGCCTCGTTGACCAGTGGATGCGGGATCGCGCGCAGGCCGTCGGCGACCAGCTTGAAGCCGGGCAGGGCGGCGATCACCGCACCGAAGCCGTATTCCGACGCCGTGTTCATCGACGCCAGTAGCGCGCCGCCTACCGCCGCCTTGCTGCCCTCGGCGAAGCGCTTGGTCACCGGCTTCCATGCGGTGGCCAGCACGCACAGGATGCCGACCAGCAATGCGGCCTCCACCGCCCAGATCGCGGCGATCTTCGACGTCTCCTGTACCACCGGCTTGACGGTGCCCACGACGGCCGGTACGAACGAACTGGTGGCGCCGTACAGGCGCGGGATCGCGTCGGTAAACACTTTATTGGCTACGCCCACAAGCAGCAGCGGCAAGACCGCCAGCAGGGGGTTGGCCAGCTTGCCGTGTTCGAACTGCACCGGCTCGTTCACCAGGTCGGTGCCATAGCCTTCGCCGGCCGCGGCGGCTTTGCGCCGACGCCATTCGAGGTAGCTCAGCCCGACGACCAGGATGAACACCGCGCCGATCGTGCCCAGCCACGGCGCGGCCCAGCCGGTGGTGCCGAAGAACGCGGTAGGGATGATGTTCTGGATCTGCGGCGTGCCCGGCAGCGAATCCATGGTGAAGGTGAACGCGCCCAGCGCGATGGTGCCGGGGATCAGCCGCTTGGGGATGTCGCTGGCGCGGAACAGCTCGGCGGCGAACGGGTACACCGCGAACACCACCACGAACAGCGACACGCCGCCGTAGGTGAGCAGTGCGCAAACCAGCACGATCGACAGGATCGCGCGGCTGCGCCCGACCAGGCCGATGGTCGCCGCGACGATCGCCTTGGAGAAACCCGACAGCTCGACCAGCTTGCCGAACAGCGCGCCGAGCATGAACACCGGGAAGTACAGCCTGAGGAAGCCGACCATCTTTTCCATGAACAGGCCGGTGAACATCGGCGCCACTAGCGAAGGCTCGGTCAGCAGCACCGCGCCCAGCGCGGCCAGCGGCGCGAACAGGATGACGCTGTAGCCGCGGTACGCCGCGAACATCAGGAAACACAGTGCGGCGAGCACGATCAGGAAGGCCATCCTTGCGGTTCCTCGGCGGTGGCGTGGATCACGATGGGGTCCGCAGTATCCGCAGCCCCTGCCGCCATCGGCACTGTACGAAGGTACAAGTGTGACGGCCCCCTCCGCTGCCTAGGCTTGCCAGCCAACAGGCATCCATCGTCGATGGCTGCGTCCACGCGAGCCGCCCCCGAGGCGGCCAGCTCACCGAAGGGAAGGGGAAACCATGAAGCGCACGCATCTCAGTCTCGCGATCGGCCTGGTGATTGGCCTGTCCGGCAGCCCCGTGCTGCACGCGCAGGACGCCGCGGGTGCGCCGAGCGTCGACAAGGCCAAGCAGCTCGACCAGATCACGGTGACTGCGCGCAAGCGCGAGGAGACCCTGCAGGACGTGCCGATCGCGGTGAGCGCGTTCACCGCGCAATCGCTGGAAAAGCAGAACGTGCAGAACCTGGCTGACCTGCAGGGCAAGGTGCCGTCGCTGCAGATCTACGCTGCGCGCGGTTCCAACACCACGCTCACCGCCTACATCCGCGGCATCGGCCAGGCCGACCCGACCTGGGGCTTCGACCCGGCGGTGGGTATCTACCTGGACGACGTCTACGTGGCCCGCCCGCAGGGCGCGGTGCTGGACGTGTTCGACGTCAGCCGGATCGAGGTGCTGCGCGGCCCGCAGGGCAGCCTGTACGGCAAGAACACCATCGGCGGCGCGATCAAGTACGTCTCCAACCCGCTGCCGATCAAGACCGAGGGCGCAGTGGAAGTGACCGCCGGCACCCACGGCGAGAAGGACATCAAGGCCAGCCTCGGCGGCGCCAGCGCCGACAAGGTGTGGCGTGGTCGAGCCGCGGTCGCCAGCGAGCACAACGACGGTTTCGGCAAGAACCTCAATACCGGCAGCCGCAACGGCAACAAGAACACCAACTCCGCGCGGGCGACGATCGGCTGGTTCCCCAGCGATCACTTCAACGCCCAGTTCGAAGTGGACGGCGTGCGCGACAACTCCAACCCGCGCGGCGCGAAGATGCTGATCGCCAACAAGTTCGATCCGGCCTATGCGCCGTTGTCGAGCAACTTCGACACCCGAAGCGGCATGGCCCAGCTCAACAACACCACGCTGTACGGCACCGGACTGACCCTGAACTGGGTGGCCAGCAGCGACTGGACGCTGAAATCGGTGACGGCCGTGCGCGGCTCGCACACCGACACCGCGATCGATTTCGACACGCTGCCGGAAAAGATCGCCGACGTCACCGCGATCTACAAGGACCACCAGTTCAGCCAGGAGCTGCAGGCCAACTACGACGCCGGCGGCAGCCTGCACGGCGTGGCGGGCCTGTACTACTTCAACGGCTCGGCCAGCGGCCAGATCCACAACATCTTCCTCGGCTCGCCGCCGTACAGCACGCTCGGCTACTCGCTCTACGGCAGCACTGGCGGGCGCATCGGCACGCGCAGCCTGGCCGCCTACGGCGACTTCACCTGGGACATCAATCCGAGCTGGAGCCTCGACGTCGGCGTGCGCATGACCCGCGAGACCAAGAGCGCGCTGATCCAGAACTACGGCTACGCCGACGCCACGTTCAGCACGCCGACCTCGGTGGTGGCCAACTTCTCCGGCTCCCACACCTCGAGGAACGCTTCGCCGAAGGTCTCGCTGGACTGGAGCGTCAACGACAACGTCAGGCTCTACGCCAGCTACAGCACCGGCTTCCATTCGGGCGGCTACAACATTCGCGCGAACTGCACGGCGATCCCGACCTCGTGCCGCCCGATCAAGGACGAGAAGGTGCAGTCCTACGAACTGGGCAGCAAGATGACCTTCTTCGACGATGCGCTGATGATGAACACCGCGCTATTCCGCAACGTGTACTCGGACATCCAGCTGTCGGTATTCACCTCGTACACGCTGCCCAACGGCAGCCAGGGCTTCTTCGGCGACTTCACCAACGCCGGCAAGGGCCACATCGACGGCCTGGAGGAAGAATTCGCCTGGAAGCCGGCCGACGGCTGGACCTTCAGCGGCAACTTCGCCTACCTGCACACCAGATACACCGAGTTCCTCAGTGGCGGCGTCAACATCGCCGACCAGCAGCGGTTCACCAACGCGCCGAAGTGGTCCGGTGGGCTGTCGCTGGAAAACACCCGCCCGGTGGGCCACGGCGGCAGCCTGACCGCCCGCGTGAACTACACCTACCAGACCATGGTGTATCCGGAGACCACGTTGTCGCCGCTGATCGCCCAGGGCGCCTACGGCCTGTGGAACGCGGGCATCATCTGGCAGATCGACCGGCCGTGGAGCCTGAGCCTGCAGGGCACCAACCTGGCCAACAAGTCGTACCGCACCACCGGCTACAACATCGGTGCGCTGGGCATCATCACCGGCTTCTACGGTGCCCCGCGGATGGTCACGCTGAGCGCGCGCTATACGTTCTGAGGCGGCCGCCCCGCCTCGACGGCCCGCGCGAGCGCTCCCCGGTCGCGCGGGCCGTCGTTTTTCCGCATTGCGAGGTTTCTCCATGTCCATGCTCCACCGCCTGCGCCTCACCGTCCTGGGGCTGCTGCTCGGCTCCGCCGCGGCCTGCGCCGCGCATGACGACGGCGGCTTGCCGAAGCTGCATCTGCAGGCGGGACGCACCGCCGTGGTCGGCCTGTCTTCCGGTGCCTACATGGCGACCCAGGCGCAGCTGGCCTACCCCGAGTTGTTCCACAACGCGGCGATCGTCGCGGGCGGCCCCTACGGCTGCGCCGGCGGCAACCTGCAGGCGGCGCTGTCCAGCTGCATGAAAGGCACGCCGGCGATCGACGTGGACGCGCTGGTGGCGAACGCCCGCAAACGCGCGGCAGCCGGCCAGCTCGGTCCGCTCGACGCGCTGGCCGGGGCGCACGTCTACCTGCTGCACGGGCGCGACGACGCCACCGTGGCGCCGTCGGTGGCCGAGGCCGGGGTGCAGTTCTATCGGCAGCTGAAGGCGGGTACACCGGCGCTGGCCGGCATGCAGGTGGTCGACGACGGTGGTCGCGCGTTCGCGCACAACCTGCCGGTGGCCGCCTCCGGCGAGGACTGCGACAAGTCGGTGTCGCCGTATCTCGGCCACTGCGGCTTCGATGCGGCGGGCGAGATCTTCCGCCAGCTGTTCGGCGCGCCGGCGCGCGCGGCAACCGAACCGAAGGGCACGCTGCGCAGCTTCGACCAGGACGCGCTGCGCCCGGACGGCAAGGACGCGCTGCTGGCGGCCAAGGGCTATCTCTACCTGCCGCCGGCCTGCGCCTCCGGCAAGCCCTGCGGCCTGGTGGTGGCGCTGCACGGCTGCAGGCAGAACGCCGACGCGGTCGGCGAGGCCTTCGTGAAGGATGCCGGCTTCAACCGCTGGGCCGACGTCTACGGCGTGGCGGTGCTCTATCCTCAGACCCGCGCAAGCTTCGCGCCCTTGAATCCGCAGGCATGCTGGGACTGGTGGGGATACTCCGGCTCCGACTACGACACCCGCCAGGGCGTGCAGCTGCGCTGGCTGGCAAATGCCGTGCGCGCGCTGGGGCTATCGACCAAACCCTGATCTCACCGAGCTTGCCCGGCTTCTGTTCCGTGGAAAGAGGGCGGCTCAAGCTTTGCACAGTGGCTGCGGCGTTCCCTCTCCGTCACCCCAGCGAAAGCTGGGGTCCAGCGCCTTCCTGCGGTCAGGGCAGGCCGGGCAGTGAACCCTTGTGATCCAGGCCATCACCATGAGTTGCGCCAGGCAAGGCCCCCTTCCCGACAGCGCGGGAGGGTCGCCTGCAACGAACGGCCGCCTTCTCTTTCTCCTCACTCCTCTCCACTCACTCCTCGCTCCGCCATGCTCAGCACCCCGCTGATCGCCACCGCCGCGCTGCTCTGGCTGGGCCTGCTGTTCGGCGTGGCCCAGCTCGGCGAGCGCCGGCCGCACCTGCTGGAGAAGCGCTGGTCGATCGTCTATGCGCTGTCGCTGGCGATCCACTGCACCTCGTGGACCTTCTACGGCACGGTCACCCAGGCCAGCCGCTCCGGCTGGTGGCTGCCGCCGACCTTCGTCGGCGCGATCCTGATGTACCTGATGGCCGTGGCCGTGCTGCAGCGGCTGGTGCAGCTGGCGCGCGAGTACAACGCCGGCTCGATCGCCGACCTGGTCTCGGTGCGCCTCGGCCGCCACGCCGGCCTGGCCGCGCTGGTCACCGCGGTGATCATCCTCGGCATCGTTCCGTACATCGCGCTGCAGCTGAAGGCGGTGGCGATGAGCTACGCCACGCTCAACCGCGGCCAGCTCGGCGAGTCCGAGCCGTGGCAGGACTCGGCGCTGTACGTGGCGCTGCTGATGGCGCTGTTCGCGATGCTGTTCGGCACCCGGCGCGCGGCGACCACCGCGCACAACCGCGGGCTGGTGCTGGCGATGGCGTTCGAGTCGCTGTTCAAGCTCGGCGCGATGCTGGTGCTGGGCACGCTGCTGTTTGCGCCGCTGCCGGCCAACCTGCCGCCGGCGATGCCGGTGCCGCAGGACAGCCGCGGCTTCCCCGCGCTGATCCTGCTCGGTGCGCTGGCGATGTTCACCCTGCCGCACCAGTTCCACGCCGGCGTGGTGGAGTGCCGCGACGAGCGCCACGTGCGCACCGCGCGCTGGCTGTTTCCGCTGTACATGGTGCTGATCGCGCTGCCGATCCTGCCGCTGGCGAAGCTCGGCGACGCCTGGCTGGGGCCGCAGGGCGTGCCGTCGGACCTCTACGTGCTGGCGCTGCCGATGGCGCGCGGGCAGCACGGTCTGGCCCTTGTCGCCTTTCTCGGTGGCCTGAGTGCGGCGACCAGCATGGTGGTGGTGGCCACGCTGGCCTTGAGCCTGATGGTGGTGAACCACTTCATCGCGCCGTTGCGCGTGCGCGCCGGCTGGGGCCGGGGCGAGCGTGGCGACCTGCGCGGGCAGGTGATCACCCAGCGGCGGGTGGCGATCCTCGCGGTGATCCTGCTGGCCTGGGGCTACAGCCGCGTGCTGGCACGCAACGATGCGCTGGCCGACATCGGGGCGATCTCGTTCTCCGCGCTGGCCGGGCTGGCCCCGGCGCTGCTGGTGGCGGTGTACCGGCCGCAGTTGGGGCCGCGCGCCGTGTTCGCCGGGCTCGCCGTCGGCACCGCGGTGTGGTTCTACACGCTGCTGCCGGTGGTGTTGCCCGAAGCGCCGGCGTGGCTGCTGGCCGGCCCGTTCGGCCTGGACTGGCTGGGGCCGGACCATCTGTTCGGGCTGGGCGACTGGAGCCGGCTCGGACGTGCGGTGGTGCTCAGTCTGGCGGTGAACGTGGCGGTGGTCGGCTGGGTCGCCGGCACCCGTTACGGCAAGGCGACCGGGGCCACCGGCGTGGGCGACGTCGGCGTCGCCGAGCTGCGCGCGCTGGCCGTGCGCTTCCTGCCGCCGGAGCGGGTCGAGCACCTGTTCGCCCAGGCGCCGGCGCAGGGGCCGGCGGGCACGGCGCGGATGGCCGAGGTGGAGCACGAACTGGCTGCCGTGATCGGCGCGGCGTCCGCGCGGCTGCTGCTGGAAGTGGTGCACCGCCAGGGGCGCGGCGACCTGGATACGGTCGCGGCCATCGTCGGCGAGGCCGCGCAGGATCTGCGCTTCAACCAGCGCGTGCTGGAGGCGGCGCTGGAGAACATGAGCCAGGGCATCTGCGTGGTCGATGCCGAGCTGCGGCTGGTGGCGTGGAACGCGCGCTACGCCAGCCTGTTCGACTACCCGCCGGGGCTGCTGCAGGTGGGCCGGCCGGTGGCCGACCTGACCCGCTACGCGGTGGCGCTGGGCATCGTCGGCGAGGTCCATGATGCCGACACGCTGGAAGCCCGCGTGCAGCGCCGCCTGCGGCACATGCGCTCGGGCACGAGGCATCTTTCAGAGCGGCGCTTTCCGGATGGCACCGTGGTGGAGATCCGCGGCAACCCGATGCCCGGCGGCGGCTTCGTCGCCACCTTCACCGACGTCACCGCGTTCCGCCAGGCCGAGCGTGCGCTCAAGCGCATCAACGAGACGCTGGAGCAGCGCGTGGACGAGCGCACCCGCGCGCTGGTGCGGGCGTCGGAGGAGGCGCAGCGCGCCAACGAGGCGAAGAGCCGCTTCCTCGCCGCGGTCAGCCACGACCTGATGCAACCGCTGCACGCCGCGCAGCTGTTCGCGCACACGCTAACCGAGCGCGGTGCCGACGCCACCACGGCGCAGCATCTCAACGGCGCGCTGGCGGCCACCGAAGGCCTGCTTGCCGGCCTGCTCGACATCGCCCGGCTGGAGGGCGGTCGCCTGCATCCGCAGCCGCGCGAGGTGCCGCTGGCCGAGGTGCTCGACCCGCTGGCTGCCGAGTTCCGCGCGATCGCCCGCGACCGCGGCGTGCGTTTCGACACCGTGGCCAGCACGGCGTGGGTGCGCACCGATCCGCAGCTGCTGCGTCGGGTGCTGCAGAACTTCCTCTCCAACGCCTTGCGCTATGCCGAGTGCGGGCGAGTGCTGCTGGGTGTGCGCCGGCAGGGCGACGCGCTGCGGGTGGAGGTGTGGGACACCGGCCCCGGCATCGCGCCGGAGGAGCAGCAGCTGATCTTCCAGGAGTTCCGCCGCGGCAGCGCCGCGGGCGGGCAGGGCCTGGGACTGGGGCTGTCGATCGCCCAGCGCATGGCCGCGCTGCTTGGCCATCCGCTGGGCCTCCATTCCACGCCGGGACGCGGCAGCGTGTTTCATCTGGCGTTGCCGCTGGCGCGGCCTGTGCGCCTGACCGCGCCGCCGGTGTCCTCGCTGCTGCCGGTGGCAGCGGGGCGCGCGCTGGTGCTGGACAACGAGCCGGCGGCGCTGGCCGCGCTCGGTCATCTGCTCGCCGGCTGGGGCTGGGAGGTGCATGCGGCGCGACAGGCCGAGCAGGCACTGGCCGCGCCGTGGCGGCCGGACATCCAGATCCTCGACTACCACCTGGACGCCGGCCGCACCGGCATGGACGTGTGGACGCAGCTGCGCGAGCGTCACGCGGACGTCGCCACCGTGATCCTCACCGCCGACCGCGACAGCGAGCTGCGCCAGCGGCTGCAGGATCTCGGCGCGGTGGTCCTGCACAAGCCGCTCAAGCCGCTGGCGCTGCGGCAGGTGCTGCAGCGGGTGGCCAGCGCGCAGCAGGTGGCGGTGTAAGCCTCACCGGCACGGTGGCCGGGCCGGACTCACGCGGCGAGGCGGGCCGCCCAGTCGTCGATCGTCCGCACCGTCGCCTGGCGCGGGAACACTTTTTCCGTGAGCACGCGATGCACGTCGGCATCGCCGTCCATGCAGCCGTCGGCGAGCACGGTGAGGCGGTAGTCGAGGTCGGCGGCGAGGCGCACGGTGGACAGCACCACCCCGCTGGTGGAGACCCCGGCCAGCACCAGGTGGCGGATGCCGCCGCCGCGCAGCACCACGTCCAGGTCGCTGCCGGCAAATGCGCTGATGCGCCGCTTGGTGACGATCACGTCCTGCGGCTGCACTGCCAGGTCCGGATGGATGCCGGCGGCATCGGTCGATTCCAGCAGGCGGCCGCTGCCGCGGATGCCGGCGAAGATCGCGTTGTCGGCCGACACCTCCGGATAGCCGTCGCGGAACGCCACGCGGACCCAGATCACCGGCAGCCCGGCGTGGCGGGTGGCGGCCAGCGCGCGGCGGATGCGCGGCAGGTAGTCGGCGTCACCGTAGTTGGCAAGGATCCCGGGCTGCAGGTCCATCAGCAGCAGGGCGGTGTCGGCGCGGGAGGCGTCGGTCATGGGGAGTCTCCTTCGTCGGGGGATGAGGGGTGAATCAGACGACCCGCGCGGGCTCGCCCAGTTCCAGTGCCTTCAGCACGCCGCTGGCCTGGGTGCGGTTGCGCACGCCGAGCTTCTCGAAGATCGCGGTGACGTGCGCCTTGACGGTGCGCTCCTGGATCGCCAGCCGGTCGGCGATCTGCTTGTTGAGCAGGCCGTCGGCCAGCAGCCCCAGCACGCGGTACTGCTGCTCGGTGAGGCTGGCCAGCCGCGCGGCGAGGTCGCTGTCGGCCGGATCGGCGGGCAGGGTGGCGACGCGCTCGGCCAGCGCGGGAGGCACCCAGCTGCCGCAGTCGAGCACGCAGCGGATCGCTTCGCCGATCTCGGTCGGGCTGGCGCTTTTCGGAATGAATCCGGCGGCGCCGTGGTCGAGCGCGCGCCGGACCACCCGCGGCTCGTCGTGCGCGGACACCACCAGCACGGCCACGCCGGGGTGCTGGCCGCGCAGCGCGGCCAGGCCGGACAGGCCCTGGCTGCCGGGCATGTGCAGGTCGAGCAGCACCAGATCGATGTCGGCGTCGACGCGCAGGACTTCCAGCGCGCCGTGCAGGTCGGCCGCCTCCCGTACCGTGCAGTCCGCGACGCTGGCCGCCGCCGCGTGGCGCAGGGCGGCGCGGAACAGCGGGTGGTCATCGGCGATCAGCAGGCGGGTCATCGCTCGAAATTAACCGGTCGTGCACGGTCGGTCGAGCGACGCACGGGGCGGGTCGACCATGGACTTTCGTACGATGCCGGCGGCGCGCGCGCTTGCTACGGTGAGCGGATGAACCTGCGGACCTTCTGCCTGCCGCTGCTGGCGCTCGCGCTGCCAGCCTGTTCCACGTTCCCAGCCCCCAAGGAGGCCGCGATGACACGCCCGGGATTCCTCGTCAGCGACGTCCGCAGCACCGTGCATCGGGGCGACGACGACCTGCTCAGCGCCGGCCTCGGCCTGGCCGGCCTCGCCGGCGCGCCGTCGCCGTTCGCCGATCCCGCGCATCCGACCCCGGCGGAGCTGCGCCGGCGGGCGATCCAGACCAGCTGGAAGGGCATCGCCGACCTCGGGCCGCTGGGCGGCTACGGCACCGTCTACGGCGGCGTGCCGGACGTGCCCGGACGCGAGTACCAGGCCTTCGCCCGCGTGCCCGGCGCCAGCCAGCCGCATCGCGTGCTGCTGCAGGTGCCGGATCATTTCGATCGGGCGCATCGCTGCCTGGTGGTGGCGCCCTCGTCCGGCTCGCGCGGGGTGTACGGCGCGATCTCGCTGGCCGGCGCGTGGGGACTGCCGAAGGGCTGTGCGGTGGCCTACACCGACAAGGGCACCGGCCCGGGCTATTTCGACTACGCC
This sequence comes from Lysobacteraceae bacterium, assembly GCA_018970895.1. Taxonomy (GTDB): domain Bacteria; phylum Pseudomonadota; class Gammaproteobacteria; order Xanthomonadales; family Rhodanobacteraceae; genus Dyella_A. The sequence goes on along the minus strand of JAGWVM010000007.1, from coordinate 21,834 downwards.
GACGACAGCGGCGTGCAACTGGACGGCACGCGCGCCAAGCGCGGCGAGGCGATGCTGGAGTTCGAGCCGAAGCCGGCGCCGGCCGATGCCGGCATCGCGGTCAAGCAGATGCACTCCGGCGACAACCCCGAGGCCGACTGGGGCCGCGACGTGATCCAGGCGGCCCGGTTCGGCCTGGCCATGCTCGACCGCGCCTTTCCGGAGCAGGCGCCGTTCACGCCGCAGAACACGAAGGTCATCGCCACCGGCCTGTCCAACGGCGGCGGCGCCGTGCTGCAGGCGGCGGGACTGGACGACGACCACCTGTTCGCCGGCGTGGTGGCGCTGGAGCCGAACGTGTACGCCGCGGGCCATGGCCGGGCGATGATCGACTACGCCACCGAGGCGGCGATCTGGCTGCCCTGCGCGCTGACCACGACGCGCTTTGCCCAGGCGCCGTTCGCCCGCGCAGCGGACGGTTCGGTGCCGCCGGCGTGGACCCGGCGCTGCGCCCGCCTGCACGCGCAGGGGCGACTGGCCGGCGACTCGCCCGCCGAACAAGGCGAGGCGGCCTATCGGCAGTTGCGCTCGCACGGCTGGACCGACCAGGCGATGGCCACCGCGGCGAGTACCACCGCCTTCGACCTGTGGCGGGTGATCGCGGCCGGCTATGCGTCGAGCTACGCCCGCACCGGCGCGACCGCCATGCCGTGCGGCTTCCGTTACGTCACCGTCGGCAAGGACAGCCAGCCGGCGCCGGCCGACGCGGCGACGCGCGCGGCGTGGTGGGCCGTGGGCTCGGGCATCCCGCCCGGCGACGGCATCGCGCTGCGCGGCGGCATGGACGCCTCGGACGACCCGACCCTGGCCGGGCTGGACTGCCTGCGACAGCTCTGGACCGGCGACGGCGCCGAGGCCCGTGTCCTGCGGGCCAGCGTGGCGGCCACCGCGGTGAAGCTGCCGCGGGCCGACCTGCCGCTGTGGGTGCTGCACGGTGCCAGCGACGGCCTGCTGCCGACCGCCTTCAGTTCCGAGCCCTACGTGGCGTGGCTGCGCCGCGAGGGACGCGCGCCGCTGTACTGGCGCGTGCCGTATGCCCAGCACTTCGATGCGTTCCTCGCCGTGCCGGCCTTCGGCGCCGCGCACGTGCCGCTGATGCCGTATGGCTACGTGGCGCTGGACCGGCTGTGGGCGCACCTGTTCGAGGGCGCGCCGTGGCCGACGGCGCTGCCGACCCCGGCCGCCCACCCCCGCGGGCAGGGGGCCCTCGACCGGGCGGCGCTGGATCTGCCCTGAGCCCGGCTGGCGGCAGTCGCCGGGCGCCTGCGTTATCCTTGCCGGCCTTTGTCGCCGCGCCGGTACGCGGCGACGCATGCCACCCGAACCGAAGGACTCCCATGGCCATCCAACTGACGCTCCAGACCAACCGCGGCCCGATCCGCCTGCGCCTGCACGACGACAAGACGCCGGTGACGGTGGCGAGCTTCGTCAACCTGGTGCGCCGCGGCTACTACGACGGCCTGTCGTTCCACCGCGTGATCGCCGACTTCATGATCCAGGGCGGTTGCCCGCTGGGCACCGGCACCGGTGGCCCGGGCTACAAGTTCGAGGACGAGTTCAATCCGTCGCTGCGCCACGACAAGCCGGGCATCCTGTCGATGGCCAACGCCGGTCCGCGCACCAACGGCAGCCAGTTCTTCATCACCCACGGCGCGACGCCGTGGCTGGACGGCAAGCACAGCGTGTTCGGCGAGGTGCTGGGCGCCGAGGACCAGGCCGTGGTGGACGCGATCCGCCAGGGCGACGTGATCGAGAAAGCGACCGTCGAAGGCGACGTCGACGCCCTGCTGGCCGCCCAGGCCGAGCGCGTGAAGGAGTGGAACGCGATCCTCGACGCGCGCGGCTGAGCGGGCGTTTCCGGGGGGTGCGCGACGGCCACCGGAAGGTGGCCGTCGCCGTTTCTGCGATCGGCGCGACTTGTGCTAGGCCATCGCTTGCACGCATATTCCCCGCCGCGGGAGGGGCCGCCGGCGGGATCAATACATGCGCGTACGGCTTGAAGACGTGGCACGGGCGGCGGGGGTTTCGCCGAAAACGGTGTCGCGCGTGCTCAACGACGAGGCGAACGTCCGCGGACCTACCCGCGAGAAGGTGCTCGCCGCGATGGCGGCGATGGACTATCGCCCGCATCCGTCTGCGCGCAGCCTGGCCGCCAACCGTTCGTTCCTCGTCGCGACGGTGTACGACAACCCGTCATCGAACTACCTCACCGAGATCCAGACCGGCGTGCTCGACGCCTGCGACGAGCACCATTACTCGATGATGGTGCGACCGCTGCACGTCGAATCGGCGGATTTCGTCGAGCGCATCGACACGCTGATCTCCCATCACCGGCCCGACGGCCTGCTGCTGACGCCGCCGATCACCGACCACCCGCAGCTGCTGGCGCGCCTGCACGAGCTGGATGTGCCGTACGCCAGCGTGTCACCGATGAACCGCAGCGGCTCGATCGGCGCCTTCATCGACGAGCCGAAGGCGGCCCGCGAGGTGGTCGGTCACCTGCTCGGGCTCGGCCACCGACGCATCGCGCACGTGACGGGTCACCCGTCGCACGGTGCCACCGGCTGGCGACTGACCGGCTATCGCGAGGCGCTGTCGGCAGCGGGCATCCCGTTCGACCCCGCGCTGGTGGTCGAGGGCGATTTCTCCTTCAGCGCCGGCGTGGCCGCGGCCAGGCAGCTGTTCTCGCTGTCGGATCGGCCCACCGCGGTGTTCGCCGCCAATGACGACATGGCGGCCGGCGTGATCTGGGCCGCGGGCGAACACGGCCTGTCGGTGCCGCGGGACGTGTCCGTGGTCGGCTTCGACGACACCCCGATCTCGCGCCAGATCTGGCCCACCCTCACCACCATCCGCCAGCCCAGCCGGGAAATGGGGCGGATCGCCGCGCTCGAGCTGCTGGCCGCCCTGCGCGGCAAGGGCGAGGGGCGGATGGTGCAGCTTCCCTACGCCCTGCAGGTCCGCGAGTCCACCGCGCCGGTGGGTTGATCCCGCCCGGGAGGCACCTGGCCGGATCGTGTTGCGGTGCCAATTGACAGCGCTGTCATCGCCTGCGAATACTCACCCGGTCGATTCGTCCGGCCGCGGCGTCCTCGCCGCAGCCGGCATCCTTCCCAGGGGGTTCCGTGTCCTTTGCCGTTCGCATCCGCGCCGCCGGCCTGCTGCCCGCGCTCGTCCTGTCCAGCGTCGCCGGGGCGGCGCTCGCCACCGATCACCTCGATACCACCGTGCATCCGGCAATCTGGCCGAAGGTGGCGCCGGCGCTGAAGCCCGACCCGGCGCTCGACGCCCGGGTGCGCGAGCTGCTGGCCCGCATGCCGGTGGAGGACAAGGTCGGCCAGCTGATCCAGGCCGACATCAGCGCGATCTCCCCGGACGACCTGAAGACCTACCACCTCGGCTCGGTCATCGCCGGCGGCAACAGCGGCCCCGGCGGCAACGATTTCGCGAGTGCCGCGCAGTGGCGCGACCTGGTCGACCGCTTCCACGCCGCCGCGCGGACGGCCGCGCCGGGGCACGTGGCGGTGCCGCTGCTGTTCGGCATCGACGCGGTGCACGGCCACAACAACGTGCCGGGCGCCACGCTGTTCCCGCAGAACTCCGCGCTGGGCGCCACGCGCGACCCGGCGCTGATCCGCGAGATCGGCGAGGTCACCGCCGACGAGGTGCGCGCCACCCACATCGACTGGACCTTCGCGCCGACCGTGGCGGTGCCGCAGGACGACCGCTGGGGCCGCACCTACGAGGGCTACTCGCAGGATCCGAAGCTGGTTGCCCGGTATGCCCGGGCGATGGTGGAGGGGCTGCAGGGCAAGGCCGGCACGCCCGGCTTCCTGCGGGGCGACCACGTGATCGCCACCGCCAAGCACTTCCTCGGCGACGGCGGCACGTTCGAGGGCCGCGACCAGGGCGACACGCGGGTCAGCGAAACCACGCTGCGCGACGTGCACGGTGCCGGCTACGTCACCGCGATCGGCGCGGGCGTGCAGACGATCATGGCGTCGTTCTCCAGCTGGAACGGCGTGAAGATGCACGGCAACCATGCGCTGCTCACCGACGTGCTCAAGCACCGGATGGGTTTCGATGGCTTCGTGGTCGGCGACTGGCAGGCGCACGGCCAGCTGAAGGGCTGCAGCAACGACGACTGCCCGAAGGCGATCAACGCCGGCGTCGACATGCTGATGGCGCCGGACAGCTGGAAGGGGCTGTATGCGCACACGCTGGCCGAGGTGAAGTCCGGGGTGATCCCGATGGCGCGGCTGGACGACGCGGTGGGCCGCATCCTGCGGGTCAAGCTGCGCGCCGGCCTGTTCGACCACGATCCGGCGGTCGGCGCGCCCGACCTGTCGGTGATCGGGTCGCCGGCGCACCGGGCGATCGCCCGCCGCGCCGTGCGCGAGTCGCTGGTGCTGCTGAAGAACCGCGGCGGCGTGCTGCCGATCGATCCGCACCGCCACGTGCTGGTGGCCGGCGACGGTGCCGACAACGTGTCCAAGCAGTGCGGCGGCTGGACCGTCACCTGGCAGGGCACCGGCGTGCCGGCCTCGGCGATGGCCGGCGCCACCTCGATCTATGCCGGTATCGCCAGCCAGGTGAAGGCCGCCGGCGGCACCGCCACGCTGTCGCCGGACGGCTCGTTCACCACCCGTCCGGACGTGGCGATCGTGGTGTTCGGCGAGGATCCCTACGCCGAGTTCCAGGGCGACCTGATGAACGTCGCTTTCCACAACGGCAGCACGCACGATCTCGAGCTGATTCGCCGGCTCAAGGCGCAGGGCATCCCCGTGGTGTCGGTGTTCCTGGCCGGGCGGCCGCTGTGGGTGAACCGCGAGATCAATGCCTCGGATGCCTTCGTCATGGCCTGGCTGCCGGGTTCGGAAGGCGAGGGCGTGGCCGACGTGCTGCTGCGCCGACCGGACGGCAAGGTGCAGTACGACTTCCACGGCAAGCTGTCGTATGCCTGGCCGCGCACCGCGGTGCAGATCGCCCAGGCCGCCGGGCAGGTGCCGCAGTATCCGTACGGCTTCGGCCTGACCTACGCCGACCGGGATCGTGCCGGCCCGCTGCCGGAGGCTTCCGACCTGCCGCCGAACCAGGGCGTCGAGGGGGTTTACCTGCAGCGCGGCAAGCCGTCGCCATCGATGCAGCTGGTGCTTGCCGACGCCGGCCGTGCGGACGGCGCGGTGGTTACCGCCGTGCCGGCACGCAGTCCGGCCGGCGACGTGGCGCTGATGGCGATCGATCACCGCGCACAGGAGGACGCACGCCGCGTCACCTTCACCGGCCGCGGTGGCGAGGTCGCCCTGCACGCCGCACATCCGGTGGAGCTTCGCCGCCAGACCAACGGCGACATGATGCTGGTGGTGGAGCTGCGGCCCGACCACGTCGCCGCCGATGCCGGCCTCGCGCTCGGCGTCGACTGTGCCGGCCACGCGGCCTGTCGCGTGCGGCTGCCGGTGGCGAAGGCGCTGGCGGCGCTGCCGGCGGATCGCTGGACCACCTTCGGCGTGCCACTGAAGTGCCTGCGCGATGCGGGTGCGTCGATGGACGCGCTGGCGGCCCCGTTCGCGCTCGACGCCACCGGGCCGGCGCAGCTGTCGGTCTCGCGCGTGGCGCTGGACGACCATGCCGACACGGTGCTGGCGTGCCCGTCGAAGTGAGCCGCCCGGCAGCCCGCTGACGTTTTGTTGGGTGCCGGCCTCGACGGTCGGCTTGCCCTCCCTCCCCATGCCGCCTGCGGACCCTGCTGGCGGCATCTTTTTGCGCGTGTGGGGCCGCGCGTGATCCCCGCGGTGGCCGTGGTGACCTGACTGTGCCTATGCTCGGGGTTCCGGCGTGGGGGTCACGCCGACGAGGAGAAGCATCATGTCGTTGCTCGGGGATCTTCTGGGAAGTGGCGGACAGGGCGGCGGTTCCCTGCTGTCGGTGGCCGGCGAGCTGATCGAGCGCGCCGGCGGCGTGCAGGGCCTGGTGGCGATGCTGCAGCAGCACGGTCTGGGCGAGGCGGTGCAGTCGTGGGTCGGCACCGGCGCCAACCAGGCGGTGTCGCCCGCGCAGCTCGGCCAGGCGCTGGGCAACGGCGGGCTGGGCGGGGTGATCGAGTCGATGGCCGGCAAGCTGGGCACCGATCCGCAGGCCCTGCTCGGCCAGCTGGCGCAGGTGCTGCCGCACGCGGTGGACCACCTCACGCCGGACGGGCAGGTTCCGTCCGCCGGTGGTGGTGTCGACCTGGGATCGCTTGCCGGTCTCGCCGGCAAATTGTTCGGCTGATCCGGCCGTGCGTGCGGGACGGGTCCCGCACGCACGCGCGCTTCCTCAGGACGATTTGTTCCGCAACACCGCGTGGTAGGCCGCCAGCAGCACGACCGCACCGATCACCGACGCGATCCAGCCGGCCGACTCGCCGGGTGCGTACAGGTGCAGCAGGTGCACCCCCACCCACGTGGCGAGCAGCGATCCGGCAATGCCGATGAGGCCGGTGACGATGAAGCCGCCCGGATCCCGTCCGGGTGTGAGCAGCTTGGCGATCGTGCCGACCACCAGGCCGACCAGGAATACCCAAAGCCAGTGCATGCGCAGTTCCTCCGTGGCGGACAGGCCCCGGGAAGGCGGCATCTGCCGTCACGGCCCGGGTGCCGCCCATGGTGCCGCCGTTGTGCCACGACCGGGGCACCGCGACCGGCGGCCGGTAGGCGCGTGTTAAACTTCGCCGGTTTGCTGACCGGAAATCCCCCCGAGGACACCATGCCCCAGCTCGCCCAGCGCGTCGGTCGCGCCAAGCCCAGCGCGATCATGCTGATCGCCGAGAAAGCGAAGCAGCTCAAGGCTGCCGGCCGCGACGTGATCAGCTTCTCGATCGGCGTGCCCAACTTCCTGCCCGGCGAGCACGTCTACGCCGCAGCCCGCGAATCGCTCAGCCACGACTCGGGCCAGTACGGCAGCAACCGCGGCGCCGAGGGGCTGCTGGACGCCTTCCTCGGGCACATCGAGGCGCTGGGCCTGACCGGCTACGGCCGCATGAACCTCTCCATCGGCATCGGCGCCAAGCAGGTGCTGTACAACCTGGCCGAGGCGATGCTCGACGAGGGCGAGGAGATCTGCTTCGCCGCGCCGTTCTGGACCACCTACCGCGACATCGCCGACATCGTCGGGGCGAAGACGAACATCCTGCACTGCGGCCCGGACCAGAACTACAAGCTGGTGCCCGCTCAGCTGGAGGAGGCCCTGAAGCGCAAGCCGAAGGTGTTCCTGTTCAACAATCCGTCGAACCCCACCGGCATGGTCTACACGCGCGAGGAAATCGCTGCGCTGGCCGACGTGCTGGCGAGGTATCCGGACACCTGGATCATTACCGACGACATCTACAACTCGATGGTGTTCGACGGACTGGGCTACCACAACTTCGTGCACGCCAGGCCGGAGCTGAAGGATCGGCTGGTGTTCGTCGACTCGCTGTCCAAGACCTACGGCATGCCGGGCTGGCGCGTGGGTTTCATCGCCGGGCCGGAATCGGTGGCCAAGGCGGTCACCACGCTCAACTCCAACCACATCACCAGCATCCCGGAAGTGATCACCGCCGCCGCGGTGGCCGCGCTGACCGGTCCGCAGGACGTGCCGCAGGCCAAGTGCGCCGAGTTCGCCGCCAAGCGCGACACGGTGATGGCCGCGCTGAACGCGATTCCCGGCGTGGTGTGCCCGCGGCCGCAGGGCGCGTTCTACGCGTTCCCGGACATTTCCTGCGCGTTCGGCAAGCGCCACGGCGAGCTGGCCATCACCGACGACGTGAGCTTCTGCGCCGCGCTGCTGGAAGCCAAGGGCGTGGCCTGCGTGCCGGGCTCGGCCTTCGGCGAGCCGCGCGCCATGCGCATCTCCTACACCTGCCCGACGGCCCAGCTGCAGCCGGGCCTCGACCGTATCGCCCAGTTCTTCGCCGAGCTGACCTGACGATTCGGGCGTTTCCCCTCCCACGCTAGACAAGTCCCAAGGAGTCCCACCATGAAAGCCCCCGTTCGAGTTGCCGTCACCGGCGCCGCCGGCCAGATCGGTTACGCCCTGCTGTTCCGCATCGCCGCGGGCGACATGCTGGGTCCGGACCAGCCGGTGATCCTGCACATGCTGGAAATCACCCCGGCGCTGCCCGCCCTGCAGGGCGTGGTGATGGAGCTGAACGACTGCGCGTTCCCGCTGCTCGCCGGCACGGTGGCTACCGACGACGTCAACGTCGCCTTCAAGGACGTCGACTACGCCCTGCTGGTCGGCGCGCGTCCGCGCGGCCCGGGCATGGAGCGCAAGGACCTGCTGGAAGCCAACGGCGCCATCTTCGGCCCGCAGGGCAAGGCGCTGAACGATCACGCCAAGCGCGACGTGAAGGTGCTGGTGGTCGGCAACCCGGCCAACACCAACGCGCTGATCGCCCAGCAGAACGCCCCGGACCTGGATCCGAACTGCTTCACCGCGATGGTCCGCCTGGACCACAACCGCGCGATGAGCCAGCTGGCCGAGAAGACCGGCAAGCACAACACCGACATCAAGAAGATGACCATCTGGGGCAACCACAGCTCCACCCAGTACCCGGACCTGCACCACGCCACCGTGGACGGCAAGCCGGCGCTGAGCCTGGTCGAGCAGAGCTGGTACGAGAGCGACTTCATCCCGACCGTGCAGCAGCGCGGCGCGGCGATCATCAAGGCCCGCGGCGCCTCGTCGGCCGCCTCGGCCGCCTCGGCCGCGATCGACCACATGCGCTCGTGGGCGCTGGGCACCGCCGAGGGCGACTGGGTTTCGATGGGCATCCCGTCGGACGGCTCCTACGGCATCGCCCCGGGCGTGATCTACGGCTACCCGGTGACCATCAAGAACGGCAAGTACGCCATCGTGCAGGGCCTGGAAATCAACGCTTTCTCGCGCGCCCGCATGGATGCCACCGACAAGGAGCTGCGCGAGGAGCGTGCCGGCGTCGAGCACCTGTTCGCGAAGAAGTAAGCCGGTTCGTTTTGGCTTGAGGGAGGGCGGCTTCGGCCGCCCTTTTTTTACTGATGCCGCACGAGCCAGATGCAACTCGGCCTGTAACGCGACATCACGAGTGTCTGCTCTTCCAGCGATGCGAAGCGAGCCGCCATCGGGTCCCTTCGGGAGTCGAGCGGGGCGGGACGACAAGGCCCGCAGGGGAACGGGCAGGACGCCCGTTCCTTTTCGTCAGGGCAGGAGCCCTGTCGAAAAGCCCGGCCCGACCCGCGTGCCCGCAGCGCCAACGGCGCGGAGGGACGACGGACGCAGGGTGCCGTTCTCTTTGGTTACTTTCTCTTGGGCAAGCAAGAGAAAGTGACTCGGCGGCCGAAGGACGTCGAAACCGCTTTTGACTGAAGCGCCGGTGCGCGCCACCAGACTTCCAGACTATGAAGCCCTCGCAATCGAGCATCAGGCGGCACGCTCATGTCACCGATGCGACTCACGCAACGCGACGAAATACAAGGCAGCGCAACGAGTCTCCGATCCCTAAAATGCGCGGCCGTTTTGCCTGGTCGGATACGCGCTGCACGGACATCGTCGTCAACGCAGAGCTCAAGGCCTACATCGAGCCGATGACGCCGGAGGAGTACGAGGCGCTGGAGCGCAGCCTCCTCGCCGAAGGCTGCCGCGACGCGCTGGTGCTGTGGGGCGAGATCCTGGTCGACGGGCATCACCGCCATGCGATCTGCCGCAAGCACGGGTTGCCGTTCCGGACGGTGCAGCATCCGCATTTCCAGTCGATGGACGACGTGCACCTGTGGATGATCGACCAGCATCCGGGGCGGCGCAGCCTGTCGGTGTTCCAGCGTGGCGAGCTGGCGCTGCGCAAGCGCGACATCCTCGCTGCGCGTCGTGCAGAGGCGCGGCGCGACAGCCTCGGCCACGCGCCGCCCGACGCGTCAGTGGGGACGCCCGGCCATGCTCGCCGCGGCCTCGCGGACGTAGGCGAGCAACGCGTCGTCGACGGCGCTGCCGCTGCGAAGGTCCGGTTCGCTGGCGTAGGCCTCGCGGATCTTCGCGTGGGTGGCCGGATCGTCCCCCGCGTATTCGCGGAACATCGCCATCCAGCGCCGGGCCATCGCCTGCACGGCGGGGTCGTCGGCGGGCCGGCCCGCGTCCAGCGCGGCGCGCAGTTCGCCGATGAGTTCGGGCCAGGCGTACATCTGCCGTCCGTAGTGGGCGCGCATGCGCACCATCTCGTCCTCGTCGAGGTAGCGGGCGAAGATCGCCAGCCGGGCGCGGATCATCGACTGCTCGACGAACTGTTCCAGCGCCAGGCTGATGCCGTTGCGTTCGCGCAGGCCCGGCTCATGGGTATTCATCGCATGCAGGCGCAGCAGGAAGGCCGGGTTGTTGCCGGTGCCGCGGCCGACCATGTCCATCCACTGCAGGGCCAGTTGCTGCGCCTCGGCGTCGTCCGGCGTGGCGCCGCGATCCATCGCCGCCTGCACCCTGGTGACCAGGGCGCTCCATTCGGGCAGCACATCCGGATCGGTGTGCAGCGGCAGGGCCTTCAGTTCCTCGGGGGTGAAATACTTTTCGTACATCGTCATCAGCTCCAGCGTGTCCAGCCAGTCGGCCAGGTCGGGGGGCTGTCCGGAGACCAACTGCGTGCGCAGGTGGACGAGCCGCTCGCGCAGGCGTGCGGCGTCGGCCAGGTCGCGGTCGAGCTGGGCGATCTGGCGGTCCACCACCTCGGCCAGCGGGGGCTGCGTTCCGGACAGGGCTTGCCCGATGTCGGCCAGCGCCAGGCCCAGCTGGCGCAGTGCCTGGATGCGGTGCAGGCGTTCGATGTCCGCCTGTCCGTAGAGCCGGTAGCCGGCATCGGACCGCGAGGACGGACGCAGCAGGCCGATCGCGTCGTAGTGGTGCAGGGTGCGCACGGTCAGCCCGCTACGCTTCGCCAGTTCGCCCACCGTCAGCAGCATCGTCCATTCCTCCATCCGCCCTGCGTGACGATCACGCTAAGGGCTCACGTTACGTGAGGGTCAAGCGGTTTGGCCATCGCGGTTTCGACCTTTGTCGCGGTGCCGGCCTCCGGGCGCTGGACTAGGCTTGAACGAGTCGAGGAGGAGGACGAGCCATGGGTTACGACGAGTTCTATCGGCAGTCGGTCGAGGAGCCGGAGCGATTCTGGGGCGAGCAGGCGCGGCTGATCCACTGGGAAACGCCGCCGCAGCAGATCCTCGACGCCTCGAAGCTGCCGTTCCGCCGCTGGTTCGTCGGCGGCACCACCAACCTCTGCCACAACGCGGTGGACCGGCACCTGGCCGAGCGCGGCGACCAGCTCGCGCTGGTGGCGATCTCCACCGAGACCGGGCACACCGCCGAGGTCACCTACCGCGAGCTGCACCGCGAGGTGAACCGCTTCGCCGCCGTGCTCAAGTCGCTGGACGTGGGCAAGGGCGACCGCGTCGTGATCTACATGCCGAACATGGCCGAGGCGGTGTACGCCATGCTCGCCTGCGCGCGCATCGGCGCGATCCACTCGGTGGTTTTCGGCGGCTTCGCCGCGCACAACCTCGCGCTGCGCATCGACGATGCCGAACCCAAGCTGCTGATCTGCGCCGACGCCGGCATGCGCGGCGGCAAGGTGATCCCCTACAAGCCGCTGGTCGACGCCGCGCTGGCCGAAGCCAAGGCGCCGCCGCCGCACGTGCTGGTGGTGAGCCGCGGGCTGGATGACGCCATGCACCACGTCGAAGGCCGTGATCTCGACTACGCCACCCTGCGCGACCGGTTCATGGACGCCGAAGTGCCGGTGACCTGGCTGGAGTCGAACGAGCCCAGCTACCTGCTCTACACCTCCGGCACCACCGGCAAGCCCAAGGGCATCCAGCGCGACGTCGGCGGCTACGCGGTGGCGATGGCGATGTCCACGCGGATGGTGTTCGACATCGGCCCGGGGCAGGTGATGTTCTCGACCTCCGACGTGGGCTGGGCGGTGGGCCACTCGTACAACGTGTACGGGCCGCTGATCGTGGGCGCCACCTCGCTGCTCTACGAAGGGCTGCCGACGAATCCGGATCCGGGCATCTGGTGGCGTTTGTGCGAGAAGTACAAGGTCCGCACCATGTTTTCCTCGCCCACCGGCATCCGCGTGCTGAAGAAGCAGGATGCCTCGTGGCTGAAGTGCGCGGACCTGTCGAACCTGAAGTGGCTGTTCCTGGCCGGCGAGCCGCTCGACGAACCCACCGCGCACTGGATCACCGAGGGCCTGGGCGTGCCGGTGATCGACAACTACTGGCAGACCGAGACCGGCTGGCCGGCACTGACCCTGATGCCGGGGCTGGAGCTCAAGCCGGTGAAGTGGGGTTCGCCCGGCCTGCCCGCGCCGGGCTACCGGATGAAGGTGATCAACGAGGTGACCGGGCAGGAGGCGGCGCCGGGCGAGAAGGGCGTGCTGGTGATCGAGCCGCCGCTGCCGCCGGGCTGCCTGACCACGGTGTGGCGCGACGACCAACGCTACATCGCCAGCTACTTCAGCCACTTCAAGGAGCTGCTGTACAGCTCGCTGGACTGGGCGATCCGCGACGCGGACGGCTACACCAACATCCTCGGCCGCACCGACGATGTGATCAACGTGGCCGGGCACCGGTTGGGCACGCGCGAGATCGAGGAGTCGGTCGCCACCCACGCTGCGGTCGCCGAGGCCGCGGTGGTCGGCGTGAAGGACGAGCTGAAGGGCCAGGTGCCGGTGGTGTTCGCCACGCTCAAGCAGGGCGTCACCGCCACGTCGGAGGACGCGGCGCGCGGCATGCAGCAGGCGGTCACCGAGCAGCTCGGCGCGGTGGCGCGTCCGGCGCGCATCTACGTGGTCAACGCGCTGCCCAAGACCCGTTCGGGCAAGCTGCTGCGGCGCTCGTTGCAGGCACTGGCGCAGGACACCGATCCCGGCGACCTCTCCACGCTGGACGATCCGAACGCGCTGGAGGAAGTGCGCAAGGCGCTGCAGCGCGGCCCCGACCTGGGCAGCTGACGCCGTCCCGGCACCGGAAAGGAAAACGGGACGGCATGCCGTCCCGTTTTCCCTGTCGCGCCCTGCGGGGGATTCTTCAGGCCGCTTCGGTCACCTTCTCGCGCTCCGCCACCGGCAGGCGCATCAGGTGGTCGAAGGCGCTGAGCGCGGCGGTGGAGCCGGCGCCCATGGCGATCACGATCTGCTTGTACGGCACGGTGGTGGCGTCGCCGGCGGCGTACACGCCCGGCACCGAGGTCTCGCCGCGGTCGTTGATGACGATCTCGCCGCGGGCCGACAGTTCCACCGTGCCCTTGAGCCACTCGGTGTTCGGCAGCAGGCCGATCTGCACGAAGATGCCTTCCAGGTCGACCGTGTGGGTGTTGCCGCTGACGCGGTCGGTGTAGACCAGTCCGTTGACCTTCTGGCCGTCGCCCAGCACCTCGGTGGTCTGCGCGTTCACCAGGATCGCCACGTTCGGCAGGCTGCGCAGCTTGCGCTGCAGGACCTCGTCGGCGCGGAGCTGGCTGTCGAACTCGAGCAGGGTGACGTGGCTGACGATGCCGGCCAGGTCGATCGCCGCCTCCACGCCGGAGTTGCCGCCGCCGATCACCGCCACGCGCTTGCCCTTGAACAGCGGGCCGTCGCAGTGCGGGCAGTAGGCCACACCCTTGTTGCGGTAGGCGTCTTCGCCCGGCACGTTCATCTGCCGCCAGCGTGCGCCGGTGGAGAGGATCACGGTCTTGGACTTCAGCGTGGCGCCGTTGGCCAGTTCCACCTGGACCAGGCCGCCGGTGGCGTCGCTGGCCGGAACGAGCCTGGTGGCGCGCTGCAGGTTCATCACGTCGACGTCGTGCTCGCGCACGTTCTGCTCCAGCGCGGCCGAAAGCTTGGGGCCCTCGGTGTGCGGCACCGAGATCAGGTTCTCGATGCCCATGGTGTCCAGCACCTGGCCGCCGAAGCGCTCGGCCGCCACGCCGGTGCGGATGCCCTTGCGCGCGCTGTAGATCGCCGCGGCCGCTCCGGCCGGGCCGCCGCCGACGATCAGCACGTCGAAGGCGTCCTTGGTCTTGAGCTTCGCGGCGTCGCGCTTGGCGGCGCCGGTGTCGAGCCTGGCGACGATCTGCTCCAGGCTCATGCGGCCTTGGTCGAACACTTCGCCATTGAGGTAGACGGTGGGCACCGACATCACCTGGCGGGCTTCCACTTCGTCCTGGAACAGGGCGCCGTCGATGGCGACGTGCCTGATCTTCGGGTTCAGCACGCTCATCAGGTTGAGCGCCTGCACCACGTCCGGGCAGTTCTGGCAGGACTGCGAGAAATAGGTCTCGAAGGCAAAGTCGCCATCGAGGTTACGCACCTGCTCGATCACGTCCTGCGTGGTCTTGGACGGATGGCCGCCGACCTGCAGCAGGGCGAGCACGAGCGAAGTGAATTCATGGCCCATCGGGATGCCGGCGAAGCGCACGCCGATGTCCGTGCCCACGCGGTGGATCGCGAAGGAGGGCTTGCGGGCGTCATCGTCGCGACGCACCAGGGTGATCTTGTCCGAGAGCGCGGTGATTTCTTCCAGCAGCTCGTGCAGCTCGGCGGACTTGGCGCCGTCGTCGAGCGACTCGACGATCTCGATCGGCTGCGTGACCTTCTCGAGGTAGGCCTTCAACTGGGCGGAGAGTTGGGCGTCCAACATGGCGATTTCCCTGATGATGGGGTGAGCCTGGCCAGCGCCCGGGGAAACCCCGGACGTCGCGAGTGCTCGATGGGAGAACGGGAGGTCCGGGTGACCCGCGGACCGGGCGCGCGCATCGGGCCGATGCGCGCGCCGGGCAGCATCAGATCTTGCCGACCAGGTCCAGCGACGGGGCGAGGGTCTTCTCGCCTTCCTTCCACTTGGCCGGGCACACCTCGTTCGGGTGGGCGGCGACGTACTGGGCGGCCTTGAGCTTGCGCAGGGTCTCGGTGACGTCGCGGGCGATCGCGTTGTCGTGGATTTCCAGCGTCTTGATCACGCCTTCCGGGTTGATGATGAAGGTGCCGCGCAGGGCCAGGCCTTCCTCGTCGATGTGCACGTCGAACGCGCGGGTCAGCTGGTGGGTCGGGTCGCCGACCAGGGCAAACTTGGCCTTGCCGACGGCCGGCGAGGTCTCGTGCCACACCTTGTGCGAGAAGTGGGTGTCGGTGGTGACGACGTACACCTCGGCACCGGCCTTCTGGAACTCGGCGTAATGCTCGGCAGCGTCCTCGACCTCGGTCGGGCAGTTGAAGGTGAAGGCGGCCGGCATGAAGATCACGACGGACCACTTGCCCTTCATGGAGGCGTCGGTCACTTCGATGAACTTGCCGTCCTTGAACGCATTCGCCTTGAACGGCTTGATGGTGGTGTTGATCAGGGACATTGCAGCTTCCTGTGGTGGATGGATGGTGGGTGGACGGGTATCGCCCATGCGAACCCGGGTAGGTTAAGGGCGGGGCGGTTCATGGAGCAAATCGATTGATTGCATCATGACAATATATGGTGCCTATGAACTCGTGGCGTAACCTGTCTAGATTGCCCGAGGCGGCATGATGCCGGCGTAGGTGGCACGCGGCCGGATCAGGCCGCCCGCGGCGCGTTGTTCCAGTGCATGGGCCAGCCAGCCGGCCATCCGCCCGGCGGCGAACAGGGCCAGCCCCCGGCCGGCGTCCCAGCCATAGGTGGTGACGATCGCCGCCAGTGCAAAGTCCAGGCTCGGCCGCAGCCCGGTCGCCGACTCGACCGCAGCGGCCAGTCGCCGGATGCCCACCACCGGGCCGCGACGCGGGTGCAGCCGCACCAGCGTGTCAAGCAGCAGCGAGGCGCGCGGGTCGCCGTCCGGATAGAGCGGGTGGCCGAACCCGGCCAGCGGCTCGCCGCGGCGCAGCCGTTCGCGGACCCCGCCTTCGATGTCGCGCTCGCGGGTGGCCTCGCGCAGCAGGGCGTGGGCGCGCGCCGTCGCGCCGCCGTGCTTGGGACCGGACAGCGCGGCCAGGCCGGCCCCGACCGCCGCGTGCAGGCTGGCGCCAGTGGAGGCGGCGACCCGGGTGGCGAACGCCGAGGCGTTGAGCTCGTGGTCGGCACACAGCACCAGCGCAACGCGGATCAGTTCGGCCAACTCGCGCGAGCGCGGCTGCCAGGATCCGGCCATGCGGGCGTGGATCGGCTGCGCCGACGGTTCCGCGCGGCAGAGCAGGGCAGCCGTCTCCCGCAGCAGCCGGGCAGCACCGAGCCGTTCCTGCTCGGGGTCGCTGCTGTGCGGATGGTCGGCGCTCAGGCCCAGCAACGGCAACGCGGCGGCCGTGCGCTCCAGCGGCGGCAGCGTGGCGTGGCGCATCAGTCCCTCCACCTCGGCCGGCCAGGCGGCGCGGGGCGGCGCGGCGAACGGATCCTGCGTTCGTGCGTCCCACAGCAGGCGGGCGACCTGTTCCAGCGAAGCGCCGTCGGCAGCCAGCGCGAGCGCCGACTGGCCCCGGTAGTAGTGGCCCTGCGGGCGGATCAGTGCGATCTGCGTCTCCATCACCGGCAGGCCCCAGGTCAGGCTGTGCGCCGCGCCCTGCGCCGCGCCGCGACCGGCCTGCCGGCGCTCGATCAGGCGGGTGACGTCCTCGGCGAGATAGACGCGGCTGCGGCCGTCGGGGCCGGGGCGCGAGTCGATCTTGCCGCGGCTGACGTACGCGTAGAGCGTGGCCAGGCTGACGCCAAGGCGGTCGGCGGCGTCCCGGGCGGTGAGGTAGTCGGTGGCCATGACGATATATTGATCATTTTGATCAAGATTGATCAACCTTTTTCGTCGGCCTACAGTGGCGCAGTCACGACGGCCGTTTTCGCCGTCGACGGTCCGTCGGCTGCCGTGTCGCAGCATCGCCGTCCGGGCCGGTCGCCTACACTCTGCGGTTGAGGAGAACCCCATGACTGCCCAAGCCTCCGCCGGCGCCCGCTTCCGCGCCGCCCTGTCCGAAGAGACGCCGCTGCAGGTGATGGGCGCCATCACCGCCTATGCGGGCCTGATGGCGAAGCGGGTCGGCTACAAGGCGCTGTACCTCTCCGGTGGCGGCGTGGCTGCCAACTCGCTGGGCATGCCGGATCTCGGCATCAGCACGATGGAAGACGTGCTCACCGACGCGCGCCGCATCGTCGACGCCACCGGCATGCCGCTGCTGGTGGACATCGACACCGGCTGGGGCGGGGCCTTCAACATCGCCCGCACCGTCAAGTCATTCATCAACGTCGGTGTCGCCGCCGTGCACATCGAGGACCAGGTCGGGCAGAAGCGCTGCGGCCATCGTCCCGGCAAGGAAGTGGTGCCGAAGGACGAGATGGCCGACCGCGTGAAGGCTGCGGTGGATGCGCGCACCGATCCGGGCTTCGTGATCATGGCGCGCACCGACGCGGCCGCGGCCGAGGGTATCGATGCGGCGATCGACCGTGCCTGCGCCTATGTCGAGGCCGGCGCCGACATGATCTTCCCCGAGGCGATGAAAACGCTGGACGACTACCGCAAGTTCAGGGCGGCGGTGCAGGTGCCGATCCTGGCCAACCTCACCGAGTTCGGTTCCACCCCGTTCTTCACCACCGACGAGCTGCGCTCGGCCCACGTGGACATCGCGCTGTACTGCTGCGGCGCCTACCGCGCCATGAACAAGGCCGCGCTGAACTTCTACGAGACGGTGCGCCGCGAAGGCACCCAGAAGAACCTCATCGACACGCTGCAGACGCGCGCCGAGCTGTACGACTTCCTCGGCTACCACGCCTACGAGGACAAGCTTGACGCGCTGTTCGCCAGGACCAAGGGCTGACCCCAAGACAACGGTAGGAGCCCGCTCGCGGGCGATGCTCTTCTCGATTTGATGTCGATCAGGAGCAGAAGCATCGCCCGCGAGCGGGCTCCTACTGGCAATGACATGCCGGGCCGCATGGCTCGCGCCATCCGCACCAGGAGATCCACCATGACCGAGCAAACCCTGCCCAAGCCGAAGAAATCCGTGGCGCTGTCCGGCGTCGCCGCTGGCAACACCGCGTTGTGCACGGTCGGCCGCAGCGGCAACGACCTGCATTACCGCGGTTACGACATCCACGACCTGGCGGCCAAGGGCTGCTTCGAGGAGGTCGCGCACCTGCTGGTCTACGGCGTGCTGCCGAACTGGACCGAGCTGCAGAACTACAAGGCCCGGCTCAAGCGCCTGCGCGGCCTGCCGGCGCCGGTGAAGGCGGCGATGGAGCTGCTGCCGGCCGCCACCCACCCGATGGACGTGCTGCGCACCGGCTGCTCGGTGCTGGGCACGGTGCTGCCGGAGAAGGAAGACCACAACCTCACCGGTGCACGCGACATCGCCGACCGGCTGATGGCCAGCTTCGGCTCGATGCTGCTGTACTGGTACCACTTCAGCCACAACGGCAAGCGCATCGAGACCGAGACCGACGACGAGTCGATCGCCGCGCACTTCCTGCACCTGCTGCACGGTCGCAAGCCCAGCGACCTGCACGCGGCCTCGCTGGACAAGTCGCTGGTGCTGTACGCCGAGCACGAGTTCAACGCGTCCACCTTCACCGCCCGCGTGATCGCCGGCACCGGGTCGGACATGTACTCCTCGATCACCGGCGCGATCGGCGCGCTGCGCGGCCCCAAGCACGGCGGCGCCAACGAGGTGGCGATGGAGATCATCGCGCGCTACCGCAGCGCGGCCGATGCGGAGGCGGACATCCGCGCCCGCGTCGAGCGCAAGGAAATCATCATCGGCTTCGGCCATCCGGTGTACACGGTGTCCGATCCGCGCAACGAGATCATCAAGGAGATCTCGCGCAAGCTGTGCACCGACGGCGGCAACCCGACCCTGTTCGAGGTGTCCGAGCGGATCGAGAAGCTGATGTGGGACCTCAAGAAGATGTTCCCCAACCTCGACTGGTACTCGGCCAGCGCGTACCACATGATGGGCGTGCCGACCGCCATGTTCACGCCGCTGTTCGTGATCGCCCGCACGTCGGGCTGGAGCGCGCACGTGATCGAGCAGCGCCAGGACGGCAAGATCATCCGCCCGAGTGCGAACTACACCGGTCCGGAAGACCAGGCCTACGTGCCGATCGACAAGCGCTGAGGAGCCGGGGCGTCCGCCGTGCGCCGGCGGACCATGTGCCATGAATCCCGTTCAAACCACGACTGCCGCTGCTTCCGCCGCCGCGCCCCACGCCTGGACGGGCGGCGGCGCCTACGGCCACTGGGGCGTGAACGCGACGGTCGTGGCGGTGACGGTGGTCGCCGTGGCGGTCTGCGTCATCCTGCACTACGAGGCGCTGTCGGCGCTCTCGCGCGGGCTGGGGCGACTGGAACGGGCCGAGGGTGGCCACCGGCGACGGCGGGTGCTTTACGGGATTTTCGGCGTGCTGTCGGTGCACGTGGTGGAGATCTGGGTATTCGGCGTGGTGTTCTTCCTGCTGCAGTGGCTGGGGCCGGTATTCGGCGAGGTGCGCGGCATCGCGCCGGAGTCGCTGGTCGACCACGTGTATTTCTCCGCGGTCACCTTCACCACGGTCGGCTTCGGCGACGTGATCCCGTCCGGCCCGGTGCGTTTCCTGGCGGGCACCGAGGCGTTGTGCGGGTTCGTGCTGATCACCTGGTCGGCGTCGTTCACCTATCTGGAAATGCACCGCTTCTGGCGGCGCGACTGAGTCAACCGTGCCATCCGCGAACCTGCTTCCGCCGAGCCAGCCAGCCGCCGCCGCAGACGGCCAGCACCAGCAATGCGTCGAGCGCGTAGGCGGCCCAGGGACGTGGGTCGAACCAGCGTGCGACCAGGCCGTCGTGGGCGATCATGCGGGCCGCGGTCCAGGCGATGGCACCGGCGCCGACGTAGATGATCACCGGGAAACGCGCGATCAGCTTCAGGATCAGCGTGCTGCCCCAGACCACCAGCGGCACGCTGATCAGCAGGCCCAGGATCACCAGCCCCATGTGGCCCTTCGACGCACCGGCGATCGCCAGCACGTTGTCCAGGCCCATCAGCGCGTCGGCCACGACGATGGTCTTGAGCGCCGACCAGAACGTGTCCCCCGGACTGACGTCGGGATCCGCGTCCTCGTGCTGAAGCAGCTTCCAGGCAATCGGCAACAGCAGCAGGCCGCCGGCGAGCATCAGGCCGGGCAGCTTGAGCAGGTAGACCACCACCGCCGTGAGCAGCACGCGCACGCCGACCGCGCCGAAGGTGCCCCAGAACACGGCCTTGTTCTGCAGGCGCGGGGGCAGGTTGCGCGCGGCCAGCGCGATGACGATCGCGTTGTCGCCGGCCAGCACCAGGTCCAGCAGGACGATGGCGAAAAGGCCGGAGATGAAGTCGGAAGTGAGGAAATCCATGCGGTTCGATGCCTGCGCGCGGGACGAAGAGCAGCCTTCATGGACGCACGCCGCTCCATGATGACCGCAAAAGTCTCGTCCGCGGCGGTGCCGCTGCAGTGGCCGGGGCGGGGTGCCGCCCGTGATGACGACCACGGCAAGGACGCGCGATGGACCGGCGTCCCGAACTACTCCCCTTTGGGACTAGTGATGCGCGATTGTCGAGTCCGTCCGGCGCACCGGTCAAGCCCGCCTGCCCACCGCGGCGTCCGCGCGGCAATCGGCATGCATCATCCACTCGTCCCGTCGCCGCGCCGTTGCGCGAGGCGCGCTTACACCCAACAGACCATCCGCCTGCCGGCGGTCACGGGCCGCATGCCGACCCGACACCGGCCGGGCCTCCATCCGCAGGATTGCCCATGAACACCGACTTCCGCCGCTCCCTTCCCGGCACTTCGCTGGACTACTTCGACGCGCGCGCTGCGGTGGATGCCATCCAGCCGGGCGCCTACGACGCGCTGCCCTACACCTCGCGCGTGCTGGCCGAGAACCTGGTGCGTCGCTGCGACCCGGCGATCCTCACCGAGTCGCTGAAGCAGCTGATCGAGCGCAAGCGCGAGCGGGATTTCCCGTGGTTCCCGGCGCGCGTGGTGTGCCACGACATCCTCGGCCAGACCGCGCTGGTGGACCTGGCCGGCCTGCGCGACGCGATCGCCGAGCGCGGCGGCGACCCGGCCAAGGTGAACCCGGTGGTGCCGGTGCAGCTGATCGTCGACCACTCGCTGGCGGTGGAGTGCGGCGGCTTCGATCCGGAGGCGTTCACCAGGAACCGCGCGATCGAGGATCGCCGCAACGAAGACCGCTTCCACTTCATCGAGTGGACCAAGCGGGCGTTCGAGAACGTCGACGTGATCCCGCCGGGCAACGGCATCATGCACCAGATCAATCTGGAGAAAATGTCGCCGGTGGTCGGTGTCCAGGACGGTGTGGCTTATCCGGACACCTGCGTGGGCACCGACAGCCATACGCCGCACGTGGACGCGCTGGGCGTGATCGCCGTCGGCGTCGGCGGCCTGGAAGCCGAGAGCGTGATGCTCGGCCGCGCCTCGTGGATGCGCCTGCCCGACATCGTCGGCGTCGAGCTCACCGGCAAGCGCCAGCCCGGCATCACCGCCACCGACATCGTGCTGGCGCTCACCGAGTTCCTGCGCAGGGAGAAGGTGGTTGGCGCGTATCTGGAATTCCGCGGCGAAGGCGCGGCCAGCCTCACCCTCGGCGATCGCGCCACCATCTCCAACATGGCGCCCGAATACGGCGCCACCGCCGCGATGTTCTTCATCGACGAGCAGACCCTGGACTACCTGCGCCTCACCGGCCGCAGCGACGAGCAGGTCAAGCTGGTGGAGACCTACGCCAAGGCCGCCGGCCTCTGGGCCGACTCGCTGGCACGCGCGCAGTACGAGCGCACGCTGACCTTCGACCTGTCCT
>JAGWVM010000248.1 GCA_018970895.1 Lysobacteraceae bacterium | reverse complement strand
GCGGTGCCCGCCGCGGCCAGCACGGCGAGGGTGCCGTCCTCCGGCGAACGCCGGCCGACCCAGGCGAGCGGCAGTTGCATGATGGACGCGAAGGTCGCCACCACCTCGGTCAGGGCGCGACGGGCATCGTGGCCCTGCGGGGTGCGCAGGCGTACCAGCGTTTCGGCGAGGCTCTGGTAGAAACGGGAGCGCAGCGCGTCCATCGCCGGCGCGCCGCCGACGGTGTCCCGACTCATCACAGCCCGTTCCACGCCACGCTCACCCTGTTCCACCTGGATCGCCCCGACCGACCGCTTCGCACGCACCTGCACGACGCCGTCCGAGCCGTGGCGCTCGTGCTCCCATGGGCGCTCCGGACCCGATATCCCCGTATCGTCCTCCCTGCGCGTGCCTTGAATGCCGCGGGGCCCGCGCCGGTCATCATACGCCCGCGCACGCGGCCGTGGGCGCCGTGCCAGACTGTGCGCTACCGGCCCTCGGCCGCTTCGCACGGGTCGTCCATGGCGCCTACGGATCGCAGCGACTGGCGATTTCCCGCCCTGCTGCTGGGGCTGTTCGTGCTGGCGGCCGCCCTGCTCGGCATCGCCCCGCGCTACCGGCAGGACTGGCTGCTGGAAAACGTGGTGGTGATCGTGGCGCTGCCGCTGCTGGTGCACGGCTGGAGGCGGCTGCGCTTTTCCCGCGGCGCGTGCCTGGCGGCGTTCGTGTTCCTGCTGCTGCACGAGGTCGGCGCGCACTACACCTACTCCGAGGTGCCCTACGACGCGCTGTTCCAGCGCCTCACCGGACGCTCGCTGGACCGCCTGCTGGGCTTCGGGCGCAACGAGTTCGACCGGCTGGTGCACTTCCTCTACGGCCTGCTGCTGACGCCCATGGCGGTGCAGCTGCTGGACCGGCGGGCACCGCCGCGCGGCATCTGGCGGTGGCTCGTGCCGGTGACCTTCATGATGTCCCACTCGGTGGTGTACGAGCTGGTGGAGTGGCTGGCCGCGCTGCGCTTCGGCGGGGAGCTGGGCGTGGCCTACCTGGGCACCCAGGGCGATCCGTGGGATGCGCAGAAGGACATGGCGCTGGCCGCGCTGGGCAGCGCCCTGGCCATGACCGCGATCCTGCTCGCGCGCGCGTGTGCCGGACGCCCCCGCGGCGATTGTCGCGACCGGCACGCCGGACCATGATGGGGGCGTCGTCGCTCCCCGCTTCCACCCTCATGCGCGTTCCACATCGCCTCCCGTCGGTCCTGCTGCTCGCGCTGCTGGCGCTGCCGCTGACGCTGCGGGCGGCTACGCGCTATTTCTGGCATCCGGAGATCGCCCCGGCCGGGCCGGTGGTGGTGGTGGTCAGCCTCGACGAGCAGGCGATCTACGTCTACCGCAACGGCGTGGCGATCGGCGCCGGGCCGATCAGCTCCGGCAAGCCCGGCTACGAGACGCCGCCGGGGGTCTACAGCATCCTGCAGAAGGAGCGCGAGCACCGCTCCAACCTCTACGACGATGCGCCCATGCCCTACATGCAGCGGCTGACCTGGGACGGCGTGGCCCTGCACGGGGGCGTAGTGCCCAACCACCCGGCTTCGCACGGCTGCGTGCGCCTGCCGCAGGCGTTCGCCGAAAAGCTCTACGCGGTGACCCAGCGCGGCGGCATCGTGGTGGTGTCCGACAGCAAGGTATCGCCGGCGCCGATCGTGCATCCGGCCGCGGTGGCGCCGATCGACCTGACCGGCGCGCCGATGCCCGCGCCGGGCGACCGCGCCGATGCGCTGGCGCTGGCTCCGGGCGGCACGCTCGGCGTGGTGGTCAGCACCCACGACCGCCAGGTGTATGTGCTTCGCAACGGCGTGCTGGTCGGCCAGGCGCCGCTCTCGATGGCGCCGGAAGAGGTGCCGGCCGGCACCCTGCTGTACGTGATGACCGGAGCCACCGACGCGGCCGAGGGCGCGGGGACGGTGCTGCCGCGCTGGTCGGCCTACCGCATCCTCGGCACCGGACCGGTGCCCGATCCGGCGACGATGGCGGCGCGGGTCCACGTGCCGGCCGCGTTCGGCCAGCGACTGCGGGCGGCGCTGGCGCCGGGATCGACCGTGCTGGTGACCGACCTGCCCGGCCTGGGCGGCGATCACGCGGCCCCGTACGCCCGG
>JAGWVM010000112.1 GCA_018970895.1 Lysobacteraceae bacterium | reverse complement strand
GCGATCCTGCCGGCGTTCGGCAAGGTGTTCGGGCGCATGCAGTACGACCTGTTCCACGTCTACACGGTGGACGAGCACACGCTGCGCGTGCTGCGCAACCTGGCGCGCTTCGCCGATCCGGCGGCGGTGAAGGAATTCCCGCTCGGCTGCCAGATCTGGGCCTCGCTGGACAAGCCCGAACTGCTGCTGCTGGCCGGCCTGTTCCACGATATCGCCAAGGGCCGCGGCGGCGACCACTCGGTGCTGGGCGAGGACGATGCCCGCGTGTTCTGCACCCGGCTGGGGCTGGCGCCCGAGCACGTGGACACGGTGGCCTGGCTGGTGCGCTGGCACCTGCTGATGAGCACCACCGCGCAGCGCCAGGACATCACCGATCCGGAGGTGGTCAACCGTTTCGCCGAGGTGGTCGGCGACCGGCTGCGGCTCGACCGGCTCTACCTGCTCACCATCGCCGACATCATCGGCACCAGCCCGCGGCTGTGGAACGCGTGGAAGGACCGCCTGCTGGCGGACCTGTACACCGCCACCCGCTACGCGCTGCGCAGCGACGCCGAGCTGCCGCGCGACGCCAGCGCCAGCATCGCCGAATGCCGTGCCGCAGCGCTCGAGCTGCTGGCCTCGGAGGGTTTCGCCGCCGGGGCGGTGGAGGCGGTGTGGCGCGATTTCCCCGAGCGCAGCTTCCTCCGCCACCGGCCCGAGCAGGTGGCGTGGCAGACCGCGGCGATCCTGCGCGCGGACGGGGCGCTGCCGCTGGTCGAGGTGCATCCGTTCTCGGTGCGCGGCAGCACCGAGCTGTTCGTCTATGCGCCGGACCGCGACGGCCTGTTCGCCAGCGTCACCGCGATGCTCGACCGCATGCACTTCTCGGTGATGGAGGCGCGCGTGCTCAGCTCGCCCAGCGGGCTGGCGATGGATACCTTCCTGCTGCTGGAAGCCGACAGCCAGATGCCGGCCACGCCGCAGCGCGCCGACGAGCTGCGCCAGCGCCTGCTGCGCGCGCTGGCCGAGACCAAGCCGGTGCTGCCGGCGCGACGCGGGCTTCACCGGCACCTGAAGCACTTCCAGATGGCGCCGCGGATTGCCTTCACGACCGCCACGGGCGGGCGCACCCAGATGGCGCTGGTCTGCAGCGACCGCCCGGGCCTGCTGGCCGCGGTGGCGCAGGTGATGCTGGAAGTGGGCGTGCGCGTGCACGACGCGCGCATCGCCACCTTCGGCGAGCGGGTGGAGGATTTCTTCCAGCTCACCGATCGCCACGACGCCCCGCTGGACGGCGGGCTGCAGGAGCGGCTGCGGCAGGCGCTGCTGGAGCGACTGGCGCCGGCGACGGCCTGAGTCCCGCCGCCGGCACGGCGGCGCAGGAGTATCGTGGCGGTCTGCGCCCGCGTGGCCCCTGCCGGAGGAAGACCCATGAACACCAGGCTTGCCCTTGTCGCCCTCGCGCTGGGCGCCGCGATCCCTGCCTCCGGCGCGTTCGCCGCTGCCGCGACACCGGCGGCCAGGGCCGCGCCCGCGGTGACCTGGGTGTATCCGCGGGTGCCCGGCTTCGGCAGCGTGCACCCGCGGCCGGACGTGGACATGCAGCTGGATCGGAAGGCCGATTACAAGGTGTTCGTCGACGTGGTGTCCGCCGATCCCGGCTCGAACCAGCCGTACCACTCGCTGCAGCGGCTGGCCCGGCTGGTCAACCTGATGGGCTACGGCAAGGTACCGCCGTCGCACGTGCACATCGTCGCGCTGCTGGACCGCGAGGCCGGGCTCGCCGCGCTCGGCGACGACGCCTACCGCCGCTACGACAAGAAGGCGTCGGCCAACCCCAACCTGCCCCTGCTGCGCGCGCTGCGGAAGGCCGGCGTGAAACTGATGGTGTGCAGCCAGGCGATGGCCGGGATGGGGCTGAAGGACGGCGACATCGATCCCAGCGTCACCATCACCCTGTCGGGCCTGACCGATCCGGTCATCTACGGCCGGCGTGGCTACACCTTCATGCAGCTGTAGCCCGCTTCCGCACGGGCCGTGCGGGCAGCCGATTGGCCGTCCATTCGCGCTCGGAACGGGTGCCCGCCGGGTGGTTGCGTGTACTCTTGGCGGCTTGTCCCGAGCACGACGGAAGCCCCCGCATGTCCTCCATCCAGGCCCTCATCGACGACGCCTTCGAGCGTCGCGCCTCGCTGTCGCAGAGCGAGATCGAAACCCACCTGCGCCCGGCCGTCGGCCAGGTGCTGGACCTGCTCGAGTCCGGCGAGCTGCGCGTCGCCGCCCCGGACGGGCAGGGCGACTGGACCGTCAACCAGTGGGTGAAGAAGGCGGTGCTGCTGTACTTCCGCATCAACGACAACCGCGTGGTGGACGGCGGCCCGGCGGGCGCCTTCGACAAGGTGCCGCTGCGCTTCGCCCATGGCGACGACGCCGCGCTGCAGCACCTCGGCGCGCGCGTGGTGCCCGGTGCACTGGTGCGCCGCGGCGCGCACATCGCCCGGGACGTGGTGCTGATGCCCAGCTACGTCAACATCGGCGCGCACGTCGGCAGCGGCACGATGGTCGACACCTGGGCCACGGTGGGCTCGTGCGCGCAGATCGGCGCGCGCGTGCACCTGTCCGGCGGCGTCGGCATCGGCGGCGTGCTCGAGCCGCTGCAGGCCAACCCGACCATCATCGAGGACGACTGCTTCATCGGCGCGCGCTCGGAGGTGGTCGAGGGCGTGGTGGTGGAGAAGGGCAGCGTGATCGGCATGGGCGTGTTCCTCGGCCGGTCCACCCGCATCTACAACCGCATGACCGGCGAGGTCAGCTACGGACGCATCCCTTCGGGCAGCGTGGTCGTATCCGGAAGCCTGCCTGCCAAGGACGGATCGCACAGCCTGTACGCCGCGGTGATCGTCAAGCAGGTGGACGAGAAGACCCGGTCCAAGACCGGCATCAACGACCTGCTGAGGAGCTTCGAATGAGCGTCGAACTGTACGGCCTGGCCAAGTGCGGCACCTGCGACAAGGCGCGCGCCTGGCTGGATGCGCACAAGATCAGGCACAGCTTCACCGATTACCGCGACGAGCCGATCGCCCCGGCCACGCTGAAGGCGTGGGCGAAGGCGCTGACCTGGGAGAAGCTGGTCAACCGCGCCAGCTACACCTGGCGCGACCTGAGCGAGACGCAGAAGGCCGCTTCCACCGACGCGCAGTGGCTCGCCCTGGTCAAGGAATTCCCCGCGCTGGTGAAGCGCCCGGTGGTGGTGAAGGACGGCGCGGTCAGCGTCGGTTTCACCGAGAAGAAGTTCAAGGAACTGTTCGGTGGCTGAAGCGGCGGTCCTGTACGGACTGGCCGGCACCGATGCGTGCCGCAAGGCCTGCGCGTGGCTGGATCGGTTCGGCCACGCGTACCGTTTCGTCGACACCGGGCGCGAACGGCCCGCGCCCGAGGCACTGAAGGCCTGGGCGCAGGCCGCCGGTGGCTGGGACACGCTGGCGGACCGCAGCGGCCGCGCCTGGAAGAACCTGCTGCCGCAGCGGCGCAACCCGGAGAGCGATCCGGAGTGGACGCTGCTCATCCGCGAGCATCCCGGCGTGCTGCGCCAGCCGCTGGCGGTGCTCGCCGACGGCCGGGTGGCTGCGGGCTTTACCGGGGGCAGCTACGAACGCCTCTTTGGACGCTGACCCGATCCCTCTTGCCGGGTATTCGACCAAGGTCGGTCCGGGGGATGGACTCAAGAATTTGCGCTCCGTGCCGATGGCTCAGCGAGCGGGTTGAATGGGCCGGAGTCGCGCATGATGGGCCCGCTACCGGATCTCATGGCGCGGGCGAGGGCCCGGGTGAGTCCGGCGGAGCTCCTGCCTCATGCCCAGTCAATTCGCCCGGTCCGGCTTCAACCTTGAAAGCTTGAAGCGCGGGATCTCGATCCTTTACCGCGATGGCGGCCAGCTTGCCTCCGAATGGCGTGCCGCTCATCTCGCAAGCGTGTTGCGGGTGACTCCCTTCAACATGGCTGCCAACGTCGGCAGTGCGGTGTTGATGGTCTGGAGCTTCCACCGCCGATTGCCCGAGGGGCTGGTGGTCTGGGCCGCCACCGTGTCCGGGATGTCCCTGCTCACCCTGCTCCGCTGCTGGCGGGCCTGCAGACGCAAGGTGCTGCAAGCGTCGATCCGCACCTTCCGCCGCGCCACATGGCACGCATGCCTGCTGGCGGCGGCCTGGGCGGTGATGCCGGTACTGTGGTTTCCGCACGGCACGCCGGATGAGCAGATCACCATCGCCGCCCTGACCACGGGCATGCTCAGCGCCGGCGCCTTCCTGCTCAGCCCCATGCCGATCGCCAGCCTGGCGTACGGTGGAATCTACGCCGCGGCGGCGATCATCGCGCTGCTGCGCACGGGCGACTCGTCGTTGTTCGCCACCGTGGCGCTGATGGCGATCTATGCACCGACCGTGCTGATCGGCGCCATGTCGAGCTGGCACAAGGCCACGGTCCAACTGGCCGTGCAGGGGCAGATCGCCCGACGCGAGCGGCTGGTTGCCCTGTTGCTGCAGGATTTCGAGGAGCAGGCGAACGAGGCACTCTGGGAGGTGGGAGCGGATCGGCGGCTTCGCCATTTTTCCCCGCGGCTGGCGGAGTTCCTCGGCGTGGGTGAGAGCGATCTGCGCAGCCGGCGCTTCGTCGACGTGCTGGCCGACGTGGCGCCCCATCTCGGTGCCGCCGTCGACGATATCCGGGCCAAGGGCGTGGCGTTCCGCGACGTGCGCTTTTCCGTGGATCACGGCGGACAGGCGCGTCATTTCAGGATAAGCGGCAAGCGCGTGTTCGACGAGGCCGGTCATGCCACCGGCTGGCGTGGCATCGTCACCGACGTCACGGCCGAGAACGAACACGAGCGCCGGCTGGTGGAGCTCGCCCACACCGATTCGCTGACCGGCCTGGCCAACCGGACTACGCTGCGCGACTCGCTGGGTCGCCGCCTGGCATCGTGCGTGCGCGGTGCCCTGCTCACGATCGATCTGGACCACTTCAAGTCGATCAATGATGCGCTGGGCCATTCCGTGGGGGATGAGCTGCTCGCGGCGGTCGGTGCGCGCCTTCACCAACTCGTCCGCGTCGACGACGTGGTCGCCCGCATGGGGGGCGACGAGTTCGCCGTCGTCATGGCACCGCTGCGCGACGCCGGCGAGGCCGAGCGACTGGCCGACGGCCTGCTCTCGAGGCTGCGCGAGCCCTACCAGGTGGGCAGCCGGAGGCTCGAGGTAGGGGCCAGCATCGGCGTGGCGTTGTGGCCCGATCATGCCGGCAAGGCCGAAGATCTGCTGCTGCAGTCCGATGTGGCGCTTTACCACGCCAAGCAGCTGGGGCGCGGACGACTGGCCATCTACGACGCCGACCTCGGTGCCCGCGCGCAGCGCCGCCTGCAGATCGAAGAGGGGCTGCGCGAGTCGTTGGTTCGCGGCGAGCTGCAGCTGTTCTGGCAGCCCAAGGTGGCGACAGGTTCCAATCGGATCGTCGGCGCGGAGGCTCTCCTGCGCTGGGCGCATCCGGAGCTCGGCGCCGTTCCGCCTTCGGAGTTCATCCCGATCGCCGAGGAGTGCGGCCTGATCCACGAGCTGGGTGCGTGGGCCCTGCGGGAGGCCTGCCGGGTGGGCGCGGAAGTCCTCCCCCAGCTCTCCGTGGCGGTCAACGTCTCCACCGTCCAGCTGCTGAGCGGGCATCTGCCGGGGCAGCTGCGCGATGCGCTGGCATCGACCGCGATGACTCCGTCCCGACTCGAGCTGGAGATTACCGAATCGGTGTTCCTCGACGATCCGGTCCACGCGCTGGAACAGCTGGAATCGATCCGCCGGCACGGTGTCCGCCTCGCGCTGGACGATTTCGGTACCGGCTACTCCTCGCTGGCCTTCCTGCGCCGCTTCCCCTTCAGCACGATCAAGATCGATCGCTCGTTCGTGGTCGACATGCCTTCCCAGCCGGATGCGCGATTGATGGTCAACACCATCGTGCTGATGGCCGATGCGATGGGCATGCACACGGTGTGCGAAGGCGTGGAGACGGGCCAGCAACTGACGGAGGTGATTCACGCCGGATGCCAGGAATACCAGGGCTATCTCGCGTCACCGCCGTTGCCGATCGAGGCCTTTCTCGAGTTCCACCGCAGCTGGCGGGGCGCGGCATGGGGTCAGCAGCACGCCTAGTCCGCATGGTGACGCGTCTGCGGAGAGGCCTTGTATGCTTCGGCAAGCCTTCCTCAGCCCGCCGTGCCCACCATGTCTGCCGTGCTCGATCTCACCTGCGACCTGATCCGCCGTGCCTCGGTCACCCCCGACGACGCCGGCTGCCAGGCGACGATCGCCGGGCGACTGGCGCAGGCCGGTTTCCGCATGCGCCATCTGCGCTTCGGCGAGGTCGACAATCTCTGGGCTACGCACGGCGAGGGCGGTCCCACGCTGGCCTTTCTCGGTCACACCGACGTGGTGCCGAGCGGACCGGCCGGGGCGTGGCGTTTCGATCCGTTCGAGCCGACCGTGGTCGACGGCGTGCTGTACGGTCGCGGCGCAGCCGACATGAAGGGTTCGGTGGCCGCGATGGTGGTGGCGCTGGAGGCCTTCGTCGCCGCGCATCCGGACCATGCCGGTCGCGTCGGCCTGCTGCTGACCAGCGACGAGGAGGGCCCGACCAACCTCAACGGCGTGCGCCGGGTGGCCGAAGCGTTCCGCGCCGAAGGCGAACGCATCGACTGGTGCGTGGTCGGCGAACCATCGTCCGCCGCGCGCCTCGGCGACCTGATCCGTGTGGGCCGTCGCGGCTCGCTCAGCGGCACGCTCACCGTGCGCGGCGTGCAGGGGCACGTGGCGTACCCGGAGAAGGCAAAGAATCCGATCCACGCCGTCGCGCCCGCACTGGCCGATCTGGCCGCCGAGCGCTGGGACGAAGGCAACGCCGACTTCCCGCCGACCTCGTTCCAGATCTCCAACCTCAATGCGGGCACCGGTGCCAGCAACGTGATTCCCGGCACGCTCACCGCGCTGTTCAACTTCCGCTACGGCACGGCGAGCACCGCGGATGATCTCAAGGTCCGCACCGAAGCGATCCTCGGCCGCCACGGGCTGGACTATGCGCTGGACTGGAACCTTTCCGGCGAGCCCTTCCTCACTCCGCCGGGCGGACGCCTGCGCGAGGTGGTGGTGGACGTGTGTCGCGAGCTGGCCGGGGAAGCGCCCGTGCAGAGCACCGGCGGCGGTACCTCGGACGGCCGCTTCATCGCGCCGCTCGGTGCCGAGGTGGTGGAACTGGGGCCGGTGAACGCCACCATCCACCAGGTGGACGAATGCGTGGCATTGGCGGATCTGGAGCGCTTGCCGGCGTTCTATCGGGCGATCGCGGAGCGCCTGATCGCCGCGCCAACCGGCTGAGCTTCGCCCGCTCCGCTCCGCGGTGGCTTGCGCTGGCCGCCGAATTTTGAAACTGTGACCGCGTCGGAGCGACGAACGGACGAACGGATGCTGTCGAAACGGCTCGCGTTCATGTGCCTGGGCTGGTGCTGCGCCTGCGCCTGCGCGGTCTCGGCGGAGGTCGCGCCGACGGCGTCCGCGTCGATGGCCCCTGCGTCCGCGCCCGCTGCATCCATGCACCTGCGGGTGGTCACCGACAACAATTATCCGCCGTTCCTGTTCATCGATGCCGACGGCCGGCCGCGCGGGCTCGAAGTCGACCGCTGGCGGCTGTTCGAGCAGCACACCGGAATCAAGGTGGACCTGGTGCCGATGCAGTGGGACCGGGCACAGCGCGAGCTGCTGTCCGGCCGGGCGGACGTGATCGACATGATCTTCCGCACGCCGTCGCGGGAGTCGCTCTACGACTTTTCGGCGCCGTACGCCACCTTGCCGGTCGGCATCTACGTCGATCGCCGGATCCTGGGCGTGCGCGACGCTGCCTCGCTGCGCGGTTTTCCGGTGGGCGTGCAGCGCGGCGATGCGTGCGTGGAAAAGCTGCACGCGCTCGGCGTGTCGGACCTGCGTCTGCTGGCCAACTATTCCGAGGTCATGCAGGCCGCGATCCACGGCGACATGCGGATCTTCTGCATGGACGAATACCCGGCCAACTTCTACCTCTACCGCAATGCGGCGCTGGACCGGTTCCATCGTGCCTTCGAGCTGTACAGCGGGCAGTTCCACTGGGCGGTGCGCAAAGGCAACCGGGCCGTGCTGGAGCGGGTGGAACGCGGCATGGCCCTGATCACCCCGGCCGAGCAGGCCCGCATCCGCGACCGCTGGCTGGAAAAGCCGATGGCGATCACACCCTACCTCCGACCGATCGCGATCGGCGCGCTGATCACCGCGCTGGCGATGGCGCTGCTCGGCTTCTGGGTGTGGATCCTGCGTCGCGCGGTGGCGCGGCGTACGCGCGAACTGGTCGCCGGCCAGCGCCGGCTGCAGGCGCTGTTCGATGCCAGTCCGGATGCCATGTGGGTGAAGGGGCACGACGGGATCTATCGCGATTGCAACGACCGGGTGGAGCAGCTGCTTGGCGTGGGGCGCCAGGTGCTGCTCGGCCGGACCGTGCAGCAGCTGTTCGATACGGAACTTGCCGGACGGGTCGAGGCGATGGATCGCGAGGTATTGCAGACCGGCGCGCCCCGCATCGAGATCCTGCCGTTGCGCCAGGGTGACGGCACCGTGCGCCAGCTGGAGGTCATCAAGGTGCCGATGCCCGAGCCCGACGGCAGCGCCACGAGCGTGCTGAGCGTGGCCCGTGACATCACCTGTCGACTGGAGGACGAGGCACGGCTGCGGCTGTGGGGACAGGCCTTCGAGCACGCGGCCTTCGGCGTGAAGATCTACGATGTGCGCACCCAGCGCATCACCGCGGTGAATCCCACGTTCGCCCGCGAACGAGGCTACGCGCCGGCAGAGATGGCCGGCATGCCGATCGACGCACTGTATCCGGCCGACCTCGGCGACCTGCAGCGTCGTGCGCGCCACGCCGCGGAGCAGCGCGACCATTCGCTGCTGGAGAGCGAGCACGTGACGCGCGACGGTCGCCGCTTTCCGGTGCTGCTGGACCGCTCGGTGGTGCGTGACGACGAGGGACGACCGCAGTTCGCCGTGGTGTATGCCCAGGACATCAGCGAGCGCAAGCGGGTGGACAGCGAGTTGCGGCTGGCGGCGGTCGCGTTCCAGACGCAGGAGGCCCTGATGGTCACCAGTGCCGCCGGCACCATCCAGCGCGTCAACGCGGCGTTCGTGGCGCTGTCCGGATACGCCCCGGACGAGGTGCTGGGCAAGCGACCTTCGATGCTGGGCACCGCGCACCACGACCACGATTACTACCTGCGGATTTGGCGGCAGGTGCACGACGACGGCTATTGGCAGGGCGAGCAGTGGATCGCCGGCAGGGACGGGGTGCCGCGAGTCGTGCAGATGGCGATTTCCTCGGTGAAGGACGATGCCGGACATGTCAGCCACTACATCTGCACCATGACCGACCTGACCCGTGAGCGCGAAGCCATCGAGTACGCCGAGCACCTGACGTTCTTCGACGCGCTGACCGACCTGCCGAACCGCCGCTACCTGCACGGTCAGATCGAGCACCTGCTGGAGGGAGAGGGTTCCGGCGGTGCGCTGCTGATGCTCGACCTGGATCATTTCAAGCGGGTCAACGACCTGCGCGGGCACGAGGCAGGCGATCGGCTGCTGTGGCTGGTCGCCATGCGCCTGCGTCCACTGCTCGACGAGGGCTGCCTGCTGAGTCGCTTCAGCGGCGACACCTTCGCTCTCCTGGCGGCGTGTCCGTCCGTCGGGCCGGCCGATCGCATGCGCCGCGCGATGGACTGTGCCGGGCGCGTGCGTTCGGCGATGCAGTCGCCGTTCCAGCTGGATGACGACAGCCGGTTGAGCATGACCTGCAGCATCGGCGTGACCGAAGTCGTGCCCGGACAGGGAAGCGCGGCCGTGGTGTTCAAGGAGGCGGAAATGGCCATGTACGCCGCCAAGCGCGCCGGCCGCGACCGGATCGTGCCTTTCGCACCGTCAATGATGGTCGACATGGAGCGCAGCGAACGGGTCGCCGAGGAGCTGCACGACGCGATCGCGACCGATGCGCTGCAGCTGCACCTGCAACTTCAGGTGGATCGTTCGGGACGCCCGATCGGTGCCGAGGCGCTGATGCGCTGGTATCGCGCCAACGGCGAGAGCGTTGCCCCCTGCGTGTTCATCCCGATCGCCGAGGAACGCGGACTGATCGGCGCACTGGGCGAGTGGGCGCTGCGGAGGGCGTGCATGCAGCTGGTCGAGTGGGCCGGATCGACGCGCACGCGCGGACTGGTGCTGGCGGTCAACGTGAGTGCGCACCAGTTTGCCCGGCCGGGCTTCGTCGAGGGCGTCACGGCGATGCTGGCCGAGACCGGAGCCAACCCGGCACGGCTGGAACTGGAGCTCACCGAGTCGGCGCTGGTGTCGGACCTGGCGTGGGTGGCGAGCCGGTTGGACGGTCTGCGCCGGCTGGGCGTGCGGGTCTCGCTGGACGATTTCGGCACCGGCTATTCCTCGCTGGCCTACCTTTCACGCCTGCCGCTGGACCAGCTGAAGATCGACCAGTCGTTCGTCGGCCGACTGCCGGAGGTGGCGGGTGACGCGACGGTGTCGCAGACCATCATCGCGATGGGGCACGGGCTCGGGCTGCAGGTGATCGCCGAGGGCGTCGAAACCGAGGCGCAGTGGTCGTTCCTGATGGAGCACGGCTGCGACGCCTTCCAGGGCTACCTGCTCGGCCGGCCGATGCCCGCGGCCGAATTCGATGCGCTGCTGGCGCGGATCGAGATGATGGGCTGAGCCGTCAGTCGACGCGTCCGTCCAGGGCCGCGACCCGCTGCAGCAGCACCTCACGCTCGCCGCCGTTGGCGGTGAGTTCCGCAGCAAGGCAGAACGCTTCGCGCGCTTCCGCGTGTCGACCGAGCTGCTCCAGCAGGTCGCCGCGCACTGCCGGCAGCGGCGCATAGCGCGACAGCGACGGCACGTCGGCGATCGCCTCGACCAGGGCGAGCCCGGCCGCTGGACCCTGCGAGCGCGATACGGCGACGGCGCGGTTGAGTTCCACCACGGGCGAAGGCGCCACCTGCGCCAGTGCGCCATACAACGCGGCGATGCGCGGCCAGTCGGTGGCTGCGGCGGTCGGCGCGCCGGCGTGGCAGGCGGCGATCGCCGCCTGCAGGGTATAGGGGCCGGCGCCCTCGGGGTGGCCGATGGCTCGGGTGAGCAGCGCCTGGCCGCGGGCGATCGCCAGCCGGTCCCAGCGCGTGCGGTCCTGGCGGTCCAGCAGCACCGGCCGGCCGGCGGCATCGACCCGTGCCGCGGTGCGCGA
>JAGWVM010000111.1 GCA_018970895.1 Lysobacteraceae bacterium | reverse complement strand
GGCCTCGCAGCAATGCGAGGCCTTTTTCGTTGGTGCCGCCGGTCGCATCAGGGCGGTCCAGGTCGAGCGCGGCGCCGATCGCTTGGAGGCATGCCTTGCGCCGACCGGCGCGCAGGCTGGTCTGCGGCGGGCCGTTTTGCGCAACGCATTTGCTTGCGGACAAGGCCCTGAATCCACGGGAAATTGCGAACTTTCCGGAGAGCCATCAAGTTGTCCCCGATGCAGCCGACGCTGGAGATGGGGCGCTTTTGCTCCTTGCCAGCTACGGGAGGTGTTGCATGAACGTTTCGTCAGTAAGTGCGGGTCCACCGGTCCATGCCGCGGGCCGGTCCGAGGCGGCCGAAGTGGCGGGCGCCGCCGATCACGACGGTGACCGGGATGGTGGCGCCCCGGCAGCGTCCGCTCCTGTTCCCCAGCGGCCGTCGGTCAATCTTTCCGGCCAGACGGTGGGCCGCTTCCTGAACGTGAAGGCCTGATCCGAGGCGCGTCCGCGGCCAGGGATGGCTGCCGTCGCCGCTGATGCGACGCAGTCGACGTCCGTCTCCGGAGGCATCGTGCATCACCCGTTGCCGCTGCACGCGGCCGTCTGGGCGGCAGAAGCCGGCTCCCCACGCACGCGTCCCGGATTGGAAACGATCACGTTGAGCGCTCGATCTTCCTCGTGCGGCAAGCAGAGCGTCAGGGTGAGGTTCGATCCGGCGGCACTGCCATCTGGATGGAACCGGACGCGGTAGCGACCGCTGCTGCTCCTCACGTGCATGCCGCCGGACGCGTGCGGCCCGGTGAGCAACACGGAGTGATCGGGCTGGTCGTTGCCGTCGCGGTCGATGGCGATCAGCCAGCCTTGCTCCCATCGCGATGATTTCAGGCACGTCCCGCCATCGCGGCTGGGGCAGACGATTGCGGGCAGGCCCCGCGAGATAGCGAGATAGCGCGCCTGCTGAAGTCCTGCGATGAGATCCATCTGGGCGCTTCGCAGCCGGCTTCTTTCGAGCAGGCCATGCATTGACGGGACGGCGATGGTCGCCAGCACGGCGACGATGGCCACGAGCATCAGCTGCTCGATCAGGGTCCAGCCCCCGGGCCTGCCGGGCCGTCGGATTCGTGCTTGAGGGGACGGCCGGTCCATGGCGGCTCCATCGGATGATTGACTCCGTAGATGCTAGGTGGACACCCCTCCGGTGCATGCCATCGGCCGCGCGTGCAGGCCGTGCGTCACTGCTGACGATGCCTGTCAGCAGGGGCAATTTAAAATGAGGGCAGCCGCCCGCATGCTGTGAGCCCATGAGCGAACGATTCGAACTCGTCTCCCCCTACCAGCCCTCCGGCGACCAGCCGCAGGCGATCGAGCGGCTGAGCGAAGGCTTCGAGGCCGGGCTGGCGGCGCAGACGCTGCTGGGCGTGACCGGCTCGGGCAAGACCTACACCATCGCCAACGTGATCCAGCGCGTGCAGCGCCCGACCATCGTGATGGCGCCGAACAAGACGCTGGCCGCGCAGCTCTACGGCGAGTTCAAGGAATTCTTCCCGCACAACGCGGTGGAGTACTTCGTCAGCTACTACGACTACTACCAGCCCGAGGCCTACGTGGTCGCCTCGGACACCTTCATCGAGAAGGACGCCTCGATCAACGAGCACATCGAGCAGATGCGGCTGGCGGCGACCAAGGCGCTGCTGTCGCGGCGCGATGCGATCATCGTGGCCACGGTGTCGGCGATCTACGGCCTGGGCAACCCGGAGGATTACCTCTCGCTGCGGCTGATCCTGGCCAGGGGAGAGCACATCGAACAGCGCCAGCTGATCCGCCAGCTCACCGAGTTGCAGTACAGCCGCAACGAGATGGAGCTGCGCCGCGGCACCTACCGCGTGCGCGGCGAGATCATCGACGTGTTCCCGGCCGAGTCGGAAACCGAGGCGCTGCGCATCGAGCTGTTCGACGGCGAGGTGGAGAACCTGGCGCTGTTCGATCCGCTGACCGGCGAGGTCATCCGCAAGGTGCCGCGCTACACGGTGTACCCGCGCACGCACTACGCCTCCACCCGCGAGAGCGTGCTCAACGCGATCGAGACGGTGAAGGTCGAGCTGAAAGAGCGGCTGGACCAGCTCTACGCCAGCAACAAGCTGCTCGAGGCGCAGCGGCTGGATCAGCGCACCCGCTTCGACATCGAGATGATGGCCGAGGTCGGTTACTGCCAGGGCATCGAGAACTACTCCCGACATCTCACTCGCCGCCTGCCCGGCGAGCCGCCGCCGACCCTGTTCGACTACCTGCCGGCGGACGGCCTGCTAGTGCTCGACGAGTCGCACGTGACCGTCCCCCAGCTCGGCGCCATGTACAAGGGTGACCGCTCGCGCAAGGAGACGCTGGTCGAGTTCGGCTTCCGCCTGCCCTCGGCGATGGACAACCGCCCGCTACGTTTCGAGGAATGGGAGCAGCGTGTGCCGCGGGCGATCTACGTGTCGGCGACGCCGCGCGACTACGAGTTGCAGAAGTCCGGCGACGCGGTGGTCGAGCTGGTGGTGCGCCCGACCGGCCTGGTCGATCCGGAAGTGGAGGTGCGCCCGGTGCGCACCCAGGTCGACGACCTGCTCGGCGAGGTGCGCAAGCAGATCGCGCTGGGCGACCGCACCCTGGTCACCACGCTGACCAAGCGCATGGCCGAGAACCTCACCGAGTACCTGGCCGAGCACGACATCAAGGTGCGCTACCTGCACTCGGACATCGAGACGGTGGAACGCAGCGAGATCATCCGCGACCTGCGCCTGGGCGAGTTCGACGTGCTGGTGGGCATCAACCTGCTGCGCGAGGGACTGGACATGCCCGAGGTCTCGCTGGTGGCCGTGCTGGATGCCGACAAGGAAGGCTTCCTGCGCTCCACCGGCTCACTGATCCAGACCATCGGCCGTGCGGCCCGCAACGTCCGCGGCCGGGCGATTCTTTATGCCGATGAGATCACCCGCTCGATGCAGGCGGCGATGGACGAAACCTCGCGTCGTCGCGAAAAGCAGCTGGCCTGGAACGAGGCCCACGGCATCACGCCGCAGACCGTGGTGCGACGCATCGCCGACATCATGGAAGGCGCGCGCAGCGAGGTGCCGGCCGGCAAGGGACGCGGCAAGCGGGGTGCGGGGCGCGAGCGCGAAAAGGCCGTAGCCGAGCCGGCGGCCGGCTACGAGTCGCTCAATCCGCAGCAGCTTTCTGCCGCGATCAAGAAACTGGAAGGCCAGATGTACAAGCACGCGCAGAACCTCGAGTTCGAGGAAGCGGCGCGGCTCCGCGACCAGATCGGCAAGCTGCGCGAGCAGGCGCTTCGGTAGCGGGCGCGTGCGGTGCAGGTGCGGATGTGCCGGAGGAAAGGTCGTCACGATCGGCCATCCCGGCGAGTGATGTCACCGGGATCCGCCCCGCCCGGCGCGTCCCGGCGGCTGTTGCGCCGGTTTCCGGGCTTTGGCTATACTTCGCGGCTCTTGGGCGGTTAGCTCAGCGGTAGAGCACTACCTTGACATGGTAGGGGTCACAAGTTCGATCCTTGTACCGCCCACCAAGATGCCGACGGTTCCGGTTCCTGCCGGGGCGGTTGCAGCAAGAACCAGCAAGACGGCGCCGCCCGCGAGGACGGCGCCGTTTTTGTTTGCCCGTTGCCGACGTGTCCCGGAGCCGATGCGATGACCTACCTGTGGATCAAGTCCCTGCACCTGCTGTTCGTGATCGCCTGGATGGCGACGGTGTTCTACCTGCCGCGGATCCTGGTCAACATTGCCGAGGCAGGTGACGATGCGGCGGTGCGGGCGCGGCTGCACCTGATGGGGCGGCGGCTGTACAAGTTCGGGCACAACATGTTCGGCATCGCCTTCGTGTTCGGTCTGGCGCTCTGGCAGGGCTGGCGGGTGTTCCCCCGGCAGTTGCCGAACGTGGTGGCGGGCATGCACTGGATCGACGCCAAGCTGACCCTGGTGGCCGTGCTGCTGGCCTATTTCATCTGGGCCGGCCGCCTGCTCAAGCGCAGCGAGAAGGGCGGCGCGCTGCCGTCGTCGCGGGCGCTTCGCTGGTTCAACGAGCCGCCGGTGCTGCTGCTGCTGGCGGTGATCTACCTGGTGCTGGCCAAGCCGTTCTGAGTCCCGCCCGGCGGCCGTCCGGTCAGCGCCGGACGTAGTCGCGATACCAGGCGACGAAGCGCGCCACGCCGTCCTCGATCGAGGTGTTCGGCGCATAGCCCACGTCGCGCCGCAGCGCCGAGACGTCCGCCCAGGTATCCGGCACGTCGCCCGGCTGCATCGGCAGCAGGCGCTTCTCGACCGTGCGTCCCAGCGCCTGCTCCATCAGCTCGATGAAGCGCAGCAGCTGCACCGGCTGGTCGTTGCCGATGTTGTAGACCCGGTAGGGCGCGGCGGAGGTGCCCGGGTTCGGCTGCATCGGGTCGTAGGACGGATCCGGCTGCGCCGGGTGGTCGAGAGTGCGGATCACGCCTTCGATGATGTCGTCGACGAAGGTGAAGTCGCGACTGTGGTTGCCGAAATTGAACACGTCGATCGGCTCGCCGCGGCTGATCCGGTCGGCGAACAGCATGGGCGACATGTCCGGCCGGCCCCACGGGCCATACACGGTGAAGAAGCGCAGGCCGGTGGTCGGCAGGCCGTAGAGGTGGCTGTAGGTGTGCGCCATCAGCTCGTTGGCCTTCTTGGTCGCCGCGTACAGGCTCACCGGATGGTCGACGGCGTCCTCCACCGCGAATGGCAGCTTGCGATTGGCCCCGTAGACCGAGCTGGACGAGGCGTAGACCAGGTGCTGCACGCCGCCGTGCCGGCAGGCTTCCAGGATGTTGCCGAAGCCGACCAGGTTGCTCTGGATGTACGCCTGCGGGTTCTGCAGCGAGTAGCGCACGCCGGCCTGGGCGGCGAGGTTCGCCACGCGCTCGGGCGCGAAGGCGTCGAAGGCCGCCTGCAGCGCGTCGCGGTCGGCGATGTCCGCGCGCACGTGCCGGTAGCGCGGGTGGCCGGCGAAACGCGCCAGCCGCGCCTCTTTCAGCGCGGGGTCGTAGTAGTCGTTGTGGTTGTCGATGCCGCACACCTCGTCGCCGCGGGCGAGCAGGCGTTCGACGAGCGCGGCGCCGACAAAACCGGCCGAGCCGGTGACGAGGATGCGCATGGGGAAGTCCGTTGCTGGATGGCGCGTAGTCTAACCGCTGGCGCCATCGCGCCATCGCCGCGAGCGCGATGCGGGGACATCCAATCCCGTGGCCGTGATGCTCGCGCGGGCCGATGCGCGATCTGCGCGGGTTGAGCCGCCGCGCCCGAGCGGCTAAGGTAAAAAGATCACCACATCCGCGACGCAAGGCCCGCTCGTTCGAGCGTCCGGCCCCGTCAGGCTGTCTGCCTTGCGTCCCGATCCTGCCTTCCGCGGGGTCACCGCCTTCATACGGAGCGGGAGCGACGCACCCATGATCAAGATCAAAGTCGACCGGCTGACCAAGATTTTCGGCCCCCGCCCCGAGCAGGCGCTGAAGATGCTTGCGCAGGGCG
The DNA here is from genome assembly GCA_018970895.1 of Lysobacteraceae bacterium. GTDB lineage: Bacteria > Pseudomonadota > Gammaproteobacteria > Xanthomonadales > Rhodanobacteraceae > Dyella_A. Next base: position 5,830 of record JAGWVM010000111.1, on the reverse strand, counting down.
CCAGCAACGCCGACGTGCGCGAGAAGACCGGCCATGCGGTGGGCATCGCCGACGTCTCGTTCGAGGTACGCGAAGGCGAGCTGCTGGTGGTGATGGGCCTGAGCGGCAGCGGCAAGTCGACCCTGATCCGCTGCCTCAACCGGCTCAACGAGCCGAACCGCGGGCACATCTACGTCGATGGCGAGGACATCACCATCTACAACCGGGAGCAGCTGCTCAAATTCCGCCAGCACAAGATCAGCATGGTGTTCCAGCATTTCGCGCTGTTCCCGCACCGCACGGTGGCGGACAACGCGGCCTACGGACTCGAGATCCAGGACGTGGCGCCGGACGAGCGGCGCCGGCGCGCGGAGGAGGCGCTGGAGCTGGTCGGCCTTAAGGGCTGGGGCGACAACTTTCCCGGCCAGCTCAGCGGCGGCATGCAGCAGCGCGTGGGGCTGGCGCGCGCGCTGGCGGTCAATCCCGACATCCTGCTGATGGACGAGGCCTTCAGTGCGCTCGATCCGCTGATCCGTCGCGACATGCAGCACGAGATGGTGTCGCTGCAGGAGCGCATGAAGAAGACCATCGTCTTCATCACCCACGACCTGGACGAGGCGCTGCAGATCGGCGACCGCATCGTGCTGATGAAGGACGGCCGGGTGGTGCAGATCGGCACGCCCGAGGAGATCCTCAACAACCCGGCCAACGCGTACGTCGAGCGCTTCGTCGAGAACGTCGACATGTCGCGCGTGCTCACCGCCCGCTCGGTGCTGTCGCGGGCCCGCGTGGTGGCGTTCCCGCAGGACGGGCCGCGCACGGTGCTGCACAAGATGACCGAGGAGAACTTCGGCAGCATCCTGGTGGTGCGGCGCGATTACACCCTGCTCGGCGCGATCAGCCTGGAGCGGGTGTCCGAGGCGGTGAAGTCCGGGGCGACGTCGATCGAGGGGCTGATCGAGGAGGCGCCGGCGGTATCGCCCGACGAGCCGCTGATGGGGATCATCAACGTGATGGCCGAGTGGCGCTACATCACGCCGGTGATCGATGCGCAAAGCAAGCTGCTGGGCGTCGTGACCCGCGCGCGGCTGCTCACGGCACTGGCCGAGAGCGGCCGCGAGACGGCGTCGGCGCCGGACGCCGAACCGGGGAGTGCCGCCGCATGAGCCTGCTGATTCCCGAGATTCCCAAGTTCCCGCTGGCGCACCTGATCGACGTGGCGCTGGACTGGCTCACCCGCCATTTCTCGTTCATCACCAAGGCGCTCAGCCACGCCACGTCGGTGGCCATCGACGGAGTGGTCGCCGGGCTCGAGTGGCTGCCGCCCTGGCTGCTGATCCTCGCCGTGGCGACGCTGGCGTGGCGCATGGCCGGTCGGCGCGTGGCGATCCTGTCGGCGGTCGGCCTGCTATTCCTGTGGAACCTGCGGCTGTGGGCGCCGACCCTCGAGACGATCACGCTGGTGCTGATGTCGACCCTGATCGCCGTGGTCATCGGCCTGCCGCTCGGGATCGGTGCCGCGCTGAGCCGGCGCACCGCGCGGGTGGTGATGCCGGTGCTCGATTTCATGCAGACGATGCCGGCGTTCGTCTACCTGATCCCGGCGATTCCGTTCTTCGGACTCGGCGCGGTGTCGGCCAGCGTGGCCACGGTGATCTTCTCGATGCCGCCGGCGATCCGGCTTACCGCGCTGGGCATCAGGCAGGTGCCCGCAGACCTGATCGAGGCGGCCGATGCCTTCGGTTCCTCGCCGCGCCAGAAGCTGTTCAAGGTGCAGCTGCCGATGGCCGTGCCGACGATCATGGCCGGCGTGAACCAGACCATCATGCTCGCCCTGTCGATGGTGGTGATCGCCGCGATGATCGGCGCCGGTGGGCTCGGCGGCGAGGTGTGGAAGGCAATCCAGCGGCTGGAGCCGGGCAAGGGCTTCGAGTCGGGCATCGCCATCGTCATCCTCGCGATGATCCTGGACCGCATCACCCAACGCATCGGGCGTCGTTCGCAGGCGTCTGCCGGAAAGTAGTCAGAGGAGACGATCGATGAAGACCAAACCCCGTTTCGGCCGGTACGTGCCGGTCCTCGCGCTGGCCGTCGCCGCGGCCGGCTGCTCGCCGGCCGGGGCGCCCTCGTCGCAGGGTGCCGGTGCCCCCGCTTCGTCCGCCACGCCGACGGCGGACTCCGGTCTCGGCAAGAAGGACATCAAGCTCGCGTACGTGGAGTGGTCCAGCTGCGTGGCGGCAACCAACGTGGCGCGCGCGGCGCTCGAGCAGAAGGGCTACAACGTGCAGACCGTCTCGGTCAGCGCCGCAGCCATGTACGAGGCGGTCGCCGACGGCGACGCCGATGCGACGGTGTGCGCGTGGCTGCCCAGCACCCAGGCCAACTACTACGCCCGGACGAAGGACAAGCTCGACAACCTCGGCCCGAACCTGGTCGGCACCCGGCTTGGCCTGGTGGTGCCGGACTACGTCACCATCGATTCGATCCCGCAGCTGGCGGATCACGCCGCGCAGTTCCAGGGACGCATTGTCGGCATCGACCCGGGCGCCGGCGAGATGGGGCTGACCCAGCAGGTGGTCGAGCAGTACAAGCTGCCGCTCAAGCTGATCGACGGCAGCGGCGCCACGATGACCGCTGCGCTGAAGAGCGCGATCGACAACCACCAGTGGATCGTGGTCACCGGCTGGACCCCGCACTGGATGTGGGCGCGCTTCAAGCTCAAGTATCTGGCCGATCCGAAGGGCATCTACGGCACCGCCGAGGACATCGACACCCTCGCGCGGCAGGGTCTGAAGCAGGACTCGCCCGACGCCTATGCGCTGCTCGACGGCTTCCACTGGACGCCGGAGCAGATGCAACAGGTGATGGACGCCGACCGCGAGCCGGACGCCAGGCCGGATGAGGTGGCGAAGCAGTGGGTCCGGCGGCACGCCGACGTGGTGGGCGGCTGGAGCCACTGAACCCGTTCGCGCCCGGGTCGACGGCGGCCCGGGCCCTGCCGCTGCCACCGGCCGTGCCGGGGGACCTCGCCACGCGCTGATGCGTGTTGTCGGTCGCGAGCCGACGCGGCGAACCGGTCCGCGCGTCCGGGGGCGCGGTGCTCCCTCCCAACCAGGGGACGACCATGACGATTCATCCGATCAGGGCAGCAATCCTCGCGACGCTGTGCGCGACCGCGTCGCTGCCGGCCAGGGCCGGTACCGACGTGTCCGCCCCGCTGGCCACGGCGGTCGACCAGAAGATCGCGCAGATGCAGGCGCGCATCGACGAGCTGCAGAAGGAACTGCTCCAGCTCAAGCAGGCGCAGGCCCAGGCGGCCAGCGAACGGTCGCAGGCGGCGGCTAGCCGGCAGGTGCAGGCGGCGAAAGTCGACAAGCTGGCCAAGGCCGCCGATGCTTCCGCCGACGGCATCCACGTTGGCGGTGCGATGCGCTTCCAGTACTCGTACGAGGACTACAGCCGCGGCAACCGCCGCCGCCTGGGGGACGCCGACTTCGACATCTTCCGGCTCAACCTGCGCGGCAAGGTGGACAACATCGAGCTGCAGGCGGAGTGGCGCTGGTTCCAGTACATGAGTGCGATCAAGTACGCGTGGCTGGGCTACGACTTCGGCAAGCATTCGCAGGTGCAGGCGGGCATCACCCGCATCCCGTTCGGCAACCAGCCGTACGACTCGCACAACTACTTCTTCAGCTCGAACTACTACCTCGGGCTGGAGGACACCTACCACGCCGGCGTCGAATACGTGTACGCGGGCAGCCCGTGGAACGTGCAGCTGGCCTTCTTCAAGAACGACGCGATGGGTGGCGTGGACGGCTACGTCAGCAACCGCACCGACAGCTATTCCTACAATGTGCTCGGTGTGCGCGCCCCGGGTGAGGGCCTCTACGACGCCCCGCGGCAGCCGGCGGGCAGCGCCAACACCGCTGCCGCGCGCGTGGCCTACACCTTCCACCCCGATGATGACCTGTCGCTGGAGCTGGGCGCCTCGGCGCTGCACGGCGGCCTGGAGGGCAAGACCTCGCGGATCGGGCACTACGACGCCTATGCCGTGCACCTGGACGCCCATTACCTGCAGTGGAACGTGCAGGCCCAGGCGGCGCACTACGGCTACCACACCGACAGTGGCGCGACCCGCCTGGCGGTCGGTGCGTACCACTTCTACGACACCATCGCCGCGCGGGCCGACTCCTACACGTTCAACGTGAAGTACCACCAGCCGGTGCAGTGGGGGCCGATCCGCGGCCTGGACTTCTACAACGACTACTCGCTGGTCACCCACAAGTCCGGGATGCTTCGCAGCACGGTGATGAACGTGCTGGGTGTGGGGGTCTCCGCCGGCGACCTGTACACCTATTTCGACTACGTGATCGGCCGCAACCAGCCGTTCGTCGGCGGCAGCATGGCCGGCGACGGCGGGGTCGAACACCGCGTCAACATCAATGTCGGCTTTTATTTCTGACGGACCGGCGGGCGGCCGCGGGCCGCGGTCCCCGGGAGCGTTCCGCCGCCGGCCCCCGGCGTCCGGCGGCGTTGACAGCCCGCCGGGGCCGGGCTAGCTTTGCCGCGATTCCTTCAACGACAAGGTGGCCCGCAGGCAACTGCCGGTCGAGCGTGCGACATGGAGACTACCCGGCCCTCCCGCTGAGCTTCCGCGCCACCGTTTCCGTTCGACGAAAAGGGCGCGCGGCGTCCTTTTTTATTGCCCGTGGTTCAACGACATGATCCAGATCACCCTTCCCGACGGCAGCCAGCGGCCGTTCGACCATCCCGTCACCGTACAGGACGTGGCCGCCTCGATCGGCGCCGGCCTGGCCAAGGCCACCCTGGCCGGCAAGGTCGACGACAAGCTGGTCGACGCCAGCTACCTCGTCGACCGCGACGCCAGCCTGCAGATCGTCACCGACAAGAGCCCGGAGGCGCTGGAGATCCTGCGCCACTCCACCGCGCACCTGATGGGCCAGGCCGTGCAGCGGCTGTTCCCCGGCGCGCAGGTGACCATCGGTCCGGTGATCGAGAACGGCTTCTACTACGACTTCGCCTACGAGCGGCCCTTCACCCCGGAGGACCTGCCGAAGATCGAGGCGGAGATGCACAAGATCGTCGACGAGCAGCTGGCGGTGACCCGCAGCGTGAAGTCGCGCGACGAGGCGATCGCGTTCTTCCGCGGCCTCGGCGAGGAGTACAAGGCGCAGATCATCGAGTCGATCCCGTCGAACGAGGAGCTGTCGCTGTATTCGCAGGGCGAGTTCACCGACCTGTGCCGCGGCCCGCATGTGCCCAATACCGGCAAGCTGCGCGCGTTCAAGCTGATGAAGGTGGCCGGCGCCTACTGGCGCGGCGATTCGAACAACGCGATGCTCACCCGCATCTACGGCACCGCGTGGCTGAACGACAAGGATCTGAAGGCGCACCTGCACCAGCTCGAAGAAGCCGAGAAGCGCGACCACCGCAAGCTCGGCAAGGCGCTGGACCTGTTCCACCAGCAGGAAGAAAGTCCCGGCATGGTGTTCTGGCACCCGAACGGCTGGACGATCTGGCAGCAGGTCGAGCAGTACATGCGCGGCGTGTACCGCAGGAGCGGCTACCAGGAAGTGCGCTGCCCGCAGGTGCTGGACGTGTCGCTGTGGAAGAAATCCGGCCACTGGGACAACTACGCCGAGAACATGTTCTTCACTGAATCGGAAAAGCGCACCTACGCGCTGAAGCCGATGAACTGTCCGGGCCACGTGCAGATCTTCAACACCGGCCTGCACAGCTACCGCGAACTGCCGATCCGCTACGGCGAGTTCGGCGGCTGCCATCGCAACGAGCCGTCCGGCGCGCTGCACGGCATCATGCGGGTGCGCGC
>JAGWVM010000110.1 GCA_018970895.1 Lysobacteraceae bacterium | reverse complement strand
AGCAGCGCCCCGGCCACGGCACTGATCGCACCGGCCTCGACGCCGCCGACGAAGCCGTAACCCATCCAGTCCTGGTCAAACGGCATGGCGCATCGCTCCGACGGCGGCGCGCGGCCCGCGGCGTTCAGACATCGTCCTGCGCCCCCGCGCCCACGGTGACGCTGCCGTCCATGTCCACCTGCACCGAGACAGTGATCGGACGGCAGCAGACCTGGCAGTCCTCGATGTAGCGATGGGACTCCTCGGCCGGCTCGACCAGGATTTCGATCGGCTCGCCGCAGTAGGGGCAGTCGATCAGCACGGCATCCAGCATGGCGGCATCGTCGCGGTGGAGAGAGCGCGATTGAACCACACCGCGACCGGGACCCGACACCACGCGGTCAACCGGCCCGGCGCGGGCGCGTTCGCATCACGCGGAACACGCCGCACCGCTGTCGGGACCCCCATGCGCCGCACCTTCATCGTCGGCTGCCCGCGTTCGGGCACCACGCTTATCCAGGCCATGCTGGCCCGCCATCCCGATGTCGCCACGCTGCCGGAGACGGCGCTTTTCGAACATCTCTTCGGCGAGCTGCACTGGCGCTGGGGCGACCGAGGCGTTGCCCGCCGCCGGCGCCGCGGCTTGGCGCGGGGCTTCGCCCGGGAGTTCGGCCGGCGCGTCCTGCAGGACTGGGAACAGCGGCTCGAGGGCACCTCAAGGCCGGCGCCATGGCGGCTGGCCACCTGCATCGACCGCTTCGTCGCGCTGCTGGACACCCACGCAGCGCGGGCCGGACGCACGATGTGGATCGAGAAAACACCGAACCATCTGCTCTACATCCCGGAGATCGCGCGGCACGTTCCGGAGGCCCGCTTCGTGCACGTGATCCGCAACGGGCTGGACGTGGTCGCCTCGATTGCCGACGCCAACCTCCATCATGACGACAACCACGGGTTCGGCGGCGACGCCAAACTGTGGGCGGACCGCTGGAACCGGGCGACTGCCCTGCACCGGCGCCACGTGGGCGAGCCGAACCATCACTTCGTGTTCCTGGACGATTTCGTGCGCGACGTCCCGTCCGGATGGCGCCGGCTCTGCCTCGCGCTGGAACTGGATCCGGATGCTTCGCTGGCCGAGACCTGCAGCCAGCCGATCGCCGATCTCGCCGACGAACCCTGGAAACGCAACGCGATCGGGGGCAAGCCGCGCCTGCCGCGCAGCAAGGCCCGCGCGCTGTTCGGCCCGGCGCTGCTGGACTGGCTGACGCAACGACTGGTATCGCTTGAACCGCTGCAGCGGCAGTGCCGCGCGGCGGATCATCGGCACGGGCTCAGCCGGCTTCGCGCACGAGCGTCCGACCGAGCAGCGCCGGCGACCACTGGTCCGGCCTGAGGATGAGGAATTGACCGGCCTTGCGGGTGCGCCGGGCCAGCTTGAGCAGGTCACGGTCCTTGCTGAGCAGCCACTGCGCCCCGCTGGCCAGGGCCAGTTCGAGGAACTTCTGGTCGTCCGGATCGCGGCATACCGGCAGCGGCGCCAGCACGGCCGCCTCGGGGAGGCCGGCCAGGAGTTCCATCACCGCGTCGAAACGCTCGCGCAGGCCCTCGCGCTGCTCCGGGCGCACCGGCACGCTGGGGTACTCCAGCACGCGCAGCCACTCCCCCCGGCAGGCGGCGTCGGCCACGGCGCGCACCCGTCCCTGCGCCAGCGCGTCGGCCAGCGGGGCGCAGGCGCGGTCGCGGAACAGGAACAGGTCGAGGCAGACGTTGGTGTCGAGCACGATGCGCGGCGGCGCATCGCGGGACTCGTCGGACATGGCGGCGGGACTCGGGCGCGATCGGCGGCCGCACTGTAGCCGATGGCGCCGCGACGGTCAGGGGCCGTCGCGCAACGCGCGGCGGAGATCGCGAATCTGGTCGGTACCGGTCCGCACCGCCACGTAAGCCTTCAGCACCGTCTCGCGGGCAGGAGCGGACAGCGCGCGGTCATCCAGCGCGGCCTCGAAGGCGGCCTGCAGCTCGCCCTCGTCGCGGACGGCCGCCTCCACCACCTCGGCATCGGTCGGCGCCGCGGCACGGCGCACCGCCACCACCGGCGCCCGGAGCGTCAGATCGCCGGACGACTCGTCTGCCGGCCCGGCCCGCAGGTAGGCCTGCAGATGCGCGGCGACCGCCTGGCGTTCCTGCGCACGATGCGCCAGCGGGGCCGCGGCGCGGAAGCCCTCGGCGTCGTTCGCGGCCTCGCGATAGGCCTCGGCGTTGGCGCTGGCGTAGGCGATCAGGGTCTCGATGCGTTCGACGTCGTGCGCGTTGGCGGGCATGGCGGCTTCCTCCGTGCGGTGGCATGGGCGCGATCCGCCCGGTCACACATGCTGGGCCCGCGCCGGATGCCGACCGGTGAAGGCGCCGCCAGCGCGGCCTTCACGCACGTGCAGCCCACGTCGGGGTTCAGCGGGCGGCCAGTTCCCGCACCGCCGCGGGGATACCGGAAGGCGATGCCACCGCGAGCAGACGCTCGTGCGAGTCGCCCAGGCCGTGCTCGAGCTCGTGGCTCCAGGTCACGTGGTAAGGCACGTGCACGCCCCAGCCGCCGAGCCGCACCACCGGCTCGATGTCCGAGCGCAGCGAGTTGCCGACCATCGCGAAGCGGGACGGCTCCACCGCGAACTCCTCGAACAGCCGGCGGTAGGTGGCGGCATCCTTTTCCGAGACGATCTCGATGCGGCGGAACAGGTCGGCCAGCCCGGACTGCGCCACCTTCTTTTCCTGGTGGAACAGGTCACCCTTGGTGATCAGCACCACCGCATGCTCGGCAGCCACCGCCTCCACCGCCTGGCGGATGCCCGGCAGCAGCTCGACCGGGTGCTGCAGCACGCCCTTGCCGATCTCCACCAGCCGGTGGATGTCCTTCGCCGAGATGCGCGCGTCGGTCAACGCGATCGCGGTCTCCACCATCGACAGCGTCATGCCCTTGGCGCCGTAGCCGAACAGCGTCAGGTTGCGCCGCTCGGTCTGCAGCATGTCGTCGTGCAGGCCGCGGTCGCCCAGGTCGACGTAGTGGCCGAGGATCTCCGCGAACGCCGCCTGCGCGGCCTGGTAGTAACCCTCGCTGTGCCAGAGGGTGTCGTCGCCGTCGAAACCGACCATCGTGATCATGGGGTTGCCCGTATCGTGTCGTACCGCAGCGGGTCGCGTCCGGCTGGCCGGATCGCGACGTGGCCGCGGATTGTCGCAGAGCCCCGGCGGCGTGTCCGGCTCGCCGAAAGACGCCCCGAACAGGCATCATCGGCGCTGCCTTCCCGTCCGCGATCCGACATGGCCACCTCCGAGCTCTCCCGCGCCGCGCTCCTGGTCATCGACCTGCAGCGCGACTTCATGCCGGGCGGCGCGCTGGCCTGCCACGAGGGCGACGCGATCGTGCGGGGCATCGACACGCTGTTGCGCACGCGATGCTTCGGCCATGCGGTCGCCACCCAGGACTGGCATCCGTCCGGACACGTGTCGTTCGCCAGCTCGCACCCGGACCGCGCGCCCTTCGACAGCATCGATCTCTACGGCCACCCGCAGACGCTTTGGCCGGATCACTGCGTGCAGGGAACGCCGGGGGCGGCGCTGCATCCGGCCGTGGACTGGTCGGGCGTGGACGTCGTGATCCGCAAGGGCAACGACCCCGGCGTGGACTCCTACAGCGCATTCCGCGAGAACCACGGCCCGCGCGGCGCGCGCCCCACCACCGGCCTGGCCGGCTGGCTGCGCGAGCGTGGCGTGGACACCGTCTACCTGTGCGGGCTGGCCCGCGACGTGTGCGTGCTGTGGAGCGCACAGGACGCCGCCCGCCTCGGCTTCCGCACCCGCGTGCTGTGGGACCTGTGCCGCCCGGTGACGCCGGCCGGCGACGAACCGACCCGCGCCGCGATGGCCCGCGACGGCATCGCGATTGCCGATGCCGCGGCGCTGGCCCGCTGACATGCCCACCCGCCCACGGAGCCCTCCGATGCGCCACGCCCTGCGCTCGCTGCTTGCCCTCCTGCTGCTCGCCCTTGCCGGCGTGGCCGCCGCCAGCGTCGCCCCGCTGCGCGTGATGACCTTCAACGTGCGCACGCCCTCGCCGGACGGCGTGAACGTATGGGAGAACCGCCGCGACCTGTTCGTGCGGACGATCCGCGACGCCGATCCGGACGTGTTCGGCACGCAGGAACTTCACAAGCGCCAGGGCGACTACGTGGTGGCGAAGCTGCCGCGTTACGCCTGGTTCGGCGAGGGTCGCCGCGGCGGCGACGGCGACGAGCACATGGGCGTGTTCTACCGCACCGACCGGCTCAAGCTGCTGCAGTCGGGCAACTTCTGGCTGTCGGACACGCCGAACGTGCCGGGCAGCATCTCCTGGGGCCACCCGTATCCGCGCATGGTCACCTGGGCGCTGTTCGAGCGGAAGGCCGACGGCCGGCGCTTCTACTTCTTCGATACCCACCTGCCCTACCGGCAGCAGGACGAGGCGGCACGCACCAGGGGGGCGCAGGAGATCCTCGCGCACATCGAGGCGCTGCCGAAGCACGTGCCGGTGGTGCTGGTGGGCGACTTCAACACCACCCCGGCCAGCCGGGCCCATGCCCTGCTCGCCACGGTACTCACCGATGCGCGCGCGACCGCACCGGAGCGTGCCGGCCCGGACAAGACCTTCCACGCCTTCACCGGCCAGCCGACCGAGCAGATCGACTGGATCCTCACCCGCGGCTTCACCGCGCTGAGCGCCGACACGATCACCGTGCACGAGGGCAAGGTGTATCCGTCGGACCACTTCCCGGTGCGAGCGACGCTGCGCTGGACGCTGCCGTGAGCGGCCGTCCCGGGATCTGAGACACCCCGCGCCGATACTGCGCGGGCCGCGGCGGATCCCCCTCCGGCCACGGCCCCGTCCATGGCAGTGGTCGGTTCAGACCCTTGGCCGCGCCGGCGATCCCGGCGCGGCTTTTTTTGCTCAGGCGCCGACGCGCTGGCGCACCGCGTCCATGTCGCGGATCGGCCGCACCTCGATCGCGCCGGTGCGCGACCACGGGAAGCTCTGCGCGATGCGTACCGCCTCGTCCATGTCCGCCGCCTCGATCAGGTTGAAGCCGGCCAGGTACTCGCGGGTCTCGGCGAACGGACCGTCGAACACCGTGGTCCTGCCGTCGCGCACGCGTACCGTGCGCGCCGTGGCCGGGTGCTCGAGCTGCTGCGAGCCGAGCAGGCAACCCTCCGCCGCCAGTTCGTCGGCGTGTCGGAAACAGCCCTGCATCATGTGCTCGAACTGGCCCGACGACAGCTCGCCGAGCAGCTGGTCGTCGCTGTAGATCATCACCAGGAACTTCATGCCGCCCCCGCCGTCGCCGGCGCAAAATGAAAAGGGGGACACCTTAACCGGTGCCCCCCTGTTCCCGCACGCGGCGGTGGCGGTCAGATCGCCAGCCAGACGTACAGGTAGGTCGTGTTGTTGTCGCTGGCGCTGCGGCCGGCACCGTCCACGTTGTGCACGCGTCCGGCGAAGCGGGTGTAGAAGGTGTACTGCAGGCCGACGCGCACGTTGGCAAAAGGCTCCTCCCACGAGGTGGACTCGCCGAACGGATTCCAGTCGGCCTCGACCGTGCCGCCGCGGGTGTCCGGCCTGCCGGCATCGCCGTACAGGATCGCGTCGCTGTGGCCGTTGTCGGTGAACAGGTCCAGCGTGGCGCCCCAGGTATTGCGGAACCAGTAGCTGCCGTCCAGGTTCAGCGCGTCGAGCCGGCCGTTGAGGTTGCTCGATCCGCCGGAGGCGTAGGTGGCATCGAGCTTCTGGCGCTCGTCCACGTACAGGGCGTTGACGGTGACCAGGTGATCACTGCCGAAGGCGCGCTGGTAGCTGGCGTCCACGCCGAGGTCGTCGAAGCGGTCGGACGGACCGGCCGTGGCCACCGCGAGGCCGGCCGCATTGGTACCCGGCAGGCCGCGGCGGGCGTGCAGGTAGAACGCACCCGCTTCCACGTTGCCGGCCGGCAGGTTCCAGGTGTAGGCAACACGGGCATAGGGCGCGGTCGAGGCGAGACGACCGTCGAAGCCGGCATTGACCTTGCGCAGGAAAGCCGGCGACAGCGAACGGTAGGCACCCACCTCGCCGTACCACTTGCCGTCCACCTGCATGTAGCCATTCACGCCGACCACCTGGCCGCCGAGGCCACCGAACAGCATCGGCATGGCCGGCGCGCCCGGTGCGAGATCGGGCCCCATGTACGGGAACTGCCAGGCCGGCGCGGTGTTGAACACGTCGGTCACGGTCGGGTTGTTGTTGAGCGAGACGCCCCAGATCGCGTTGTGCGCACCGGAGGTGAAGCTGTTGGCGTAGCGCACGTCCATGTTGTCCCAACCGAGCAGGCCGCCGTTCTCCGAGTAGGTCGCCTGGGCGAACACGCCCATGTGCTGGCTGATGCGACCGGCGAGGAACACCGAGGCCTGCTGCAGCTCGGCGTTGTTGTTGTCACCGAAGCCATTGGCCGGCGGCGAGGTCTGGGGCTTGGCGGTATGCGTGTACGACTCGACGACCATCGCCGACAGCGGCACGTCGGGACCGTCGCCGGTCTTCATGGTGTAGCCCATCAACTTGAACTGGCGACCGAAGCTGGTGAGCTGCGGACCGAAGCCGCCGATGTGGCAGGCGCTGCACGGCAGCTTGGTCTGGCGGGCGAACGAGGGCACGGCGTGCACGCTGTTGGCGGCCAGGCCGAATGCGGTCACGACCAGACCGACCAGCGCGAGACCGCCACCGACGCGAAGTACGCGTTGCCCGGTGCGCGGGGAAAAAGCTTTCATGGGTGGATCCTCCAGGCATCGCCGCCCCTGTGTGGCGGCCTTGGTGCAAGGATCGGCTCCTGTGCCGGGATCCGAATTGACTCGGGTCAACGCGCACCGGCATTCGTACGATGCTGCGCCGCGGAGGCGTGGCGGAACGCCGCAGCCCCCGCGGCGGCGCCGCTCAGCGTGCGTCGACGTCGTTGCGATCGACCACGCCGCCCTTCATCACGAAGTCGACGTGCTCGAGCGCGCCGACGTCCTTCAGCGGGTCGGCCTTCACCGCGACGAGGTCGGCGTACAGGCCCGGCTTGATCGCGCCCACGCGGTCGCGCCAGCCGAGCAGGTCGGCGGCGTTCCAGGTGGCGGACTGGATTGCCTGCATCGGCGTCATGCCCCACTCGACCATCTTGGCGAACTGCTTGCCGTTCCAGCCGTGCGGATACACGCCGGCATCGGTGGCGAAGGCCATCTTCTCGCCGGCCTGCACCGCCTTGCGGAAATTCTCCCGCTGCACGCGGCCGACCAGCTTTTCCTTGGCGATCTGCGCCGGCGGCGTGCCGAGCTTGGCGTACTCGGCCAGGATGTAGTCGTCGTTGTAGATGTCGAAGTCGAGATAGGTACCGCGCGCCTTGGCCATCTTCAGGCCCTCGGCGTCGATGAAGCTGCAGTGCTCGACCGAGTCGACGCCGGCGCGGATCGCCATCTTGATCGCCTCGGCGCCGTGCGCGTGGGCGGCCACCTTCTTGCCCCAGCGGTGCGCCTCGTCGACGATCGCGTCCATCTCCGCCTGGGTGTACTGCGGCGCGCCCACCGAGGCCTCGTTGCTGAGCACCCCGGCGCTGGCCATGAACTTGATCACGTCGGCGCCGCGCTTGACGTCCTCGCGCACGCGGGCACGCACGGCGTCCACGCCGTCGGCCACGCCGGTCGGGCCCTCGAAGTGGATCAGCGGCGAGAAGCCGGTGGTGTCGTCCGCGTGGCCGCCGGTGGAGCCCAGCGGCACGGTGGCCACCAGCATGCGCGGGCCGGGGATCAGCCCGCGGTCGATCGCGTTGCGCAGCGACACGTCGACGTAGCCCGGCGCGCCGACGTTGCGCACGGTGGTGAAGCCGGCGTCGAGCGTGCGCTTGGCCAGTGTCGGCGCGATCACCGCGTCGTCGATCACGTCCAGCGTGAGGGCGTCCTGGTAGTAGTTGCCGGTGCCGGTGGTCGGGTCGGAGGTCAGGTGCACGTGCACGTCGATCAGGCCGGGCAGCAGCGTCGCATCGCCCAGGTCGAGCAGCTTCGCACCGGCCGGCACGTCGGTGCCCTCGTTGACCGCGGTGATCCGATCGCCCTGCACCAGCACCACCACCGGGCCGCGCTCGCGACCGGACTCGGCGTCGATCCAGTGCGCGGCCTTCACCGCGGTCAGCGGGGCCGCGGGCGCGGCGTCACGGGCGGGAGCGTGGCCGGCCAGCGCAACAAGGACGGCGCCGCAGAGCAGGCGCGGGACGAAGGACGGACGCTTGGACATCGAGGGTTCCCCTGGGTGATGGAGCGCTCGACTCTACCGGCGCGCCGGGTGGCTGGGCAGCCCGACGTTCGACGCATGCGCCGCTACACTTCGCCACCTGCCGCAGGAGATCGTCCATGGCCGAGCGCCGCTTCGACCGCTTCCACGTCCGTTCCGGGGCCACCCTGGAGGGGTCGCGCTACACCGCCTGGCTGGCGGTCACCCCGCTGGCCGGGGGGTTCCCGGTGTACTACGCGATCTGCGAGAACCGCAGTTTCCGCGATCCGGACAAGGCCGAGGCCGCCGCCGAAAAGGCGCTGGCCGACCTGTCCGGGCTGGAGGAGGACGGCACCCCGCAGTTCCCCGACGATTACACCGGCTTCGACGACGCTCCGGGCGAACCGGACTGACCGCTCACCCGGCGTCGCAGGCCGGGCGCAGGTTAACGCCCAGCGCGGTGGCCACCTCGCGCATCGGCTCGGCCTCGTCGGTGCGGCTGATCCAGCCGGCCCAGGCCGCCCCGGGCGACTCGTAGACCCACACCGTGTAGCCGCGCTCGAGCAGGCGATCGTAGGCGATCCCCAGCAGGTCCGGCACCTCGTGGGCGTCGAGAAAATCCTCGTCGTCGGGGTCGCCACCCCAGTCGATCGACAGGTTCCAGCGCGCGACCAGCTCGTCCAGCGCCTGCACCAGGGTGGCGGCGTCCTCGACGCGGAAGCCGGCGCTCCAGTCGATCACCTGGCCCAGCGTCTCCACCGGGTCGGCAGCGTCGCCGGCGTCCGCCTGCACGTCGCGCCAGGCCGCGAAGTGGCGAAGCGCGGTGTCCTCGTCGCCGGGGTTGACCAGCAGCAGCAGTTGCCACGCGCGCGCCTCGAGCGAATCGTCGGACGCGTCGTCCAGGTCGTCATCGAACTCGTGCATGCTCGGATCACCGGCGGGAGGCGCTGCGGGCGCGGGATGCGCATGGTGGCGCGAACGCCGCGCCGGGGAAAGCCGACACTCAGCCGACGCGATCGCGCGCGCGCGGCGTAGAGCTGCCGGTCCGCCTCGGCCAGCCCCTCGTCCAGCGATACGCCGTCGCCGAAGGTGGCCGCGCCCAGGGTGAAACCGATCGGTGCGGCGGCGCGGTCCCGGTCGATGCGAGCGATGGCATCGGCCACCGCGGACGCGTCGGCTTCGTGCAGCAGCATCAGGAACTCGTCACCGCCGAGCCGCACCACCGCATCCCCGGCGCGCACGTGGCCGCGCAGGAAGTGCGCCATCGCCTGCAGCACCTCGTCGCCGCGCTGGTGGCCGTAGGTATCGTTGACCTGCTTGAAGTGGTCCAGGTCGACCGTGATGCAGCCCCAGCGCCGCGCCGGGCCGGCCTCCAGCTGGGCCAGGTAGCGCCGGTTGTAGCAGCCGGTCAGCGCATCGTGCACCGACCAGTCGCGCAGCTGCCGCTCCATCTCGAAGCGCTCGGTGATGTCCTGCGCGTGGCCGAGGATGTAGGGCTCGTCCGCTTCGTCGTCGAGCACGTTGTGGTACTGCCACACCCGCTGGCGTCCGTCCTTGGCGACCAGGTCGAGCAGGCCGCTGTCGCTGCCGTGGGTGATGATGCGCAGCAGGTAGTCGCGGAACCCGGCCCGGCGCTCGTCGGGCATGAAATCGGTCAGCGGGTGACCGAGCAGCTCGCCCATCGGATAGCCCAGCGCGCGGGCCGCCGCCGGGTTCACCGAGAGCAGCACGCCTTCATGGTCGTGCGTGCAGATCAGGCCCAGGTTGTACTGGAACAGCTGGCGGAAGCGGCGCTCGCTGGTCTCCAGCGCCGCGGTCACGCGGTGCCGGATGCTCACGTCCTGGATCGCGCCGACCAGGCGGTAGGGCTCACCGTTGTCGAGGTATTCGACCCGGCCCACGGCGCGCACCCACAGCTCGCGGCCGGTGGCCGTCACCAGCGGCAGTTCGAGATCCCAGCCGCTGCCGTCGCGGCGGGCGCGCTCGATCGCCTGCGCCAGTCGCTCGCGTGCCTCCGGCGGATAGAACGCCAGCGCCGTCTCCAGGCTGGGCAGGGGTCCCGCCGGCAGGTCGTGCAGGCGGAAGGTCTGCGCCGACCAGCGCAGCCGATTGTCGGCCAGGTCCATCGACCAGCCGCCGACGCCGGCCAGCTCGCCGGTGCGATCAAGCAGCTGCTCCCGCTCGATCGAATCGAGCCGCAATTGCAGGGCCTCGGCAGCGGCCCGGGCCAGCGCACGCAGCAGCTCGCGCTGCGCCGGACTGAGCGAGTGCGGCTGCCGGTCCAGCGCGCACAGTGCGCCGAGCCGCGAGCCGTCGTTCAGCGTGATCGGCGCACCGGCATAGAAGCGGATCGCTTCATGGCCGGTCTCCAGCGGGTTCCCGGCGAAGCGGTCGTCACGCTGGGCATCGGGCACCTCGAGTACGTCGTCGCCGAGGATGGCGTAGGAGCAGAAGGCCTCGTCGCGGGGCATCTGGCGCCCCTGCGCGAAGCCGACGCCCGCCTTGCGTCCACTGGCGGTCGGCGTCGATCAGGTTCACCGCGGCGATCGGCATGCCCAGCGCCATGGCCGCGGCCTCGGCGAGCCCGTCGAAAAGCGCCTCCGGGCCGGTGTCGAGCACCGACATGGCGCGCAGGCGGGCCAGGCGCAGGGCTTCCCGGGCGGGTTTCGGGACGGTCATCGACGGGATCCTGGCAGGGGGCACCCGACGTTGGCTGCGGTGGTCTGAGCCGTCCGTGAAGCAGGTGTCCGTCAGCTCACAGCGGATCGCGATGGGTCGCCAGGTAGCGCCGCAGGAAAGCCTGCCGCGCGGCGCCGTGGTCCACCACCGTGCGCGTGTCCACGTCGATCCGCTGGCGCAGCAGGCCGCCGTGCGAGGACGCCACGGCCGGCCACCGGGGCAGCCCGGCGCCGTTCGGATCGCCGTGCGCGACGAAGTTCGCGACGTAGTCCTGCAGAGTACGCGAGACGGCGCGATCGTCTGCGGTCCACGCGTACACGGGGTTGCCGTCCAGGTTGCCCAGCGCGTATTCGATCTCGCCGCTGTGCACCGCGCCGGTGTCCGGCCGCTCGCCCACCGCCG
>JAGWVM010000109.1 GCA_018970895.1 Lysobacteraceae bacterium | reverse complement strand
CCGGTCGACCAGCACATCCGCGGCCTGCAGGCGCTGGGTGCGGACATCGTCGTGGAGAACGGCTACATCAAGGCGCGCGCCAAGCGCCTGAAGGGGGCCCGCATCGCGATGGACATGGTCACCGTCACCGGTACCGAGAACGTGATGATGGCCGCGGCGCTGGCCAGCGGCACCACCATCATCGAGAACGCGGCGCAGGAGCCGGAGGTGGTCGACCTGGCGCACTGCCTCAACGCCATGGGCGCGCAGATCGAGGGTGCCGGCACCGCCACCATGGTGATCCACGGCGTCGAGCGCCTGCACGGCGCCGAGTACGAAGTGCTGCCCGACCGCATCGAGACCGGCACCTTCCTGGTCGGCGCGGCGATGACCGGCGGCAAGGTGCGCGCGCGCGGGGCCCGTGCCGGGACCATGGAGTCGGTGCTCTCGAAGCTGGAGGAGGCCGGTGCGCACATCAGCACCGGCGAGGACTGGATCGAGCTGGACATGGGCGGCCGCCGGCCCAGGGCGGTGAACATCGTCACGGCGCCGTACCCGGCCTTTCCGACCGACATGCAGGCCCAGTTCACCGCGCTCAACTGCGTTGCCGAGGGTGTCGGCGTGATCACCGAGACGGTGTTCGAGAACCGCTTCATGCACGCGCACGAGCTGCAGCGGCTGGGCGCCGACATCCGGCTGGAGGGCAATGCCGCGATCATCCAGGGCGTGCCGAAGATGAGCGGTGCGCCGATCATGGCCACCGACCTGCGCGCATCGGCCTGCCTGGTGCTGGCTGGTCTGGTGGCCGAGGGCGATACCACGGTGGACCGCGTCTACCACATCGATCGCGGCTACGAGAACATCGAGGAAAAGCTCGGTGTGCTCGGCGCGAGGATCCGCCGTCTGCCCAACTGATCCGCGGGCTGTTCACGGAAAAGGCCGGGACCCGCGTCCCGGCCTTTTTGCGTGCGGTGGCGACCGGCTCAGGGCGTGCGGAAGCTCTCCAGCAACAGGGTCAGGTGGCCGCCGTCGGCCTGGGCCAGCTTCACCGGCACCGGGAACTTCGCGGGCACGTACCACGCGTCGAACGGCTTGTCGGTGTCAGTCCGGGTCACCCGCTCGGCGTTGAACTCGCCCGCCGGCACCGTCACGCGCTCGGTGGCCTGCACGGCGTACTGCTGCCGTTCCACCCGCTGCCTGACGCCCACCGGGATCACCACCTGCCTGCCGCCGTCGCGCAGCGCCAGGCCCAGCGCCAGCGGCAGGATGTTGCGATCGACCATGCCCGGGGCGCTGGCGTAGTGGATCGGCCCCTTGCCTTCGTCCACCGTGACCTCCCTCCGGTTCCAGTCGACCTCCAGATGGCGGTGCTTGCGCTTGAACGAGGAAGTCATGGTGTAGTCGTAGGCCACCGTTTCCGGCGCGTCGCCGTGCCACCGGAAGCGGGTGGTCTCGTCGGTGTTCGCGCCGATCAGCGCGGCCAGACCACCGGTGCCCTTGGAGCGGTTGCGGTAGGTGTATTGGTCGTTGCCTGCGGTGGTCAGCGTGACGGTGGCCTTGCCGATGGTCTGGCCATCCTGCTGCAGCTGGTAGGTGGCGACGAATGGCCGTGGTGCGGTGGCCGCGCCGGCGGTGCCGGCGGCCAGGGCAAGGGCGGCGAGGGCGGTGCGCGCGAAGCGCGTGGCGATGCGGGGAGGGTGTCGGGTCATGCGCCCGAGTCTAGGCGGTGCACCTGAACCGGCGGTGGCAGCACCCGCACCAGCGGCGACTGGCGTTCAGCGGGCGAGCGCGCCGTCCCGCCAGGCAAGCGGCGCGGCGAGCGGCTCGTCATCCAGCCACACCCGGCCCCCGCGCCAGGCGATCCGTCCGGCGGCGATGTGCGCCACGACCGCCGGCAGCAGGCGATGCTCGATCGTCAGCAGCCGGTCGGCGAGGCGCTGCTCGTCGTCGCCCGGTTCGATCGGGATGCGCGCCTGGGCGATCACCGGGCCGCCGTCGAGTTCGGCGGTGACGAAATGCACGCTGGCGCCGTGTTCGGCGTCGCCGGCGGCAAGCGCGCGCCGGTGGGTGTGCAGGCCGCGGTACTTGGGCAGCAGCGACGGATGGATGTTGATCATCCGGCCGGCCCATGGTGCCAGTGCGCTGCCGTCGATGATGCGCATGAAGCCGGCCAGCACCAGCAGGTCCGGCCTGGCTGCGGCGACCCGGTCGAACAGGGCGTGGTCGAAGCTGGCGCGATCCGGGTATTCCCGAGGCGCCAGCGCCAGCGTCGGCACGCCGGCCTCCCGCGCGAGCGCCAGTGCGCCGGCGTCGGCCTTGTCGCTGGCGACCAGCACGAACTCCACCGGCAGCTCACCGCGATCGCGGGCAGCCAGCAGGGCGGCGAGGTTGCTGCCGCGCCCGGAGGCGAGCACGGCAAGGCGGAGGGGGCGGTTCATGGCGGGAAGGATCGCGGGCCGGCCGGACGCCGGCCCCTGCGGTCAGCCGATGTGGACGCGATCGTCGCCGCGGGCGGGCACCACTTCGCCGATCACCCGCGAAGCGAGGCCATGCTTCTCCAGCAGGGAGGAAGCCGCCGCCACCGCATCGCGCGGCAGCAGCACGGTGAAGCCGACGCCGCAGTTGAACGTGCGCCACATCTCCTCGCGTGCCACGTTGCCCTCGCGCATCAGCCAGTCGAACACCGGCGGCAGCACGATCGCCGAGGCGTCCAGCGCCAGGCCGAGACCGTCCGGCACCACGCGGATGATGTTTTCCTTCAGGCCGCCGCCGGTGATGTGGGCCATGCCGTGTACCGGCACGGTCTTCAGCAGCGCCAGCATCGGCCTGACGTAGATGGTGGTCGGCGCCATCAGCGCGTCGGCCAGCGTGGTGCCGCCCAGCTCGAGATCCAGCGGGCTCCCCGCGCGTTCGACGATCTTGCGGATCAGCGAGTAGCCGTTCGAATGCGGGCCGGACGAGGCCACGCCGAGCACGACGTCGCCGGCCACGATGGCGCCGCCATCCATCAGTTCGGACTTCTCCACCGCGCCGACGGTGAAGCCGGCCAGGTCGTACTCGCCCGGCGGATACATGTCCGGCATTTCCGCGGTTTCGCCGCCAATCAGCGCACATCCGGCCAGTTCGCAGCCCCGGGCGATGCCGCCGACCACGGCCACGGTGGTGTCCACGTCCAGCTTGCCGGTGGCGAAATAGTCGAGGAAGAACAGCGGCTCGGCGCCCTGCACCAGCACGTCGTTGACGCACATGCCGACCAGGTCGATGCCGATGGTGTCGTGGCGACCCAGCGTCTGGGCCAGCTTGAGCTTGGTGCCCACGCCGTCGGTGCCGGAGACCAGCACCGGCTCCCTGAAGCGGGTGCCCAGGTTGAACAGGCCGCCAAACCCGCCCAGTCCGCCCATCACCTCGGGCCGGAAGGTGCGCTTGACCAGCGGCTTGATGCGTTCGACCACGGCATTGCCGGCATCGATATCCACGCCGGCGGCGCGGTAGGTGAGGGCGTCGGACATGGCAGGAACCCGCGTCGATAAACGCCTAATGATAGACGCTGGGGGCCGGATTGGGCAGACTTCCGGGACGTTTCGAACGGATATCCAGCCCCGCCCATGCGCCTGTCCCGACTGCTCTGCGTCCTGCTCCTGTTCGGTCTGGCCGGCCTGCGGCCCGTCCTGGCCCAGCAGCAGGTGCCTTCGTCTCCGTACACCGTGGTGATGCCGGTCACCGACACCAGCGAGGCCCAGCGCGACGGGTCCTTTTCCAGCGGGCTGGCGCAGGTGCTGGCCCGTGTGGCAGGTGGCCAGGATCTGCGCGGCAAGCCGGGCTACGACGACGCGCTGAAAGCGGCCAGCGGCATGGTCAGCAACTACCAGTACCAGCGCGCTGCCGGCGGTCTCGCACTGCAGGTCACGTTCGACCGCGGTGCGGTCAATCACCTGGTGGGCCAGCTCGGAGCCCCTGCCGCCGGGGTGAAACCGCCGGTGCTGTTGCTGGTGCAGGGGACCGATGGCCGTCTGCTGGGCGGCGATTCGCTTGATGCCCTGGCCAGATCGGCCGCTGCGCAGGGTTACGGCGTGATCTATCCCGACCCGACCCAGCCGCCCGATCTCGGTCGGGTGGCCGCGGTCGATCCGGCGGAAATGGCCCAGGTCACGGCCCGCTACAAGACCGGTCTCGTGCTGGTGGGCAAGCTGCACGCGGGCGGTGTCGACTGGACGCTGGTGTCCGGGGGGGCGGCGCAAAGCTGGCAGGACCAGGGGCCGACCGAGGATGGCCTGTTCGCCGATGCCGGAGCGGCCCTGGCCGCACGGGTCGGCAAGCAGCTCAACGTGATCGGCTCGGGCACCAGCGACGGCAAGCTTTGGGTCGATGGCGTGGCCTCGGCCATGGACTATGCCCAGTTGCTGAACGTGCTGCGTGGCGACCCGTCGGTGCGCAAGGTGTCCACGCTCGGAGCAAGTGATGGCGGCGTGCTGCTCCAGGTGTCGTCGACGCTGCCGCTGAGCGCGCTGGCGTCGAACCTCGCTGCCGGCGGTCGTTTGCTGCAAGCCCAGACAAATCACGTCGGCGCGGACGCCAGCCTGCGCTGGCTGCACTGAGGCCAGTCTTGCGCCCTGCCACCGCCCACGCGGAGCCACTTCCATGACGGCCCAGGACTCCCGCCGCTGGCAGATGCTGGCGATCGTTGCGGTCATCGCCTACCTGATCTACCTGCTGGCGCCGGTGCTGATGCCGTTTGCCATCGCGGCGATGCTGGCCTACCTGGGCGACCCGCTTGCGGACCGGCTGGAGCGGCTCGGTGCCGGGCGCACGCTGGCGGTGACCATCGTGTTCGTGCTGCTGCTGCTGTTCACGATCGGCGCCCTGCTGCTGCTGATTCCGCTGATCTCGCGCCAGGTCGACAACCTGATCCAGAACCTGCCCCGCTATGGCGACTGGATCCGCGATACGGCGCTGCCCTGGCTGCAGGCCAGGCTGCGGCTGGATCCGCACATGTTCGACACCGGCCGGCTGGTCGATGCGGTGAAGGAGCACATCGGATCGATCGGCAGCGTGCTCGGCAAGCTCTCCCGTTCGGGCGTGGGCGTGCTGATGTGGATGACCAATCTCGTGCTGGTCCCGGTCGTGGCCTTCTACCTGCTGCGCGACTGGGACCGACTGGTGGCCTGGATCGACGGCATGCTGCCCCGTTCGGTGCAGCCCACCGCCGCCCACCTGGCGCGCGAATCGGACAAGGTGCTCGGCGCGTTCGTCCGTGGCCAGATGCTGGTGATGCTGGCGCTTGGCCTGTTCTACGGTGCCGGGTTGGCTCTGGTCGGGCTCTCGGTCGGGCCGCTGATCGGCATGGTGGCCGGCCTGCTCAGTTTCGTGCCGTATCTGGGCTTCATCATCGGCTTTGGTGCCGCGGTCATCGCGGTGCTGGTGCAGTACGGAGACTGGGCCCACCTGTTGCTGGTATGCGGCGTGTTCGCGGTCGGCCAGTTGCTGGAGGGCTATGTGCTGGTGCCCAAGCTGGTGGGCGACAAGATCGGCCTGCACCCGGTGGCGGTGATCTTCGCGGTGCTTGCCGGCGGCTACCTGGCCGGTTTCCTCGGGGTCCTGCTGGCGCTGCCGGCAGCCTCGGTGATCCTGGTGCTGCTGCGCTACCTCACCGAGCGCTACCGCATGAGCGAGCTGTACACGGACACCGGCACGCCACCCGCCGCTGCCGTCGTTGCCGATACCGCCGCCGACGGCGTGCCGGTCACCGCACCGGAACCGCCGACTTCGCCGTCTTCCGGCGACGGCCCGGATACGCCGCCCAAGCCATGACTGCGCAGTTGCCGCTTGCCCTGCGCTGGCCACGCCGCCAGCGCTTCGAGCACTTTCACGCCGGGGCACACAACGCCGCGGCGTTGGCCGCCATCGAGGCGCTGGCCGAGAGGCCGGGCGCTCCCTGGGTCTATCTGCACGGGCCACTGGGCAGTGGGCGCAGCCATCTGCTGCTGGCCGCGGCCCAGACCGCGGCCGAGGCGGGGCGACAGGTGCAGTATCTCCCGCTCGCCACCCTTGCCGATCGCGCTGCCGCGCTTCGCGGGGTGGCCGGCAGCGAGTGGCTGGCGCTGGATGACCTGGAGGCGATCGCCGGGCAGCGCGAGGCCGAGCACGCCCTGTTCGACCTGTACAACCAGACCCGTGCCGAGGGCGGTACGCTGTTGTTCGCGGCGGCGGCCGGTCCGGCCGATGCGGGCATCGTCCTGCCCGACCTGCGTTCGCGACTCGGGGCCTGCACGCAGTTCGCGCTCAGGCCACTGGATGACGAGGAGCGCCGCACCGTGCTGCGCGAACGCGCCCGCGCCCGCGGCATCCACCTGGACGAGGCCGTGCTCGACTGGCTGTTCGCGCGCTACGCCCGCGACCTGGGGGCTCTGCTCGACCTGCTGGACCGGCTCGATCGCGCCTCGCTCGCCGCGCGTCGCCGGATCACGGTACCGTTCCTGCGCGGTTTCCTGCGCGAGGGCAGCGATCGCTGAGATCCTTCCAGGGAGGGTTCGGTCATGGGCAAGTGGCTGCTACCGGTGCTCGGCTTCTGGATGTCCCAGGCCCACGCGACGCAGGCCAGCGCGATCGTGCATGCCGCGGCGTATGCCGGCACTTATGCGGTCCGCATTTGTCACGGAGCCTGTCCGGCGTCGACGTACCGCACCGCGACGCTGGTGCTGCTCGACCGGCCGTTGCGCGACGCGCACGGTCACGTGCATGGCAAGTGGCTGCAGCAGGGCGACATCAACGGGTGCCTGCTGCTTGATCCGGTCCAGGGCCGACCCGGTGGCTGGGTGTTCTATCCCGGGCTGGCCCCGCGACGTTTCATCGTGTGGACGGTCGCGGGCAGCCATTCGCTGCGCTTCGAGCTCGACCGTACGGTGGACGCCGGCTACCGGGTCGAACTGCGTCCTACCCGGTCCGGGCTCTCCGGTGTCGGCTCGGTCTGGAGTGCGTCGGAACGGCCGGTCACGCAGCCGCTGTCGACGGACGATGAAATCCGGGCACGCCGCCTCGGTGACGCCGATCCGGCACGCTGTCCACGCCTGGAAGGCGGCGCGGACGGAGACGATGCCTTCGGGAGTGGCGTGCTCAGGCCTTGAGCAGCGTCGGCGTGGCCTGTGCGCCGATGGCGTCGATCATCGCCTTGGCCACGTGCAGGTTGCCGGCGATCAGGTTGCCGCTCGCGGGGATGCCGTCGCGGCCGGCGAAATCGCAGTAGCGGCCGCCGGCCTCGCGCACCAGCAGCACGCCGGCGGCCATGTCCCACGGCTTGAGGCCGATCTCGAAATAGCCGTCGTAGCGGCCGGCGGCGGTGTAGGCCAGGTCCAGCGCGGCCGAGCCGGAGCGACGGATGTCCTCGGCCTGGCCCAGGATCGCACGGGTCATGTCCAGCTGCGGCCCCAGGTGGGCGCGCTGCCGGTAGGGGAAGCCGGTGGCGATCATCGCGCCGTCCAGGTTGTCGCGCTTGCTCACGCGGATCCGGCGGTCGTTGAGGTAGGCCCCGTCGCCCTTGCTCGCGGTGTACAGCTCGTCGCGCAGCGGGTCGTACACCACGGCATGGATCGGCGCGCCCTTCTCGAGCAGACCGATCGACACGCAGAAATGCGGGATCCCGCGCAGGTAGTTGTGGGTACCGTCCAGCGGGTCGATCACCCACTGCAGCGGGCCCTTGCCGATCGCGCCGCTTTCCTCGCCGAGAATGGCGTGGTCCGGGTAGGCGCGGCGCAGTTCCTTGATGATCTCGGCCTCGGCCAGCTTGTCGACCTCGGAGACGAAGTCCATCTGCTGCTTCTCGACGACATTCAGCCCGTCGATGCGGTTCATGTAGCGCAGGATGATGTTTCCGGCAGCGCGCGCGGCGCGCGCCGCGATCGTAACGGCGGGTCTAGGCATGGCGGGGGCTTTGTAAAAAGAACGGATTAGCGGCCGCGGATTCTAGCAGAGGCGCGGCCCGGCGGCAGGCGTGGACCGGCCTGGATTATCCTAGGCGGCTGTTTGTGCACCCAGGAACCGCCGCATGCCTGCTCTCGACCTCGCCCCGCTGTTCCGCTTCGTGCTGGTGCGCACCTCCCACCCGGGCAACATCGGCAGCGCCGCGCGGGCGATCCGCACCATGGGCTTTACCCGTCTGAGCCTGGTGGCGCCGCACCGCTTTCCCGATCCGGAGGCCTCGGCACTGGCCGCCGGCGCCGACGACGTGCTGGCCGCGGCGCCGGTGCACGACGGGCTGGTCGACGCGCTGGCCGGCTGCACCTTTGCGCTGGGCCTGTCGGCGCGCCGTCGGGGCGTGAACCTGCCCGAGCTCGATCCACGCGAGGGCGTGGCGCAGGCGCTGGCCGCCGCCGCGCGGGGCGAGCAGGTGGCGTGGGTGTTCGGCAACGAGCGTACCGGGCTGGAGAACGAGGAACTGGCGCGCTGTCACGCGATGGTGCGCATCCCCAGCGTGGAGGACTTCAGCTCGCTCAACCTGTCCCAGGCGGTGCAGGTGATGGCCTACGAGCTGCGCATGGCGATGCTCGGCGACGATCTGCCCGAGGCGCCGCCGCCGCACGAGGAGCCGCCGGCCGACGCGGAGAAGATGGAGCGCTTCTACGAGCACCTGGCGCAGACACTGGACGACATCGACTTCCACAAGGGCCGCACGCCCACCACCATCATGCTCAGGCTGCGCAAGCTGTTCCAGCGCGCACTGATGAGCGAGCGCGAGCTGCGCGTGCTGCACGGCATCCTGGCCGACGCCCAGCGCATGGCCCAGCTCGCCGCCCAGCGCGATCGCCATTGAGTCAGCCAATACCCTCGCGAAGCAGCAGGAACACGATCTCGCCGAGGGCGCCGATGACTCCCGCACTGGCCAGCGTCAGCGCCCACACGGCAAGCAGCAGCGCGCCGTCGCGTTCGATCAGGGCGAATGCGAACGCCAGCAGCAGCGCACCGAAGAAATAATTGGTGAACGGCAGCGGCAGGGCGAGCATCAGTCCCAGCAGCACCAGCATGCCCCCCGTGACCAGGCTCAGCGGCTTGCGGGTGGTCGCCGGCAGCCGGGGGCGGCAGATCCGTTCGATCCGTGCGGTGACCGGTTCGAGCCGCTCGAGCAGGCGAAGCAGCCGGTGGCGGTCCAGCTGACGGCGTCCGGCCCATCCCGGCAGCCACGGGCGCGTGGCACCGAGGGCCAGCTGGATGCCCAGCACCATCACCGCCACACCCATCACGCCGCCGATGCCCACCGCCAGCGGCACGAAATTGGGAATCGCCAGCAGCGCCAGCAGCACGCCGAAGGCCCGCTCGCCGAGGGGCGCGAGCAGCGCGGCCAGGGTGATCCGCGGCTCCGGGCGACCCGCGATGGATCCACGCAACAGTCCGCTGGCGGTCGTCTGTCTGGCCGATCCCTCCTCGCGTTGCGTGCCCACGGCGGACGGTCCCGGGTCAGCCGCCGCGGGTGGCGTCGTCGTCGGGGCCATCCACCGGTGGGGCAGGCACCACCAGCAGCTTGTCGATGCGTGCGCCGTCCAGGTCCATGACCTCGAAGCGGATGCCGCGCCACTCGAACACCTCGCCCACCTGCGGGATGTGGCCCAGTGCGGTCATCACCATGCCGGCGACGGTGCGGAAATCGTGCTCGTCCTCGCCCGGCAGCGGGCCGACGCGCAGCAGCTCGCGCAGGTCGTCGGTGGACAGCGTGCCGTCCACCAGCCAGCTGCCGTCCTCGCGCCGGACGATCGGGGAGTGTTCCTCGCCGGGCGTGCCGTGGCCGAGCTGGGCCACCCCGACCACCGCCGACAGCAGGTCGTTGATGGTAACCACGCCTTCGATGTCGCCGTATTCGTCCACCACCAGCGCCATCGGCGTCTCGGCGTCGCGGAACTCCTCCAGCAGGTCCAGCGCGCGCGCCGTGGCTGGCACGTACAGCGGCCTGGACAGGCGCCGGAACAGGTCCGGCCGGCCCTGGCCGAGGTCGGCCAGCAGGCTCTTCACCTCCACCACGCCGACGATGTCGCTTTCGTCGCCGCGGTAGACCGGATAGCGCGAATACGGCGTCTCGCGCAGCACGGCCATGTTCTCGTGCAGCGGCGCGGCGATGTCCAGCCAGGCGATGCGCATGCGCGGGGTCATCACGCTGTCCACGGTGCGGTCGCCCAGCCGCAGCACGCGGTTGACCATGTTGTGCTCGTCGGCGTCGAGCACGCCCTGCTCGGCGCTCTCGGCCACCAGCAGGCGGATTTCCTCTTCGGTCACCGCGCTGCGGCCCTTGTCGGTGACGCGCAGCAGGCGCAGCACCCCGGTGCTGCAGGTGTTGAGCAGCCAGACGAAAGGCGAGCAGATCCTGCTGAGCACCAGCATCGGCATGCCGACCACCATCGAGGCGGTTTCCGGGGCGGCCAGCGCCAGTCGCTTGGGCACCAGTTCGCCGAACACGATCTGCACGAACGAGATGACGATGAAGCTCACCGCGAAGCCCAGCGCGTGGGCGTACGGCTCAAGCCACGCGGCGCGGTCGCGGTGCAGGGCGTCGGCGATGTGCCCGCCCAGCGCGTCCCCGGCCAGTGCGCCGGTGAGCAGCATGACCAGGGTGATACCGACCTGCACGGTGGAGAGGAAGCGTTCGGGCGCTTCGGCGTGGCGCAACGCGACGCGCGCGCGGCGGCTGTGGTCGGCCAGCTGTTTCAGGCGGCTCTTGCGCGAGGCGACCAGCGCCATCTCCGACAGTGCGAAGAAGCCGTTGCACAGGGACAGGACGAAGACGAGCGCGAATTCGGTCAGCATCGCGCGAGGCAGGATAGGAAGGCCATGGGCGCAGTGTAGGGGCAGCCGGGGGGCCGGATCACGTCGCCGGGGGGGGCGCTGCTCGGTGCCTGGGGTTCCTGTAACATGAGTGTCACATTCGCCCGTCCCCAAGGTGTCCCGATGTTCTCCCTGCAAGCGATGTTCGGCAAAGGCGACCGCTTCTACGGCCTGCTCGAGCAGAGTGCCGAGGCGGCCTGCGACAGTGCCCGCGCGCTGCGCGAGCTGGTCAGCCAGGCCGACCACGCGCCGGTCATGGCGGCCTTCGCTTCCAGCCGTGCCCGCGAAAAGGCGCTGGCGCAGCAGATCAGCGAAGAGCTGGTGAACACCTTCGTGACCGCACTGGACCGCGAGGACATCGAAGCGCTCAATGCCGCGCTGTACAAGATCCCCAAGACGGTGGAGAAGTTTGCCGAGCGCTATGCGGTGGTCGCCGAACGCCTGTCCGGGGTCGACTTCGCCCAGCGCGCGCTGGTGCTCGAACGCTCCGCCGAAGTGGTGGTGCAGATGATCGGGGAACTGCGCCGCGGGCTGCGCATCGATCCGGTAAAGAAGCTGCAGGACCGCCTGCAGGCGCTGGAATCCGAGGGCGACAAGCTGCTGCTCGCGCCCTACCGCACGCTCTACGTGGAGGGTGCCGACGCGATGCGCGCGGT
>JAGWVM010000247.1 GCA_018970895.1 Lysobacteraceae bacterium | reverse complement strand
CCGGTGATCGCGCAACGACAGCAGCAGCTGTCGGGACTGCGCGGGGACACGTCGTTGGACCGGCGGGCGCGACGCGAGCGTCTGCGCGCGATCCAGCGTGATACCGACGCGCAGATCCAGGCCGTGCTGTCGGACAGTCAGCGGCAGAAGTACACGCAGTGGAAGCAGCAGCTCGAGGAGCGGCGCCGGCAGGAGCATCGCCCGGCCGGCGGCGACGACCGCGGGGCGTGAGCGAAACCGGCGGCGGGCATCGCTTATGCTTCGAGGCCTGATCGGTTTTCGGACTCCACATGACCCGCATCGTCGTCGTCGGCAGCATCAACATGGATCTGGTGACGCTGGCACCGCGCTTCCCGGCGCCGGGTGAAACCCTGCTGGGCGAACGATTTCTCACCGTGCCGGGCGGCAAGGGGGCCAACCAGGCCGTCGCGGCGGCCCGGCTCGGCGCGGAGGTGGCGCTGGTCGGCGCGGTAGGGCGCGATGCGTTCGGCGCGCAGCTGCTGCGCGGTCTCGCCGCCGAGGGCGTGGATGTCGCCCACGTGGCGACGCGCGACGACGTGGGAAGCGGCACCGCATCGATCACCGTGGCCGAGGCAGACAACCAGATCATCGTGGTGCCGGCGGCCAACGCCAGCGTCACGCCGGCGCAGGTCGAGGCCGCACGGACCCGGATCGAATGTGCCGACGCGGTGCTGGTGCAGATGGAGATTCCGCTGGCGACCGTCGAGGCGACGGTACGGCTGGGCCACGCGCTCGGCGTGCCGGTGATCCTCAACCCCGCCCCGGCGCAGCCGTTGCCGCGGGAGTGGCTGGCGCGGGTGCGCTACCTCACCCCCAACCAGCACGAACTGGCGACCGTGCTCGGCGGCGGGGCCGACGAAGACTTCCGCGAGCTGATGGGACGCGCGCCCTGTCCGGTGGTGCTGACCCGTGGTGGTGAGGGAGCGTGGTATCGCGAGCAGGGCGAGCCCTCGCACCAGCGCGGCTTCGCGGTGGACGTGGTGGATACCACGGGCGCCGGCGACACCTTCAACGGCGCGCTGGCGGTGTATCTGAACGATGGCCTCGGAACGGCGGTGCGCAAGGCCTGCGCCGCTGCGGCGCTGTCGGTGACCCGGCTGGGCGCACAGGGCGGCATGCCCACCCGCGCCGAGCTGGAGGCGTTCCTCGCCGGTCGCGCCGGCGCGTGAGTCCGCTGGAGATCGCCGCCAACGTGCTGGCAGGAGCATCGATCCTGCTGGCCGGACGCAACAGCGTGCATACCTGGTGGACCGGCATCGTCGGCTGCAGCCTGTTCGCGATCGTCTTCCTGCACAGCCGGCTTTACGCCGACGTGCTGCTGCAGGCGTTCTTCGTCGGCACCAGCGTGGTGGGCTGGTGGCAGTGGTTGCACGGGCGGGACGGCGAGCAGCTGCCGGTCACCGACCTGCCGCCGCGGCAGCTGCTCGGGCAACTCCTCGCTGGCGCCGTGGGCGCCGTGCTCTACGGTCTGCTGCTGCGCCGCTTCACCAACGCCTACGCGCCGTTCCTGGACTCTACCGTACTGGCCTTCAGCATCGTCGCGCAGTTGCTGATGATGCGCCGGCGCGTGCAGAACTGGCCGTTCTGGCTGTTGGTCAACTCGATCGCGGTGCCGCTGTACGCCAGTCGCGGGCTCTATCTCACCTCGACGCTGTACGCGGTGTACTGGATCAACGCACTGGTGTCCTGGCGGCACTGGCGGCGGCTGCGCGAGGCGCCGATCGCCGCCGCCGCGGCGTGACACCGTCGGGCTACTTGCCGATGCAGAACGAGCCGAAGATCGCGCCGAGCAGGTCGTCACTGGTGTAGGTGCCGGTGATTTCGCCCAGCGCGTGCTGGGCCTGGCGCAGTTCCTCCGCCGCCAGTTCGCCGGCGTGAAGCGTGAGCAGCGCGTGTCCGGCCTCGCCCAGATGCCCGCCGACCCGCTGCAGCGCGTCGACATGGCGACGGCGGGCACTGAAGGCGCCCTCGCCGCCGCCCTGGCCGGCCAGCCGCTTGAGTACGCCGCGCAGCGCGTCGACGCCTTCGCCGGTGCGTGCCGACAGGCCGAGCGTCTCGAGCCCGTCGATGACTTCGTGCGACGGCTGCAGGCCGTCGCGGTCGATCTTGTTCACCGCGACGACGCGCGTTACGCCGGCCGGCAGGTGGGCCAGCAGGGCGAGGTCGTCGGTCCGGCG
>JAGWVM010000108.1 GCA_018970895.1 Lysobacteraceae bacterium | reverse complement strand
ATCCGCCTGCACGGCGACATCGTGGTGAGCAACCCGGACATGCTGCACCAGGCGATCCTGCCGCATCACACGAAGTGGGCGCAGTTCTTCGAGAACCTGCGCTACGTGGTGATCGACGAGGTGCACACCTATCGCGGCGTGTTCGGCTCGCACGTGGCCAATGTGATCCGCCGGCTCAAGCGCATCTGCGCGTTCTACGGCGTGCGCCCGCAGTTCATCCTGTGCTCGGCGACCATCGGCAACCCGCAGCAGCACGC
The DNA here is from genome assembly GCA_018970895.1 of Lysobacteraceae bacterium. Lineage (GTDB taxonomy): Bacteria > Pseudomonadota > Gammaproteobacteria > Xanthomonadales > Rhodanobacteraceae > Dyella_A. The sequence goes on along the minus strand of JAGWVM010000108.1, from coordinate 11,332 downwards.
CGAGGCGCTGATCGAGGCGCCGGTGCATGCGATCACCGAATCGGGCGCACCCTCGGGCGACCGCCACGTGCTGCTGTGGAACCCGCCGGTGGTGAACCCCGACCTCGGCCTGCGCGCCTCGGCGCGTTCGCAGAGCAACCGCATCGCGCGGCTGGCGATCAAGGCGGGGCTGAAGACGCTGGTGTTCGCGCAGAGTCGCAGCATGGTCGAGGTGCTCACCAAGTACCTGAAGGACGTGTTCGACCACGACCCGCGCAAGCCGCCGCGCATCCGCGCCTACCGCGGCGGTTACCTGCCGACCGAGCGGCGCGACGCCGAGCGGGCGATGCGCGCGGGCAACGTCGACGGCATCGTCAGCACCTCGGCGCTGGAGCTGGGCGTGGACATCGGCGCGCTGGATGCGGTGGTGCTCAACGGCTATCCCGGCTCGGTGGCGGCGACCTGGCAGCGCTTCGGCCGCGCCGGTCGGCGGCAGCAGGCGGCGCTGGGCGTGCTGGTGGCCAGTTCCGATCCGCTGGACCAGTACCTGGTTCGTCACCCGGAGTTCTTCGAGGGCGCGCCGCCGGAGCACGCGCGCATCGCGCCGGACCAGCCGCTGATCCTGCTCGACCACATCCGCTGCGCCGCGTTCGAGCTGCCCTTCGTCGGCCACGAGGTGTTCGGCAACGAGGTCGCCACGCCGTGGCTGGAGGTGCTGGGCGAGGAAGGCGTGCTGCATCGTGAGGGCGAGCGCTGGGAATGGATCGCCGACAGCTACCCGGCCAACGCGGTGTCGCTGCGCGCGGTGGCCGACGGCAACTTCGTGGTGGTGGACCGCACCGGCGGGCGCCAGACCATCCTCGCCGAAGTGGATTACTCCGCCGCCGCACTCACCCTTTACGAAGGCGCCATCCACATGATCCAGGCCACGCCCTACCAGGTGGAACGGCTGGACTGGGAAGGCCGCAAGGCCTACGTCACGCGCACCCACGTCGACTACTACACCGACGCCATCGACTACACCAAGCTCAAGGTGCTGGACGCCTTCGGCAGCGCGCCGGCCGGCCGCGGCCAGGCGCACCACGGCGAGGTGCACGTGGTGCGCCGCGTGGCCGGCTACAAGAAGATCCGCTACTACACGCACGAGAACATCGGCTACGGCCCGGTGAACCTGCCCGACCAGGAGCTGCACACCACCGCGGTGTGGTGGCAGCTGGACCAGCGCACGCTGCAGCAGGCGTTCGACGAGCGGCAGCAGGCGCTGGATGGTTTCCTCGGCGCGGCCTACGCGCTGCACATCGTCGCCACGGTGGCGGTGATGGCCGAGGCGCGCGACCTGCAGAAGGCGGTGGGCAGCGGCGACGGCGCGTGGTTCGTCAGCAGCGACGCCAGCGGCCGCGGCCAGCTGCGCGGCGCCGACGGCCAGCCCACCGCGCTGGAACCCGACGCGCCGTTCACGCCCACGGTCTATCTGTACGACGCCTTCCCCGGCGGCGTGGGGCTGAGCGCGCCGCTGTTCGAGCGGCGCGAGGATCTGGTGGCGCAGGCGCGTTCACTGCTGGAGCGCTGCGAGTGCCACTTCGGCTGCCCGGCCTGCGTGGGGCCGGTGCTGGCCGTGGACGAGGCTGCCGACCGCGCGCCGAAGGCACTGGCCGCGCGCGTGCTCGACCTGCTGGCCAGCCTGTGAGTGCGCTGCGCGATCGCTTGCGCGGCCTGCGCGCGCAGGCCGGCCAGAGCGTGGCGGCGCCGGCACCGGTGCCCGCGCCGCGCCAGACCACCGCCGAGGACCTGCGCTGGCTGCTCGGCGTGCGCGCCCGCTCGCATGCGCGTCCCACCACACCCTTCCCCGCGCGCGATCGCGAACTGTTCGGCGAAGAGATCGCGCCGGGCCTGCGCTACACCGAGGAACACGTCGACTGGCCCGGCCCGCCCGCGCCGATCGACACCCGCTTCGCCCGCCGCGAGGACCGCATCGATCCGGCGCGCCTGCTGCACTTCGATACCGAGACCACGGGACTGGCCGGCGGCACCGGCACCCGCGCCTTCATGATCGGGGCGGCCGACTGGCTCGGGGGTCGATTGCGCCTGCGCCAGCTCACCCTCACCACGATGGCCGCCGAGCCGGCGATGCTGCGCACCTTCGCCGGCTGGCTGGCACCGGACCGCGTGCTCGTGAGCTACAACGGCAAGTGCTACGACGCACCGCTGCTGGCCACCCGCTACCGCCTCGCGCGGCTGACCAACCCGCTGGCCGGGCTGGACCACCTGGACCTGCTGCATCCGGTGCGCCGGCACTGGAAGGGCCAGTGGGAAAACTGCCGTCTGGCCACCGCCGAACGCCAGCTGCTGGGCGTGCTGCGCGAGGACGACCTGCCCGGCTCGGAAGCACCGGCTGCGTGGCTCACCTACCTGCGCGGCGGTCCGTCGACGAACCTGCGCCGCGTCGCCGAACACAATGCGCAGGACCTGAAAAGCCTGGCCGGGGTGCTGCTTCGGTTGTCGGCCCTGGGCGGGACCGCGACTGCCGGTCCGGCCTAGGCAGCCCGTCCAGCCCTGCATTAGGCTGGGGGCTTGCCCGTGAGAGACCCGCAGGTCGCGAACGTCATGAACGCCATGCTTTTCCGCTCCCCACGCGCCTGTCGATGCGTTCCGGTCGGGGGCATCGCATGAGCCGTCGTGCTGCCCCGCCCGACCCGCGCAAGCGCATGCAGATGGCCGACCTGGCCCGGCTGGCCGGGGTCTCGGCGTCCACCGTGTCGCGCGCGCTGGCCGGCAGCCCGCTGATCAGCGCCGACACCCGTGAGCGCATCCAGACCCTGGCGCGGCAGTTCAACTACACCGTCAACAGCGTTGCCACCGACCTGCGCTCCGGCGTCAAGCGCACCATCGCCGTGGTGGTGCCTTACGAGCAGGGCACGCGGCAGAGCTTCGCCGACCCGTTCCTGCACGGCATGATCGGCGCGCTGGCCGACGCCCTCACCGAGCGGGGCTACGAGATGCTGCTGTCGCGCATCGACGCCGAGCGACTGGATGCCGCGGCCACGCTGGTGGACGGCGGGCGCGCCGCCGGATTGATCCTGATCGGCCAGTGGCGCCACCACGACCAGCTCAACGCGATGGCCGAACGCGGCCTGCCGCTGGTGGTGTGGGGCGCCAAGCTGCCGCGCCAGCAGTACTGCACGGTGGGCGGCGACAACCTGCAGGGCGGAAGGCTGGTAGCCGAGCACCTGCTGGCGCAGGGCCGTCGCCGGCTGGCATTTCTCGGTGACACCGGGCTGCCCGAGGTGGCGCAGCGCTTCCGGGGCTTCACCGCGGCCCTGAAGGAACAGGGGGTCGAGTTGAAGCAGCGCGCCAGCGTGCCTTTCCTGGTGGAGAGCGGTCGGCAGACCATGGCTGCCCTGCTCGACGGGCAGCCCGACATCGACGGCGTGTTCGCCAGCAGTGACCTGCTGGCGATGGCGGCGATCGGTGCACTGCGCGAGCGCGGTCTGCGCGTCCCCGACGACGTGGCCGTGGTCGGCTATGACGACGTGGAACTGGCCGGTCACTTCAATCCTCCGCTGACCACGGTCAGGCAGCCGATCCACGACGGCGGCACGGTGATGGTGGAGCAGCTGCTGGCCCAGCTCGCGGGTGAGACGGTGGTCCGCGCGCGGGTGCTGGACACGCGGCTGGTGGAGCGCGAAAGCAGCCGGATCCGGAGGGCGCGCGCCGGCACGTGATCGTGCAGCGCAGCACAAAGCGGCGTTTTTGCGCATATGGTGCAAACGATTGCAAAACGCCCGGAACCGCATGGGGACAGCGGCTTGCGCCCCATCTAGAAACCGGATAAACCGTTTTCATGCAAGCTCCCGGGCGCTTGCTGCACAGCAAATTGCAATCGATTGCACAACAGCCGACGATGGACCCCTACCGATCCGGAAGTCGGCCCGCCCGGGGCATCCAGGGGATGAGGCGCGGCTTCTTTCACCGCATGGGGAGAGAACGATGAACAAGCACGCTGTTCGCAAGCACGCGCTCGCCGTGGCCGTGGCGCTGGCCCTGCTGCCGGCCATGGCAATGGCCCAGGATTCCACCGCCGCCGCCGCCCACCCGGCCAAGGGCGACGCATCCACCGCCAAGGCCGAGAAGAAGGCCGTCAACCTCGACCAGATGGTGGTCACCGCCTCGCCGGGCGCACTGAGCAAGATGAGCTCGAGCATCTCGGTGAGCTCGCTGGAGGCCGACCAGATCGCCGACAGCGGCGCGCAGAGCGCCTCGGACATCCTGCGCGACGTGCCGGGCATCCGCGCCGAGTCGTCCGGCGGCGAGGGCAACGCCAACATCTCGGTGCGCGGCCTGCCGGTGGCCTCCGGCGGCGGCAAGTTCGTGCAGTTCCAGGTGGACGGCATGCCGGTGCTGGAGTTCGGCGACATCGCCTTCGCCACGCCCGACACCTTCCTGCGCCCGGACTTCAACATCGACCACGTCGAAGTGGTGCGCGGCGGCTCCTCGTCGGTGTTCGCCAGCAACGCACCCGGCGCAGTGATCAACTTCATCACCAAGACCGGCCAGGAGAAGGGCGGCGACATCGGACTCACCACCGGCCTGAACTATGACAGCAAGCGGCTGGATTTCGACTACGGCCAGCCGGTCAGCGACAGCACCCGGTTCCATGTGGGTGGCTTCCTGCGCAGCGGCGAGGGCCCGAAGACGGTCGACTACACCGCGCAGTCCGGCGGCCAGCTGATGGCCAACATCACCCACGACATCGACGGTGGCTTCCTGCGCCTGAGCGCCCAGCTGCTGGACGACAAGGCACCGGTCTATCTGCCGGTGCCGGTATCGATCACCGGCAGCAACGGCCATCCGACGGTGAGCTCGCTGCCGGGCTTCAACCTCAGCAACGGCGCGCTGCAATCGCCGTACTTCCTGCGCGACCTGGCGATCGGCGCGAACGGCAACCGCAAGGTGACCGACCTCACCGACGGCTACCACTCCAAGGTCCGCGCGTTCGGCGGCGAGGGCAAGTTCGACCTGGGCGACCAGTGGACGCTGCACGAGCAGTTCCGCATCGCCGCCAACAGCGGCGACTTCGTCGGTCCCTACCCGGCCGAGGTGAACACGGCCAGCGCGCTGGCGCAGGAAATCGGCGGCGCCGGCGCCACGCTGGCCTACGCCACCGGTCCGAACGCCGGCCAGCCGGTGGCCGCCGGCGCGGTGGGCGGCAACGGTCTGGCCACGCGGGTGCACCTGTTCAACGTGACACTGCCGAACATGGACAACACCACCAACGACCTGAAACTCAAGCGCGATTTCCAGCTCGACAGCGGCCCGCTCTCGCTGCTGCTCGGCTACTACTACTCGCACCAGAACATCGTGCAGGACTGGCACTGGAACACCTATCTGGAAACCGTGCAGGGCAAGGACGCGAGTCTGCTCGACGTCTACAACGCCAACGGCAACAAGCTCACCCAGAACGGGCTGGTGGCCTACGGCACGCCGTACTGGGGCAACTGCTGCGTGCGCTCGTACGACGCGCACTACGACACCGACGCGCCGTACGTCTCGCTGTCGTGGCAGCCGGGCGCCTGGCAGATCGACGCAGGACTGCGCTATGACCGCATGCGGGCGCGCGGCAGCTACGCCGGCGCCAGCGGCGTGACCCCGATCGACGTGAACAACGACGGCACCCTGCAGGTACCGGAGCAGACCGTGCCGGTGGTGGACAACAACGCCGCCAAGCCGATCCACTACACCAAGAGCCACCTGGAGTACTCGTTCGGCGCGAACTACCTGCTTACCGACGAACTGGCCCTGTTCGGCCGCGCCAGCCGCGGCGCACGCTTCAACGCCGACCGCCTGCTGTTCGGCGGCGGCCTGCTCGACAACGGCACCGCGCCCAGCGGCGTGGCGGTGAACGTGGTCAAGCAGTACGAGGGCGGCGTGAAGTGGAACACCCGCCACGCCAGCCTGTTCGTCACCGGGTTCTATGCCACCACGCAGGAACAGAACCAGGACGTCACCTCGCAGACGCAGTTCCTGATCAGCCGCAACTACAAGTCGCACGGCGTGGAGGTGGAGGGTTCGGTCGACTACGGCAGCTTCAGCGTGCGCGGCGGTGTCACCTGGACCCACTCGCGCATCACCAAGGACGCGATCACCCCTGCTGACGTCGGCAACGTGCCGCAGCGCCAGGCCACCTGGGTCTACCAGCTCGCGCCGACCTGGCACGTGGGCGACTTCGACCTCGGTGCCACGGTGCTGGGCACCACCAAGTCGTACGCGACCAACCCGAACGGGCTGGTGATGCCGGGCTACACCCAGGTGAACGCGTTCGCCCGCTACAACGTCAACGACCGCAACGCGATCACGCTGCAGGCCGACAACCTGTTCAACGCCGTCGGCCTGACCGAGATCGACCAGAGCCCTGGCAGCGTCACCGCGAACGGCCTGAACACCGCACGCTCGATCCTCGGCCGCACCATCTACGCCAGCTGGCATTACCGTCTGTGACCTTGAACCACGCCGACTCCCCTGTGGCCGGGCCGTCGCGATCCGCATGGATCGCGGCGGCCCGCGGCCGTTTCCTCCAGGCCCTGCCCGCCGACCGCGAGGCCGAGGGGTCGCAGCGGTTCGACCGGGCCGGCGAGGCACTGGTGGCGCGGCTCGCCTCGCTCTACGGCCACCGCGACGGCTTCGCCGACTGGTTGGGCGCGCTGTGCCAGTCGCTGGGTGCGCTGGCGGCGGCACGACCGGGTGACCTGGCCGCACTGGACCGCGCGCGCGAGTCGCGCCCGGACTGGTTCATCGAGCAGCGCATGCTGGGCTACTCGGCCTATGTGGACCGCTTCGGCGGCACGCTGGCCGGCGTCGCCGGGCGGATTCCCCATCTGGCCCAGCTCGGCGTGGACTACCTGCACCTGCTGCCGTTCCTGCGCGCGCGCAGCGGCGACAGCGACGGCGGCTTCGCCGTGGCCAGCTTCGACGAGGTGGATCCGGCCTACGGCAGCATGGCCGACCTGGACGCGCTCACCGCGCGGCTGCGTGAGGCCGGCATCAGCCTGTGTTCGGACCTGGTGCTCAACCACGTCGCCGACGACCACGCCTGGGCCCGCGCGGCGATGGCCGGCGACGCGGACAGGCGCGCGTTCTTCCACGTGCTCACCGACCGCGCGCAAGTGGAGGCCTACGAGGCGACGCTGGGCCAGGTGTTTCCGCAGGCCGCGCCGGGCAATTTCACCCACGTGCCGGCGATGGGCGGCTGGGTGTGGACCACGTTCTATCCGTTCCAGTGGGACCTCGACTACGCGCACCCGCCGGTGTTCGCCGAGATGGCCCAGGCGATGCTGCGGCTGGCCAACCACGGGGTGGAAGTGTTCCGGCTCGATTCGGCGCCGTTCCTGTGGAAGCGGCCGGGCACGGACTGCCTCAACCAGCCCGAGGTGCACGTGGTGCTGGCCGCGCTGCGCGCCTGCGCCGCGCTGGTGGCACCGGGCGTGCTGCTGAAGGCCGAGGCGATCGTCCCGGTCGAGCAGGTGATGCCGTATTTCGGCGAGGGCGACCGGCGCGGCCGGGAATGCCAGCTGGCGTACCACAGCGGGCTGATGGCCAGCGCGTGGGCGGCCCTGGCCGAAGGCGACGCAGCGCTGCCACGGCGGCTGCTGGCCGGCACGCCGGCGACCCCGCCGGGCACCGGCTGGATCACTTACGTGCGCTGCCATGACGACATCGTGTGGAGCGTACTGCGCCCGCTGGTGGAGTCGGCGGGCGAGGATTTCCATGACCGCATTGGCCGCGCGGCGGCGTTCCTGGAAGGCCGGGTGCCGGGCAGCTTCGCCCGCGGTGCGGCGTTCCAGGCTGGCGACGACGACGCGATCCACGGCAGCAACGGTATGGCCGCGGCGCTGTTCGGGTTGCCGATCGACCCGTATGTGGCACCGGATCCGGCTGCCCTGCGCCGCTTCGTGCTGATGCACGCGCTGGCCCTGTGGGTCGGCGCGGTACCGCTGCTTTACATGGGCGACGAGCTGGGCCAGGGCAACAACGCCGACCCGGCCGACCGCGAGCGCATCGCGGCGGACGGTCGCTGGCTGCAGCGTCCGCACCTGTCGACCGTGGCGATGGAAGCGCTGGAGCAGCAGCGCGGCGTGCCCGCCAGCACGTTCGCGGCGCTGCGGGCGCTGGTCGCGGCGCGGCGACGGCCCGGCTTCCCGGCGCGGGATGCGGTGCAGGTCATCGATGCCGGCCACCCCGGCCTGCTCGCGCTGCGACGCGGCCCCGATGCGCTGGCGCTGTTCCACTTCGGTCGCGAGCCGGTGGCGGTCGATCTCGCGGCGCTCGGCCTGCCGGCGGACGTGCGCGGCACGATCAGCAGCGGCGTGGACGATGCCGGCGACGTGCGCACGCTGGCGCCCTGGGCCACGCTGTGGGTCATGCCGGAAAGGGAGTCGCGCGATGCATGAATCGAATCGCCCGCTGGTGTTCGGCGAGGCGCTGGTGGACGCGTTCGCCGACGGCATGGTGCCCGGCGGCGCGCCGTTCAACGTGGCCTGCCACCTGGCGGCGCTCGGCCTGTCGCCGGTGCTGCTGAGCCGGGTGGGCGACGATGCGGCCGGCGCGGTGCTGCGTGATGCGGCCATGCGTTGCGGGCTGTCGCTGGATGCCGTGCAGGCCGACCGTGCGACGGCGCAGGTGGTGGTGCACGAGGGTCCGGCCGGCCATGCATTCGAGATTCCCGACGCGCAGGCGTTCGATCGCATCGATGCCGAGGCGGCGATCGCCGCGGCCCGGCAGGCCGCCGAGGGCGGCTGGCTGTACTTCGGCACGCTGGCGCTGCGCGCCGACGCCTCGCGGCAGGCCCTTGCCGCGGTGCGCGCGACGCGGCGGCATCGTGCCTACGTCGACCTCAACTGGCGGGCCGCGGGCCCCGCACCGGCGGGCATCCTGGCGCTGCTGCGCGAGATCGCGGTGCTGAAGCTCAGCGAGGAGGAGCTGGTGCGCCTGCTCGGCTGGCTGGGCATGTCGGGATCGTGGGGCATGCCGGCGGTGGGTGATCGCGACGGCGGCATCGCCGCCCTGTGCGAGCGGACCGGTACGCGCACGCTGCTGGTCACCCACGGCGCCGACGGCGCCGTCGCCTGGGATGCCGGCGGCCGGTGCACCGCGCGGGTCGCGGCACCCACGCTGTCGGCGCTGGTCGACACCGTGGGCGCCGGCGACGCGTTCAGCGGCATGATGCTGGCCGGACTGGCGCGGGGACACGCGGCGGAAGCCGTGCTCGAGCACGCGGTCGCCTTCGCCAGCGCCAGTTGCGGATGGCGCGGCGCGCTGCCGGCCGACCCGTCCGCGTACGCCACGTGGCGGACGACGCTGGCCAGCCTCGATCACCGGACCGGAGACGCGCCGTGATGAATGCCCGCAAGCCTCGCCTCGCGTTCTGGCAGATCGTCAACATGAACGTCGGGTTCTTCGGCATCCAGTTCAGCTTCGGGCTGCAGCAGAGCAACATGAGCCCGATCTACAAGTACCTCGGCGCCAACGACGCCACCCTGCCCTACCTGTGGCTGGCCGGTCCGATCACCGGGCTGCTGGTGCAGCCCTTGATCGGCGCGATGAGCGACCGCACCGACAGCCGTTTCGGCCGGCGCACGCCGTACTTCCTGGTCGGCGCGCTGATCTGCAGCCTGTGCCTGCTGGCGATGCCGTTCAGCCCGGCGCTGTGGGTGGCGGCCAGCCTGCTGTGGATCCTGGACGCCGCCAACAACGTGACGATGGAGCCCTACCGCGCCTTCGTCAGCGACCGCCTCGACCATGCGCAACACGCGGTCGGCTTTCTCACCCAGAGCGCGTTCACCGGGCTGTCGCAGACCCTGGCCTACCTGACCCCGTCGCTGCTGGTGGTGTCCGGCATGAGCATGGCCTCGACCAATGCCCACGGCATCCCCTACGCGGTGGTCACCGCCTTCGTGATCGGCGCGATCTTTTCGCTGGTGTCGATCGGCTGGTCGGTGTGGACGACGCCGGAGCTGCCCTTGTCGGAGGCCGAACGAGCGCGCATGCGCGCTGTCCCCCGTTCGGTCTCCGCCACCCTGCGCGAGATCCTCGCCGCGCTGCGCGAGATGCCCGGCACCATGCGCCAGCTGGCGGTGATGATGCTGTTCCAGTGGTACGCGATGTTCTGCTACTGGGAGTACATCACGGTGTCGCTGGCACGCACCCTGTACGGCAGCACCGACGCGGCCACGCCCGGCTTCGGCGAGGCGGTGCTGATCACCGGCCGCATCGGCGGTTTCTACAACTTCATCGCCTTCGCCGCCGCCATCGCGATGATGCCGCTGGCGCGGCGGATGGGGCCGCAGCGGCTGCATGCCGCCTGCCTGCTGACGGGCGGCGCCGGCCTGCTGGGCCTGCCGCTGATCCACGACCCGTGGCTGCTGTTCCTGCCGATGCTCGGCCTGGGCCTGAGCTGGGGCAGCATGATGGGCAACCCCTACGCGATGCTGGCCGGCAGCATCCCGGCCGATCGCGTCGGCGTCTACATGGGCATCTTCAACGGCTTCATCGTGCTGCCGATGCTGCTGCAGATCGTCACCATTCCCCTGCTGTATCACCGCGTGCTGGGCGACGACCCGGAGAACGTGATCCGGCTGGCCGGCCTGGGCCTGCTGATCGCCGCCTTGCTGACGCTGCGGGTGCGCAGCGCGGCCACCGGCTGAACCGCGCCGGGTCAGCGCACGCCGAAATCGCGGCTCACGCTCAGTTGCACGGAGCGCGCCGGCAACAGGTAATACTGCCCGGTGCCCAGCTCGCTGGCCGCGGCCGCATCGCGCCGGTCGCCGAGGTTGTGGCCGTCAAGACGCAACTCCCAGGCGCCATGGCGGTAGCCGATGCCGGCGTCGAAGCTGGTGTAGCCGCCGGCCCTCGCGCTGTTGCGCCGGTCGAGGAAATCGGCGCCGCTGTAGTCGGCCACCGCATACGCGGAGAAGCCTGCGCGCGGCGCATAGGTGATTCCCGCACTGGCCAGATGCCGCGGCGACAGCTCCAGGAATCTGCCCTGCAGTTGCACCGGCGTGCCGCCCACCAGCTGCACGCCATGGCCGAACCGGGCATCGTGCCAGGCATAGGTGGCCACCACGGCCAGCGCATCGCTGAACTTGAAACGGCCGTCCAGTTCGACACCCTTGAAATGCTCGGTGCCGGCGTTGACCAGGCCGGGCAGCCCGTTCACCGCCTGGGTCACCACCAGGTGGCGGAAATCCATGTCGAACACCGACGCGTCCCAGCTGAGCCGGCCATTCAAGTGCCGGCCCTTGAGGCCCAGTTCGCTGCTGCTGGCGGTTTCCGGCTGCAGGATGCCGCCTTCGGACTCCGG
>JAGWVM010000246.1 GCA_018970895.1 Lysobacteraceae bacterium | reverse complement strand
GCGCTGGGCGGCGGACAGCGCCTGGCCCAGCACCTGCCCGCCGAACACGAAGCGCGTGCCGATGTCCCGGCTCTGGCCGCGGAACAGGTTGTCCTCCAGCCGCTCCAGTTCGAGCAGGTCGACCAGTTCTCGGACGTGTTCCTCGCGCATGTGTGGCCTGTGCTTGCCGTGGGGGAGCCGGCAAGTATAGCCGGCCCCGGGCGCCGCACCGGTCGGACGGCGTGCCGGCCCGGCTCCAATGCGCCGGATGACTTCCCTGACGTTCGATCTCAAGGCCACCGACGGCGCGGCCCGTCGCGGGCAGCTGACCTTCGCCCGCGGCACCGTGCAGACCCCGGCCTTCATGCCGGTGGGGACCTACGGCTCGGTGAAGGCGATGACCCCGCGCGACATCGTCGATATCGGTGCCGAGATCATCCTCGGCAACACCTTCCACCTGTTCCTGCGCCCCGGGCTGGAGATCATCGAGAAATTCGGCGGGCTGCACCGCTTCATCGGCTGGAACAAGCCGATCCTCACCGATTCGGGCGGTTTCCAGGTGTTCTCGCTGGCGCACAAGCGCAAGCTGGCCGAGGAGGGCGTGACCTTCGCCTCGCCGGTGGACGGCTCCAAGGTGTTCCTGTCGCCGGAAGTCTCGATGAAGATCCAGACCGTGCTGGACTCGGACATCGCGATGATCTTCGACGAATGCACGCCGTACCCGGCCACCGAGAAGGTCGCCAGCGAGTCGATGGAGCTGAGCCTGCGCTGGGCCGAGCGCTCGCGTCGGGCGTTCGACGATCTGAACAATCCCAACAGCCTGTTCGGCATCGTGCAGGGCAGTGTCTACGAGCCGCTGCGCCGGCGTTCGGCCGAGGGTCTCGTGGCCATCGGTTTCGACGGTTATGCGGTTGGCGGCCTGGCGGTGGGCGAGCCGGAAGCCGAGCGCAACCACACGCTGGATTTCACCGTCTCGCTGCTGCCGGCGGACAAGCCGCGCTACCTGATGGGCGTGGGCCGTCCGGAAGACATCGTCGAGGCGGTGCGCCGCGGCATCGACATGTTCGACTGCGTGATGCCCACCCGCAACGCCCGCAACGGCTTCCTGTTCGTGCCCGAAGGCACGCTGCGCATCCGCAACGCCAGGTTTGCCGACGACACCCGGGTGATCGAGGAGGGCTGCGACTGCTATGCCTGCGCCAACGGCTTCAGCCGCGCCTACCTGCGCCACCTGGACCGCTGCAACGAGATCCTCGCCAGCCAGCTGGCCACCATGCACAACCTGCGGCATTACCAGCGGCTGATGGCCGGCCTGCGCACGGCGATCGAGGGCAGCACCCTGGACGACTTCGTCGCGCATTTTTATGCACTGCGTCAGGGCGCTGCGGCCAAGCGCGCGACGGCAAGCTCCTAGCAGCGATCGCTCGCGCATCTTCGGCTTCATCTCCCGTCGAAGCCGACGGAAGCACCGGCGGACCGGCCGATGGACCCCGCGCGCCGACGGTAAATCCGGACGCGTCATCCGTGCCAGCCTGCGCGAATTCGCCTGCGCAAGGAGCTGCGCAGCTCCCTTCCGCAGGGCGATCTCCTCGCCGCCTGGCGCCATCACTGCAACGGGCGGAGCCTCCGTGCCGGTCTCGGCCATCGACGCCCCGGCTGGAAAGGTTTCATGCCGGTGAGCAACGTCCCGGGGAACATCGCCAGCATGCGGCGGGCGAAACATATTGCGTGGGGCAGCCAGTACCTTCGTCACTTGCAACGGCTCGAACCGCCGCCGCACATTCGAGGGGATTCCGAATGCGTGCGGGCTGCATCGCCGCACGTCCGTTACCGCCAGGGGGAAACACCGTCCATGTCCAGCCACCGTCGCCGCATCCTGTCCTTTGCCATCCTCTCCGCGCTTGCGGTGATGCCCGTTTGCGCCGCCACGGCTCCGGCGTCGCCTTCCTCCACGGACGCAGGCAAGGGGCCGTTTGCCCAGCTGAAGTTTCGCAATCTGGGCCCGGCGATCGCCGGTGGTCGCGTCTCTGCCGTGGCGGGTATTCCCGGCGACCCGCTGACCTTCTACGTCGGCGCAGCGGCCGGTGGCGTGTGGAAAACCACCGACGGCGGCGAGCACTTCAAGCCGATCTTCAACCACGAAGCCAGCGCCTCGATCGGCGCCATCGCGCTGGCACCGTCCAATCCCAACCTGGTCTGGGTGGGCACCGGCGAAAGCAA
>JAGWVM010000107.1 GCA_018970895.1 Lysobacteraceae bacterium | reverse complement strand
CATGCGCAAGCACTACATCCGCATCCTGACCGGCGACAAGGTGAAGGTCGAAATGACCCCCTACGACCTGACCAAGGGTCGCATCACCTACCGCATGAAGTAAGCGGACGACCCGGTCGCGGCCGCCTTCGCGCCGCGGCGGGAAAAAAAAGGCGACGCCGCGGCGTCGCCTTTTTTCGTGTCCGGTCCCGCGGGGCCACGCCCCGCGGGATCCGCCATCACTCCACCACGGCCGGCAGCTTTTCGGCCGACTCGGTGTCCACCGTCAGCTCGCCATCGCGCACCCCCAGCCGCACCTTGCCGCCGTCGGACAGCTTGCCGAACAGCAGCTCGTCGGCCAGCGCCCGCTTGACCCTCTCCTGGATCACCCGGGCCATCGGCCGCGCCCCCATCTGCGGGTCGAAACCGTGTTCGGCCAGCCAGCGACGGGCGTCGGCATCCACGTCCAGCGAGACGTGCTTCTCGGCCAGCTGCGACTCCAGCTCGATCAGGAACTTGTCGACCACGCGCAGGATGTGATCGAAATCCAGCGAATTGAACTGGATGATCGCGTCCAGCCGGTTGCGGAACTCCGGCGTGAACATGCGGCGGATCACCTCCATCGCGTCGGTCGTATGGTTCTGCTTGACGAAACCGATGCCGCGGCGCGACGCCTGCTGGGCGCCCGCATTGGTGGTCATCACCAGGATCACGTTCTTGAAGTTCGCCTCGCGCCCGTTGGTGTCGGTCAGCACGCCGCGATCCATCACCTGCAGCAGGATGTTGAACACGTCCGGGTGTGCTTTCTCGATCTCGTCAAGCAGCAGCACGCAGTGCGGGTGCTTGGTGACGGCCTCGGTCAGCAGGCCGCCCTGGTCGAAGCCGACGTAGCCCGGGGGGGCTCCGACCAGCCGCGACACCGAGTGCGCCTCCATGTACTCGGACATGTCGAAGCGGATCATCTCGATGCCCAGCTGCATGCCCAACTGCTTGGTGACCTCGGTCTTGCCCACACCGGTGGGGCCGGCCAGCAGGAAGCTGCCGATCGGCTTGGACGGATCGGCCAGCCCGGAACGAGCCATCTTGATCGATGCGGTAAGCGCCTCGATCGCCTGATCCTGTCCGAACACCACCATCTTGAGGTTGCGCTCCAGGTTCTTCAGCACGTCGCGGTCGGACGCCGAGACCTGCTTGGCCGGGATGCGTGCCATCTTGGCCACGATGTACTCCACCTCGGGCACGTCGATGGTGGCCTTGCGCTGGTCTTCCGGCATCAGCCGCTGGCGCGCGCCGGCCTCGTCGATCACGTCGATCGCCTTGTCCGGCAGCAGCCGGTCGGGGATGTGCTTGACCGACAGGTCCACCGCTGCCTTCAGCGCCTCGTTGGTGTAGGCCACCGAGTGGTGCTCCTCGAAGCGCGAGCGGAGGCCCTTGAGGATCTCGATGGAGTCGGCCACGGTCGGCTCGACCACGTCGATCTTCTGGAAGCGGCGGGCCAGCGCGCGGTCCTTCTCGAAGATGCCGCGGAATTCCTGGAAGGTGGTCGAGCCGATGCAGCGCAGCTCGCCGGAGGCCAGCATCGGCTTGATCAGGTTCGACGCGTCCATGGTGCCGCCGGACGCCGAGCCGGCGCCGATGATCGTGTGGATCTCGTCGATGAACAGGATCGCGCCCGGCTGCTTCTTGAGCTGGCCGATGACCGCCTTCAGGCGCTTCTCGAAATCGCCGCGGTATTTGGTGCCCGCGACCAGCGCGCCAAGGTCGAGCGACCAGATCGTGGCGCTCTCGAGCACTTCGGGCACCTCGCCGTCGACGATGCGCTTGGCCAGGCCCTCGGCCAGTGCGGTCTTGCCCACGCCGGCCTCGCCCACGTAGAGCGGGTTGTTCTTGCGGCGCCGGCACAGCACCTGGATGGTGCGCTCGATCTCGTCGGCGCGGCCGATCAGCGGATCGATCTTGCCTTCCAGCGCCAGCTCGTTGAGATTGCTGGCGTACTCGCTCAGGGGATTGCCCTTGCCTTCTCCGCCTTCCTCGCCCTCGCGCTCGCCGGCCGCCGGGCCGGCCGGCGGCTCTTCGCCGATCTTGGCGATGCCGTGCGAGATGTAGTTGACCACGTCCAGCCGGGTGATCTCCTGCTGATGCAGGAAGTACACGGCATGGGAATCCTTCTCGCCGAAGATCGCCACCAGCACGTTGGCGCCGGTGACCTCCTTACGCCCGGACGACTGCACGTGGTAGACCGCCCGTTGCAGCACACGCTGGAAACCGAGCGTGGGCTGGGTGTCGCGCTCGTCGCCGGGCGGCAGCACGGGCACGGTCTCGCCGATGATCTTTTCCAGCTCATGGGCGAGCCGCGGGATATCCGCACCGCATGCACGCAGGGCACCGGCGGCGGACTGGTTGTCGGTAAGCGCCAGCAGCAGGTGCTCCACCGTCATGAATTCATGACGCTGCTCGCGCGCCTGCTTGTAGCACTGGCCGATGGTGACTTCGAGATCCTTGCTGAACATCCGGACCGTCTCCCGGTGATATGGCTGCGGCCTGGGGCGGCCGCGATAGCGCCAAAAGTGGGGTCGCCTAGAGCTTTTCCATAGTGCACAACAGCGGGTGCTGATGGGCACGTGAATATTCGTTCACCTGGGTGACTTTGGTCTCGGCCACCTCGCGGGTGAACACGCCGCACACCCCCCGGCCGCGGGTATGCACGTGGAGCATCACCTGCACGGCCTTTTCCTGGTCCATGCTGAAGAAACCACGCAGCACCTCCACCACGAAGTCCATGGGGGTGAAATCGTCATTCATGAGCAGAACTTGATACAGCGGCGGCCGTGCCACCTCCGGACGGGAGGGTTCCAGCGCCAGGCCGTGTCCGGGGCCCTGCTCGTGTTCGGGTTGGTTTGCCATCGGGAAAGGAATGTCGATTGCCAGTGGTTACGGATTCTACGCCGCAGGGGATGCAGCTTTGGCGGCGGGGACTGAGGTGATGGCACAATCAGCGCTTTTCCAGTGCCGCAAGGCAAGCCGACATGCCCGCCTCGTCTTCTCCGTCCGTGTGGTGCCCGCACGTCACTGTCGCCTGCGTGGTGGCGGACGGCGATCGCTACTTGATGGTCGAGGAGGAAGTCGGCGGACGTCTGGCCTACAACCAGCCGGCCGGTCATCTGGACGACCGCGAAAGCCTCGCCACCGCCGCGGTCCGCGAGACACTGGAGGAGACCGGCTGGACGGTCGAACTGCAGCACCTGATCGGCATCCACCAGTGGCGCAGCACCGAGCATGGCGACGGCGTGGTGCGCTTCAGCTTCGCCGCCCGGGCCCTCGGCCATGATCCGGCGCGGCCACTCGACACCGGCATCCGCCGCGCGCTCTGGCTGACCCGTGAGGAAATCGCCGGGCTCGGCGACCGCCTGCGCAGTCCGCTGGTGCTGCTGAGCATCGACGCCTGGCTCGCCGGCCGGCGCCTGCCGCTGGATGCAGTCACGAGCCTGCTCGACGGGGATCGTTACCCGTGAGGGTGATGCTGGGCATCTCCGGAGGCGTCGACTCGTCGGTCGCCGCCCTGGTCCTGCAGCAGGCCGGCCACACGGTCGAGGGCCTGTTCATGCAGAACTGGGAAGAGGACGAGCGCTCCGGGCCCTGCACTGCCGATGCCGACCGCAAGGATGCGCTGGGCGTGTGCGGGCGCCTCGGCATCCCTTTCCACGCGCGCAACTTCGCCGCCGAGTACTGGGACGGCGTGTTCGAACACTTCCTTGCCGAGTACCGCGACGGCCGCACGCCGAACCCGGACGTGCTGTGCAATCGCGAGATCAAATTCAAGACCTTCCTGGACGAGGCCCGCGCGCTGGGAGCGGAGAAGATCGCCACCGGCCACTACGCGCGGTCGGACCAACGCGACGGCCGCTACCGCCTGCTGCGCGCCGCCGACGTGGCCAAGGACCAGACCTACTTCCTGCACGCGATCGGCCAGGCCCAGTTGGCCGCCACGTTGTTCCCGATCGGTCACCTGCCGAAAGAGCAGGTCCGCACCATGGCCCGCGAGTCCGGCCTGCCGACCCACGCCAAGAAGGATTCCACCGGCATCTGCTTCATCGGCGAGCGCGACTTCCGCGCGTTCCTGGAGCAGTACATCCCGGCCCGGCCGGGCGCGATGCGCACGCCCGACGGACGCGAGGTCGGCGAACACCAGGGTGTGATGTACTACACCCTCGGCCAGCGTCAGGGCCTGGGCATCGGCGGGCGCCACGGCGCCAGCGGCGAGGCCTGGTACGTGGTAGGCAAGGACGTGCCGGCGAACATCCTCTACGTCGCCCAGGGGGGCGAGAACCACTGGCTTCAGTCCTCCCGGCTGCTGGCCGATCACCCCCACTGGGTGGCCGGCGAGGCGCCGGCCGGCCAGTTCCGCTGCACCGCCAAGACGCGCTACCGCCAGACCGACCAGACCTGCGAGGTGCTCATTCGGGACGGGCGCCTCGACGTGCGCTTCGACGAGCCTCAACGGGCAGTCACGCCCGGACAGTCGGTGGTGTTCTATGCCGGCGAAGCCTGCCTCGGCGGCGCGGTGATCGCCGCCACCGACGCCCCGTTCGGCGGCCTGCCCCCTGTTCCACCGGAGTCGTGAGACGTGCTGTCCAATCTGTTTGCAATGAATGAAGAGCGCGTGCTCGCGCTGGCCGGCCTGTTCCAGGCCACCGCGCTGGCCCAGCAACTGGCGAACCAGGGACGCTGCGACGAGGCGGCCTTCGAGGCCAGCGTGGACAGCGTGTTCCGCATCGACGCCGACTCGGTGGTGGGCGTCTATGGCCGAACCTCGGCGCTGCGGCTGGGCCTGCGCACGCTGGTCGCCCAGTTGGAGGACAGCTCCAGCGACATGGCGGTCACGCGGATGGCGATCACCGTGATGCGACTGGAGCGCACCCTCTCCCGTCACGCCAGCCTGCGCGAGGAGTTGCAGCAGGGGTTGCTCGCCGCACAGCGGCAAGTGGACCATTTCGGCAAGTATTCAAGCCAGGTCATCGCCCGGTTGGCCGCGCTCTACGTGGCCACGCTGTCTCCCCTGAAGCCGCGGGTGATGGTGACCGGCAATCCGCAGATGCTGCGCCAGGAGGCGATCGTCGAGCGCGTGCGCACCAGCCTGCTGGCCGCGGTGCGTTCGGCGGTACTGTGGCGACAGGTCGGCGGGCGGCAGTGGCAGCTGCTGGTACACCGGAAACAGTGCGCAATGCTCGCCCGCGGCCTGCTTACCGGCTCGACCCTCGAGAACGGTTGAGGGCCGCAACGCCGGCACTCAGTCGAGCAGGCGCAATCCCGGTCGGCGGCGCGCGATCTCGCGCAGCAATTCGGCGAACGACGCAAGATCCTCGCCCCACGGCGAGGCCTCCCGCGAGTACAGCGAGATATCCCGGCCGGGCGCCGGCCCGCGGATCTTGGCCAGGGTCACCGCCGCGATCGACGAGAGGCGGTCCCGCGCCAGCGCCGGCACCAGCGCGTAGCCCCCGCGCAGCTCGACCAGCGCCGCCAGGCTCTCCAGGCTCACGTCCTGCACCTGCCCCGCGGCCGCTGCGCCATCGGGGTGGTATTCGGCCATCACGGTGGCCTCGGCCGGATCGAGCTGGCTGAGTGCCAGCGTCGACTTGCCGGCCAGCGGATGGTCCGCACGCAGCATCACTTCCCAGGGCTCGAAGAACAGCGACCGGCTGGCGATCCCCGCGGGCGACACCGCCGGCGGCGGGCCGAGCACGGCGTCCAGCTCGCCTTCGTGCAGGCGACGCAGCAGGCCCTTCGGCTTGCCCTCGGACAGGCTCAGCCGGGCACCCGGGAAGTGCTGCGGAAACGGGGCGATCAGGTGCGGCAGCAGGTAGGGGCCGAGCGACGCCGGCACGCCCAGCCGCAATTCGCCGCCGAAAGCGACTTCGCCGGCCCGGGCCGCTTGCTGCAGGTGCTCGGCGGCGGCCAGCACCGCATCGATCTGTTCGAGCAGCCGGCGGCCGCCGGCAGTAGGCACGATGCGCCGACCGCCCCGCTCGAACAGCGGCGCGCCGAGCGCCTGCTCGACCTTCTGCACCTGGTGCGACAGTCCCGACGGGCTGATGTGCATGGCCCGCGCCGCGCTGTTGAAGCTGCCGTGGCGACTGACCGCCTGGACCAGGGTGAGGTCGCGCAGGGACACGACCGAGAGAAGGCTGGAAATCATCCGGGCGTCGGGCTCCGCTGTGCGCGGGCGCGCCTGCCCCCGCCGCTTGGCCGCACAGCATAACGACAAAGCCCGGCACGGGGCCGGGCTTCGTCGGGCTCATCGCGGGCCGGTTCAGCCGGCGACGGTGTCGGCGACTTCCTTGAAGTCCTCGATCTGGTCGAAGTTCATGTACTTGTAGATCGCCGCGCCGCTGGCGTTGATCACGCCCATGGCCTCCATGTACTCGGCCTTGCTCGGGATCCGGCCCAGGCGCGAGCACACCGCCGCCAGCTCGGCCGAGCCGAGGTAGACGTTGGAGTTCTTGCCGAGGCGGTTGGGGAAGTTGCGGGTGGAGGTGGAGAACACCGTGGCGCCCTCCTTCACCTGCGCCTGGTTGCCCATGCACAGCGAGCAGCCCGGCATCTCCATCCGCGCACCGGCGGTGCCGAAGGTGCCGTAGTGGCCTTCCTTGGTCAGCTCCTGCGCATCCATCTTGGTCGGCGGGGCTACCCACAGCTTGGTCGGGATGTCGCGCTTGCCTTCCAGCAGCTTCGACGCCGCGCGGAAGTGGCCGATATTGGTCATGCACGAACCGATGAACACCTCGTCGATGTGCGCGCCGGCCACCTCGGACAGCGTCTTCACGTCGTCCGGATCGTTCGGGCAGGCCACGATCGGCTCGTGCACGTCGGCCAGGTCGATCTCGATGACTGCGGCGTAGTCGGCATCGGCATCCGGCGCGAGCAGCTGCGGGTTGGCCAGCCACTCTTCCATCTTGGCGATGCGGCGCTGCAGGCTGCGGGCGTCCTTGTAGCCCTGGGCGATCATCACCTTCAGCAGCGTGATGTTGCTGTTGAGGTATTCGATGATCGGCTCCTTGTTCAGACGCACCGAGCAGCCGGCGGCCGAGCGCTCGGCCGAGGCGTCGGACAGCTCGAACGCCTGCTCCACCTTCAGGTCCGGCAGGCCCTCGATCTCCAGGATACGGCCGGAGAAGATGTTCTTCTTGCCCTGCTTGGCAACCGTGAGCAGGCCCTGCTTGATCGCGTAGTACGGGATCGCGTTGACCAGGTCACGCAGGGTGACGCCCGGCTGCAGCTCGCCCTTGAAGCGCACCAGCACCGACTCGGGCATGTCCAGCGGCATCACGCCGGTGGCCGCGGCGAACGCGACCAGGCCGGAGCCGGCCGGGAACGAGATGCCAATCGGGAAGCGGGTATGGCTGTCGCCGCCGGTGCCGACGGTGTCCGGCAGCAGCATGCGGTTGAGCCAGCTGTGGATCACGCCGTCGCCGGGCTTGAGCGAGATGCCGCCGCGGGTGGAGATGAATTCCGGCAGCGTGTGGTGGGTCTTCACGTCCACCGGCTTCGGGTAGGCGGCGGTGTGGCAGAACGACTGCATCACCAGGTCGGCCGAGAAGCCCAGGCAAGCCAGGTCCTTCAGCTCGTCGCGGGTCATCGGACCGGTGGTGTCCTGCGAACCGACCGAGGTCATCTTCGGCTCGCAGTAGGTGCCCGGGCGCACGCCCTGGCCTTCCGGCAGGCTGCAGGCGCGGCCGACCATCTTCTGCGCCAGCGAGTAGCCCTTGCCCGTGTCGGCCGGCTGCTGCGGCTGGCGGAACAGGGTCGAGGCCGGCAGGCCCAGCGCCTCGCGCGCCCTGGCGGTGAGGCCGCGGCCGATGATCAGCGGGATGCGGCCGCCGGCGCGCACCTCGTCGAACAGCACGTCGGACTTCACCTGGAACTCGGCGATCACCTCGCCGTTCTTCAGCGCCTTGCCCTCGTACGGGCGCAGCTCGACGACGTCGCCCATCTCCATCTTCGAGACGTCCAGCTCGATCGGCAGTGCACCGGCGTCTTCCATGGTGTTGTAGAAGATCGGGGCGATCTTGCTGCCCAGGCAGACGCCGCCGAAGCGCTTGTTCGGGATGAACGGGATGTCCTCGCCGGTCCACCACAGCACCGAGTTGGTGGCGCTCTTGCGGCTGGAACCGGTACCGACCACGTCGCCCACGTAGGCGACCATGTGGCCCTTGGTCTTCAGGTCCGCGATCAGCTGGATCGGACCGCGCTTGCCGTCCTCTTCCGGCTGGAACGGCGCACCGTCGCGCTTGTTCTTCAACATCGCCAGCGCGTGCAGCGGGATGTCCGGACGCGTGGTGGCGTCGGGCGCCGGCGACAGGTCGTCGGTGTTGGTCTCGCCCGGCACCTTGAACACGGTGACGGTCAGCGACGCCGGCACCTCCGGACGCGAGGTGAACCACTCGGCCTCGGCCCAGCTCTTCAGCACATCCTGCGCGTGGGCGTTGCCGGCATCGGCCTTTTCCTTCACGTCGTGGAAGGAGTCGAACATCAGCAGGGTCTTCTTCAGCGCGTCGGCGGCGATGCCCCCCAACTGCGCGTCGTCCAGCAGCTGGATCAGCGGATGGATGTTGTAGCCGCCGAGCATGGTGCCGAGCAGCTCGGTCGCCTGCTCGCGGCTGATCAGCGGACAGGCCTCGCTGCCGAGCGCCACCGCCGCCAGGTAGGACGCCTTGACCTTGGCCGCGTCGTCCACGCCAGCCGGCACACGCTCGCTCAGCAGTTCGACCAGAAAGGCCTCCTCGCCCGCCGGCGGGTTTTTCAGCAGCTCGATCAGCTCGGCGGTCTGCTGCGCGGTCAGCGGCAGCGGCGGAACACCGAGGGCCTGGCGTTCGGCGGCGTGTTGGCGATAGGCGGTAAGCATGGTGGGAGTCCCTTGGGGTAGGTGCGCAGGTACCGGAGAGGCCCTGCCCGGACCGTTCGGCGACGCGCGGAGAGATAGTCCGGCGCGGTCCGGACGGCGTTCGTCGAGCGGCACTCGGGCAAGGCCTGGAGCCGCCTTCCGACGGCGTCAAACCGTTATATTTTGCCAGTCGCGCCAATCCAGCCGCAACGCGAGACGGCGTTTCCGGGAGCGTTCGAAATCGTGCATGGCACCCGACCGGTCGCAGGGGTTGGCGCCTGCGGCCGGCGACCCGACATCGCGGTGCAGACGAGGGCACGCATCCTCCGGAGGACAGCGCGGAGCAATGCGCGCCGCACCGCCCTTCCCCGCGACGTCCCCTTGACCACGACCCGCGTACCATGGGTTGGGTCCTTTCCCCGCGTCCGCCAGCCTCAAGCAACCAAGGAGTCAGCCATGCTGGACACCTACGCCACCCGCGACACCCTCACGGCCAACGGCACCACCTACCGGTTCGCCAGCCTGGCCAGGCTGGGCCAGCGGTTCGACCTCAAGCGCCTGCCCTACTCGCTGAAGATCCTGCTGGAGAACCTGCTGCGCCACGAGGACGGCGTGAGTGTCACCGCGAAGGAGATCGAAGCGGTGGCCACGTGGAAAGCCACCGCCGAGCCGGACACCGAGATCGCCTTCATGCCGGCACGCGTGGTGCTGCAGGACTTTACCGGCGTGCCGTGCGTGGTCGACCTCGCCGCGATGCGCGACGCCGTGGTCAGGCTGGGCGGCGACGCCACCCAGATCAATCCGCTGGCGCCGGCCGAGCTGGTGATCGACCACTCGGTGCAGGTGGACGCCTACGGGTCGGAGTCGGCGCTGGAGAAGAATGTCGACATCGAATTCGAGCGCAACCAGGAACGCTACAGCTTCCTGCGCTGGGGCCAGAAGGCCTTCGACAACTTCAAGGTGGTGCCGCCGCGCACCGGCATCGTGCACCAGGTGAATCTCGAGCACCTGGCCCGCGTGGTGTTTACCGGCGAAGTCGACGGGGAACGCTGGGCCTACCCGGACACCGTCTTCGGCACCGATTCCCACACCACCATGATCAATGGCCTCGGCGTGCTGGGCTGGGGCGTGGGCGGCATCGAAGCCGAGGCGGCGATGCTGGGTCAGCCGTCGTCGATGCTGATCCCGCAGGTGGTGGGCTTCAGGCTGACCGGGAAGCTGGCCGAAGGCGTCACCGCGACCGACCTGGTACTGACCGTCACCCAGATGCTGCGCAAGCTCGGCGTGGTGGGCAAGTTCGTCGAGTTCTTCGGCACCGGCCTGAAGCACCTGCCGCTGGCCGACCGCGCCACCATCGCCAACATGGCGCCGGAGTACGGCGCCACCTGCGGCATCTTCCCGATCGACCAGGAAGCGCTGAACTACCTGCATCTGTCCGGGCGCAGCGAGGAGCAGATCGCCCTGGTGGAAGCCTATGCCAGGGCCCAGGGCATGTGGCATGACGAGAGCTCGGTCGAGCCGGCGTTCACCACCACGCTGGAGCTGGACCTGGCCGACGTGAAGCCGTCGCTGGCCGGCCCCAAGCGCCCGCAGGACCGCGTGCTGCTGGAGGGCGTGCAGAAAAGTTTCCACGACGCGGTCGGCGGCCTCACCGCCAATCGCAAGACGAAGAACGGCGACGCCGCCGGCTTCCAGAACGAAGGCGGCTCGGCGGCGATCGGCAATGAGGCCAACAGCCTGGGCGAAGGCAGCGTGCGCGTGAGCAAGGACGGCGAGACCTTCGACCTGAAGGACGGCTCGGTGGTGATCGCCGCGATCACCTCCTGCACCAACACCTCCAACCCGGCCGTGATGCTCGGTGCCGGCCTGGTGGCGAAGAAGGCCGCCGCCCGCGGACTGAAGGCCAAGCCGTGGGTCAAGACCTCGATCGGACCCGGGTCGCTGGTGGTCACCGACTACCTGAAGAAGACCGCCCTGCTCGACGAGCTGGAGAAGGTCGGCTTCTACATTGTCGGCTACGGCTGCACCACCTGCATCGGCAACTCCGGTCCGCTACCGGCCGAGATCAGCAAGGGCATCGGCGAAGGCGACCTGGCGGTGGCATCGGTGCTGTCGGGCAACCGCAACTTCGAGGGCCGCGTGCATCCGGAAGTGAAAATGAACTACCTGGCCTCGCCGCCACTGGTGGTCGCCTATGCCCTAGCCGGCACGCTCGATATCGACCTGACCCGAGAGCCGATCGGCCAGGACGCCGAGGGCAAGGACGTGTTCCTCAAGGACATCTGGCCGACCAACCAGGAAATTTCCGACGCCATCGCCGGCGCCATCAACCCGGCCATGTTCGAGAAGAACTACGCCGATGTGTTCAAGGGAGACAGCCGCTGGAACCGGATCGAATCCCCTGACGGCGCGGTGTACCAGTGGAGTGATTCCACCTACATCAAGAATCCGCCCTACTTCGACGGCATGACGATGGAACTGGCGCCGGTCGACGACGTGCACGGTGCCCGGGCGCTGGGCCTGTTCGGCGACTCGATCACCACCGACCACATCTCGCCGGCCGGTTCGATCAAGAAGGACAGCCCGGCGGGCCGTTTCCTCGTCTCGAAGGGTGTCGACCCGAAGGACTTCAACTCGTACGGCTCCCGTCGCGGCAACGATGACGTAATGGTGCGCGGCACCTTCGCCAACATCCGCATCAAGAACCTGATGCTGGACGGCGTCGAGGGCGGCTACACCCTGCACGTGCC